>JAOUFG010000188.1 GCA_029858345.1 Phycisphaerae bacterium
CTTCTCCTTAGCTAATTCCTAAACCGTCAAGCCAAGGAGAAGTATTATAACCCCCTATCACGTAATCCGAGGGTCAAACCTTAACAAGTCCACTGGTAAAACCAGTGGTTTACCTATCTTTGAATTAATCGTTATTCATTCAATCGCAGCCAGGAAAAATTTCCGTTCTAAAAACCTGGATTACTTACTTCAACAAAATCAGTATTTGCTTGCCGATGCTCTTACAGATATGGCCAAAACTGAAACGCAGGGGGGTTTGGACGGCTGGCTTGAAATCGGGACAGACCGGAGCGTTAAACATATCGCCGATGACGTGAATGGGTGTATCCAGCGTTCCCGGAAACATTTTTTCCGCGGTCATCAGCAGCGGCAGGTCGTTCGGGTCGAAGCCCACCAGGTCGCAGCAGACACGTTCACACGCCGCCGGCTCCGTTCCGGCAACCAGATACCCAACCTCTTTCGGATCGCCGTTAATCGGTCCCTGTCCTTCCATGCCGATAATGCCGTCAATGATATTAATGACGGGATTGAGTGTGTGATAAATCCCGATAATCATCCGGCAAAACGGCTCGACCTCTTTGCCCCTCGCAAAATGCCACCAGGCCTTTTCTTTACCCGCCAATCCCGCGACACACCCGTACATATTCTTAAATGCAAACGTCGCCCCCAATTGCTGATGGGCCTTGAGCTTGGCGACATTGATGATCGCATCGGCTTCCAGTGCTACCCGGCTGATACCCACAGCGGCCCCGTCAATCTTCATCCGCACCGGCTGGTTTAGTTGGACGATCTCGGCCCCCAGCGATTCCAGCTGCTCATCAATCCCCAGCGCCTTCAGGCATCCGCGGGTATTGCTCCACGCCGGCGAATCGCCCACCAACGGAACGGCTCCATGCTCTTTGACGATTCGCGCGACCGCATAAATCACCTCCGGATGGGTCTGTGCCGGAACTTCCGGGCCGCGCGGCACAATGAGATTGGGCTTAATCAGCACACGCTGCGCGGGCTGAATGAAACTCTCCACCCCGCCCAACAATTCGAATTGTCTGCAAACAGCGGAATACACCGTGTCAGCATCATAGGACGTGCATCGCTGTACGGCAACAACGGGCTTTTCTTGCAAACTCATCTCAGTTCCGCAGCATCACAGATAATGACAAAGAATCGAATCTTCGGTTTTGGTCCCGGAAGAAAGAACAGCATTTTGTCCAATGTTGCCTCATCCGGCATCTGGCGCGTCGGTCCCAGCAAAATAATGCCCTGTTCTTCGACGCGCGTGAGAACCTGGCCGACAAGAATGGGATTATATTCAACCGGTTCCATCCCCATCCGCAACCGAATATCCTCAATGCCCGGCTGCCAATAGGCCGGAAACAGCTTGACCTGAGCCATCCCGCGGAACCGGGGATCCGGTTTGGCAGACATCACCCAACCCAACAGGCCCGTCCCCGGCAGCGTCATTGTCGCTGAAGTGTCTCCAGGTACGGCATAATGAATCGTTCCAATGCCCTGCAAAAGCAACCTCGACAGGGGATTGATTATATCAGGCGGGATCATCAGATTGGCCTGCGCGGTACGAACCGCACCGATCTGGGCAAGTTCCTGAGCAATGGCGGCGCCGGTTTCAAAAGAAGCCGTCCCAACGGCAAAACCGTTGGCCTCAAAGGTACCCTTATTAACCATACGGACATCTGACCGGGAAAGGCGATTGTAAAGACCACTTAATTCATCGACTCTGCCCGGGTCAATGGTATATGTCAACACCCTGAAACGCATCAGGAAATTATCGGGGACTTGATCTTTCGTCGGATCTTTAAGATCGGAAAGTTTCAGGCCGTCAAGGGGTGACTTTGAGGCCGCCGGGGTATTCGGCGGAGGAACCTCGCACCCTGCGATCGCCCACAGCGCCGAAAGCATACATAGAAGTAAGAGGTTTTGTTTCATAACGGTCGATATCACGCCCTTCAAGGCCGCACTTATCCCAGTACTTCGTCAATCGCGGCGGTGAGGTCGTCTTTGGTAGTAAGCCCAACCCATTTTTTTGCCACCTGGCCGTCATTGAACAGAATCAAGGTCGGGATAGCGCTGATGGCGTGTTGAATCGCCGCATCGCGATGGTCGTCGGTATTCATTTTGCAAATCGTCGCTTTACCGGCGTATTCTTCGGCGATTTCTTCGACAACCGGCGTCAGCATCTTGCACGGGCCGCACCACGGGGCCCAAAAGTCCACCAGGACCGCCCCGCCGCCATTTACTGTCGATTCAAATGTATCATCCGTCAATTCAATCACATTCCCGGCCATAATTCATCCTTTCTATCCCGGCGTTATCATCTCTTAAGTAAGATGGAATATCATTGCCTGCAACTTCCTTTGAAAGTCACCGTTCCCCTGATATACACTAAAGCTGCGGTTTTGTAAAGAGATTAGTCCTTTTTGTAAAGCGATTTAAGAAGATAGGGAAGCGCATGTCAGTTGCACGCTCTGTGGACCCTCTGAGGGTGTTCGCTTAAGATAGTGTGCATCCGTGCCTCATCACATAACTCCAGAACTGTTGCCAGCGGCCCGTTGTTAACTTTAATGTTCGCAATGCAAGAACACAACTGGCGCCATCCTCTTTCCACC
>JAOUFG010000189.1 GCA_029858345.1 Phycisphaerae bacterium
ATTTCACAGATTTTTTAATCGCCGCTGCCTGAGGCAGCTACCCGTTCATGTTTAACCGGACGTGCTCTAAACGCGTTTATGTGCCATCCGTTCAAACATGCCCGATCCCGGCTGTGCCGGGGCGATTTTGAAGACAGAAGCCAGGAGAAAGAAGAGAGGAGAGAGGAGTCAGGGTTCAGGGATCATGGAATTCTTAATTGCGGACTTCCTCCGGATGGGCGATTTTATGGGATTTTTAACCACTGAGGGCACTGAGGGCACCGATCTATTTTAAGAGATAGTTTACGGCTTGTTTGAGATTGTACAAATCATTCTCTATCACATTCCAGACTTGGTCCAGTTCCACCTTAAAATAGCCATGAATCAGCGCATTTCGGAATGCCTTGATCCGATGCCAGGGAATATCCGGCGTTCGATCCAGTGTTTTGTCGGAAAGGTTCCCGGCCGCTTCGCCGATAATTTCAAAGTTGCGTATAATACCGTCTTGGGTAAGCGTGTCCGCCATGAAATGATCGCATCCCGGCTTCGCATATTTTTCAATACGTTCAATACATTCGGCAATATGAGTCAGATACAGTCGGTCTCTATCTATCATAAGGCAACGACCTCGCTCAGAACGCTGTCACGTATCAGGGGATGCAGCCCCTTTTCACCGACAACATCAACTTTGACACCCAACATGTCCTCCAGGTCCTGCATCAGGGCGATATGGTCGATCAGGGACGTGCTTTTAGAAAAGCGAACCAGAATGTCCAGATCGCTGCCGGGGCCGGCCGCACCGCGGACGACCGAGCCGAATACACGGACGTTGTCGGCGCCGTACTTGGCGGCGATCCTGAGGATGTCGGCGCGTCTTTGCTGGATGTCTGAAAGTGTTACCATGACGCTATTTTAGACAGGATTGGCGGGATTGACAAGATATTTTTAACGCAAACGGCGCCAGAGACGCTAAAGACGCTATAAAACATTATTCAATAGTCAATTTAAAGGGTCCACAGATTCGTCCTTCGCAGTAGCTCTGCTACGGAGAATGGATTACACAGATTTCTCAGATTATCATAACCACGAAAGACACCTGCCGCGACGGGCGACGGCACGGCGGGCGAATGAACACGAAATTTTTATTTAACGCAAACGGCGCTAAAGACACCAGAGACGCTATGAAACATTATTCAATAGACAATCATCAATTTAAAGCAGATTATGCAGATTTCTTATTCTTTAAAACGTTTTGTCGGTTTGGTTTCAAGAAAGTTTTGCCGGGAGACAACGGGTCGGCCCAACTCTTTTTCGGTTTCTTTGCGTGCGGTTCCCGAGACGGCGCCGCCGCGTCTGGCAACTTCTTTGTTTTCCTGAAACGTGTCCGGCTCTTCCTTCTGCGATATTTCGGTTGTCACCTTTTCGCCCAGCATGGTAAAAATCAATTCCAGATCGGTCATGTGATCACGCAAATTCTGGTTCTTCTTAGGCAGCCCCTTGATCTTCTTGTATTGCGAAGGCGTGATCCCGAATGTGGCTTTTGAGATTTCGGCCGTCAAAATGGCATAATCTCTTTCATTATCAATTCCGCGATCGTTCCACTCATCAGTTAAGTTCTGCCGAATGGCCATCCCGCGCAGACGTTTGTCAATCCAATCCTTCGGGTAGCCCTTCTGCTCGTAAAGCTGCTTCATTCGCTGCTGGGCCAATTCAGGGTCCTCTATCTCCTGAACACGCTCGTATCCCACTTTCGCCAGCCATTGCTTGAACGGCTCAGCTTTGGGCGACGGAATGGATTGGATGATACGAAACAAGCTCTGAGTATCGGCACAATCGGTTTCCCTCATTTTTCCATCCGCGGCTTGAAGTTTCAACCGTCGACAAATTGTCGACAGTTCAATACCGTCTTCCGATTTAACGCGATTCTTCATCTTAAACCAGTAATCGCGCGGGTTTGCACTATCGGTTAAGGCCCCCACAACATCCACCACAGAAAAATACCACTGTTCTTTGTGCCAGATGCGGCGGATTTGCTTACTATTGAATACAACAATCCTGTTCTCTTCCATAGGGATATTTTAGACAGGATGGGCGGGATTTACAAGATATTTTACCACGAAGACACGAAAGACACGAGATATATACAAATTTTTAACCACCCCCGGATCACGTCCGGGGCAAGCTCAGGACGCTGAGGACACTGATTTTTTTAGCCATCCGCCTTCACTGCGTTTCGACGAGACAAGCTGGCCCGGCAAGCAGATTACACCGATTTCACAGATTTTCAGATTATCATAACCACCACGAAAGACACGAAAAACACGAAATTAAATTAATAATCATTTCTCAATATACAATCTACAATATACAATTTGATGGGGATTTACAAGGGTTATTTTGAACCACGAATTGACACGAATACACACAAATAAGTAAAAAAAGAATTAATTAGTTTTACTGTCCAACATAATTAAAGTTTTGTAAGTCATTTATACGAATAACTTTCCAGGGGAATAGCCGGGTGTTCGCTTGAAATAGTGTTATATTTCAAGGAACTTTTTGGATTTGTCCGATAACAGTGGCATGGTTTAACTGTTTTTTTAGGAGTACTTACCATGCCAGCAAAACTGATTGACCAAACGGA
>JAOUFG010000011.1 GCA_029858345.1 Phycisphaerae bacterium
AGCAATCTCTTCGAGTAACTGCGATATGACAACATCTTTATCGTCCATAAATCATGGAATAGCAGATAGTTGTGTATCGCGCAAGTCTTTTTTGTGAATTTTTCAAAAATAATTGTGAATGGTTACGATTTCAGAATATGCCATCAAGTAAAGAAAGAAACATGCGAATACTAATGTCACCCAGCAGGCCGTCCGTCCTATTAACCGGTGACCATTAAGACTGATTCGTATCAGCGAGGCCACCGCAAGTAATGGTATCATCACCAGCAGACCGTAGAGAATGTCTTCCAGTAAAAGTTCAGACTGCATCCCAAGTCCATGACGGCCCATCAGCGTCATTAAAAGTGTTATCGACACAACCGTGAAAATTATCAGAATGAGTGTGATCACGCACAGCTTCTTTTGGGGTTTATCGTTTGTGGTATTCATCTTTTCTCTCCTGTTTCTGCATTTGGCTCAATGGATTTGGCCCTATGGGTTAGGATGAAAGCAACAGAAACGACAAGCCCGGTGATAATGCCGCCGACAAAACCAAAAATCGCCCCGATGAATATCGGGGCAAGATGGGGATTCCGATAAGCAACCATCAGCAGAACATGAACAGTGCTTGAACAAAGGATACCCAAAACGATGCCGACACAAACACCTCTGCCAACAATCCTGCCCCTTTGACATCCTTCATTGAGTGCCAGCCTTAAGTACTGAGCAAACCAAATACCTGCCAGCAGACAAAGCACTCCGCCGATAACACCGCCGACCCATGGTGGATTTTCATATCCGTTGCCGAAAAACTCGATAAAGGAATCCGTATAGACATACAGAATCTGCGCACCAAGCCCTAAAAAGCAACCCACCCCGGCAGCCACGACTGCCGCGATTGATTCAAAAATCCACCCCCTTGTGTTCCAACTTCGGCAGATGAAAACCAGTGCCACAATAATGAAAACCACAAACACAACCGCCGGAGCGATTAATTGAGTCAGCCGAAAGGCCACGGCAATTTCAATTCGAGGATTGTTTTTGCGTATTTGCGGGAGATGGACCCTGTAAGCCTCTTCATTGAGAGGATTATTCTGCAGATTCAGTGCCTTTAGGCCCCGAAAATCGGTCAATAGGGAAATGTCGCTGATTTGATTGTCATAAAAAGAAAGTGATTCGAGTTTTTCGAGTCCCTTTATTGCGGACACCACACCAGCCAAATCAGAAATCCCACACGAAATCAGTTTCAGCTCCCGCAGGTTCCTTAACTCCGAAATCACTGAATAATCATCTATCGAACTCGACTGAATCCCCAATGCTTCAAGATTGACAGCATATTCAAGTCCGGTCAAATCATCGATATCACAAATCCCAAACGAATATCCATACATAAGAAATTCAGGCAGCCACTCTAATCCTCTCATATCAAACGGGGTTGGGTTTTCTTTATTCAATGCATTTTCCACTGCTTCTTTGAGATTTCCATCAGCAAACCGGACGGGTTCTTCAGCGAATACGGTATGAGCTAAGAATAGTAATGATATGCTGATTAGGATAAACCCGGCCCGACTTTTGAATTCTGCGCCCATCATTGACTCCTGTTTTTAACCTGTAAATGCGCAGCACAAGATATGCCCTAAACAGGAAAAAGTCAAGTCAGAATGTCATGCAAAAGTAGAAAACCAAAACCTGCCGGCAGGATGCCGGCGGTACAATCTATATTTCGTCGAGGCAGGTTCGCAGTTCTTTGCAGACCAATGCGACATCGTCCTGCGTCAGGTTGTTGTAGAACGGCAGTGCGAACGTGCCTTTGACGACTTCGTCGGTGACGGGCATGTCGCCGACTTTGCAGCCAAACTGTTCGGCGATGAACGGCTGCAGGTGGACCGGCGGGAAGTAGTTGCTGACCTGGATGCCGCGGTCGAGCATCTTTTTCAGAAGTGTGTTTCGCTGGTCCATGGTATAGCCCGGTTTGAGCCGTGGCACAAAGACAAACCAGCTCATGCGGCCGTTGGCCGGCGGTTGCGGAAGAATCAGCCGGTCTTCATCGGCCAGCGCGTCCTGATACATCTGTGCGACGTGGGCGCGTTTTGCGATCATTTCCTCAATCCGCGAAAGCTGGACAATGCCCAACGCGCAGTTAATGTCACACAGGCGATAGTTGTACCCGAGCCGCTCATGGGCCAGCCATCCGCCGCCCCTGCCGCGACCCTGATTCCGCATGGAAATACACAATTCCGCTAAGTCATCATCATCGGTCAGGACGACCCCGCCTTCGCCGGTGGTCATCTGCTTGTTGGGATAGAACGCAAATGCGCTCATTTGTCCAAATGTACCGACTTTTTTACCGTTAAGGGTCGAGCCCAGTGCCTCGCAACTGTCCTCCAGAACGGGCAGGTTGTGCTTTTTGGCAATTTTGCAGATTTCATCCATTCCGGCGGGATTGCCAAACACTTCGACCGGCAATATCGCCTTGGTTTTGGGAGTGATTTTTTCTTCAATTTTCGACGGATCCATGTTCAGCGAAACCGGGTCGATATCGACAAAGACCGGCGTCGCCCCCACCATCATCGGCACCGTGACCGAGCAAATGAACGTAAACGGCGTGACCAATATCTCATCGCCCGGCCCCCAGCCCATGGCCTTGGCACACAGATACAGCCCGCTGGTGCCGCTGTTGACGGTAATGGCGTGTTTGATGCCGATATACTGTTCAAACGCCTGCTCAAATTCGCGTACCTTGGGCCCCAGCGACAGGTTGGGGGTGCGTAAAACATCGACAACGGCCTGTATTTCGGCCTCTGTGATATCCGGACGTGACAAATTGACTTTCATTTCCATCGGGTTCCGCCTAAAAAGTGTTTTCGATAAAAGGTGCATATTATACTGAATTGCACAAAGATTTCCACTGTTATATTTGGCCCATTCCGGATACAAAACCATTGACTCGACAAACCCCTTCGGATAGACTGACTTCAAGACAGGACAGGAACTGAGCCCTTTTTCGAGGTTTTAATGACAGAAAAGAAAGAAGAGTGCGGCATATTCGCGATCTACGGCGATCCGGATGCGGCACAGAAAACATATTTTGCGCTTCACAGTCTTCAGCACCGCGGTCAGGAATCGGCGGGGATCGCCTCCGGCGACGGCGAACTGATCCACTGCTTTACAGGGATGGGGCAGGTCAGCCGGGTTTTTCGGTCCAGCCGGGGCGTCCTTGAGCGGCTGGAAAATCCAATGGCGATCGGGCATGTGCGGTATTCGACGACGGGTTCGAGCAATCCGACCAACGCCCAACCGTTTTTGAGCGAATTCTCGCGTGGACAGGTCGCTGTAGCGCATAACGGAAATCTGATCAATGCATCGCTGCTCCGTGACGAGTACGAGGCCTACGGCCATATCTTTAAGACCTCCAACGATACGGAGATCATCGTGCATCTGATGGCCAAGCCGACGCATGTCACCAAGCCGGACCCGCTGGGCCATGTACTGAATCACTTGCAGGGTGCTTACTCCCTGCTGTTTTTGTTTCCGGACCGCATCGAGACAGCTCGGGATCCTTACGGAATCCGCCCGTTATGCCTGGGTAAAACGAAAAGCGGCGCTTATTGTGTTGCCAGTGAGACGTGTGCTCTGGATGCGATTAACGCGGACTATGTCAGGGATGTTGAGCCGGGCGAAATTATTACGCTCGACAAGGACGGTTTAAGCAGCCGGTTCTTTGTCACACCGGGCACGGTGACGCCGGGGCACTGCATTTTTGAACACGTTTATTTTTCCAAGCAAAGCAGCATGATTTTTGGCGAGAATGTACATGATGTTCGGGTTCGCAGCGGTCGACAGCTTGCCATCGAACACCCGGTTGACGCGGACTTGGTGATGCCGGTGCCGGATTCGGGTACCAGCGCCGCCATCGGCTATGCCAATGAAAGCGGCATCCCGTTTGATATGGGGTTTGTGCGGAGCCACTATATTGGCCGCACGTTTTTGTCGCCGTCTCAGACAATGCGGGATCTGGCGGTCAAACTGAAACTGACGGTCGTCAAGAGCGTTGTGGAAGGCAAGCGGCTTATCGTCATCGACGATTCTATCGTCCGGGGCACCACCACAAAGGGCAAGATTAAATCGCTGCGTGAGGCCGGCGCGAAAGAGATCCACATGCGGGTGGCCTGTCCGCCGATCAAGCATCCCTGTTTTTACGGTGTTGACTTTCCCACACATGAAGAACTGCTGGCCAACCAGATCGACTCCATTGAGGAAATCCGCAAGTTCCTTGGCGTTGATACGCTGGGATATATTTCACTGGAGGGCCTGCTTAGCTGTGCGTCTCTGCCGTCGGACCATTATTGTACAGCGTGCTGGAGCGGCAAATATAAAATCCCCGTCAATAAAGTGGTGAACAAATTTTCGATGGAACGCCATCAGACGCAGCTTTTTGATCAAAATGAGATGGAATGAAAAAAGAAGATTATCTCAGTTATGAACAGTCCGGCGTCAGCATCGACGCCAATGACCGCATGGTCGAACGTATCAGCCGGTCGGTTGCCTCGACCCATGGCCCACGGGTGATCAATATGCATAACGCCTTCGCCGGGCTGTTTCGTCTGGACTATGACGAAAAGCTGTTCAAGCGCAATTATAAGAGTCCCGTGCTGGTCGCCTGTACCGATGGCGTTGGCACAAAGGTCATTATTGCCCAGCAGATGGGACGCTATGACACCATCGGGATCGACCTGGTCGCGATGAGTGTCAACGATATGATCGTTCAGGGCGCCGAACCGCTGTTCTTCCTCGATTATCTTGCCGTCAACCATCTCGATCCCGAGCAGGTCGCCCAGATGGTCGAAAGCGTTGCCGCGGGTTGCCGCATGGCTGATTGTGCTTTGATCGGCGGCGAGACCGCGGAAATGCCGGACCTGTACGGCAAGGACGAATACGACATGGCCGGTTTTGCCGTGGGTGTGGTCGAGCGGGATCGCATCGTCACCGGCGACAATGTTCAGCCGGGCGATGTCATTTTGGGCCTGGGTTCCAGCGGCATCCACAGCAACGGATACTCGCTCGTTCGGAGCATCTGCTTTAAGAAATGCAAACTCAACGTCACCGACTGTATTGATGAACTCGACGGAAAACGTCTGGGCGACGTGCTGCTGGAACCGACGCGAATTTATGTCAAACCGATTGTCAAACTGCTGAGGGGCTACAAAGTCAAGCAAGTCGTCCATGCCATGGCACACATCACCGGCGGCGGACTGGTCGGAAACATCCCGCGGGTGCTGCCGAAGGATTGTAATGCCGCCCTGAGAACGAAATCATGGCCGGTTCCGCCGATATTCAGGTACCTGCAGGAACAAGGCCCGGTCGAAGACGAGGAAATGTACCGCGTGTTCAATATGGGCATCGGCTTTGTGCTGGTGGTTGCCCCGGACTTTGCAGATTCCATCTGCCAAAAACTGACCCGTTCCGGCGAGCAGGTTTATAAAATCGGCACCATTACCGCCGGCTCAGGTAAAGTAACCCTGAAATAGGGTTCATGGAACCACGAATACACACGAATATACACTAATTCATTTTCTCAAAAGATAATGGCAAGTGCGTCTAAGAAAAAGAATTGTCTGTAACGATGCAAATCGCCGATAATACCTGTATATAGATCTTTATTTGGGTAAATTCGTGTTTATTCGTGGTTTTTATTGATAAAGGTATCGAATGGGAAGCTCGTTTCCGGAACTTGCCAAAAAACGCATTGCGGCAGGGGTCAGTGCCAACGACATTGCCGCTATCGCCTTCTATCTCTGTCTCGCTGTCTTCCTCTATTTGCCCGTGCTGGGCGTGGATAATTTCAAAACAGTCTGCGCAATGAATGCCGTCGCCGCGGCATGGGGGGCCTACTTTATCAGTAAACGCTGGATTAACAACTGGACACCGTCGTTTTTCACCGGCGCCGTTTATGGCTTTGGGCCGTTTGCGTTAAGCTTTGAGATGTTTCATCCGTTCGCAGGACTGTCGTTTGTTATGATACCGTGGCTGCTGCTTCCGGCGGTGTATTGGCACAAGGGAAAAACGCCGGATACGTTCCGTTTTTCTGTTCGTGCACTGCTGACGCTGCTGCCGTTTGCGGGGATTGTTCTGCTGTTCTGGGTCACGGCACAACCGTGGACCGGCCCCCATTTCCTGATGCCGAAAGAGCTTTCCATGACGGTAAAAGATTTCGTCGATTTGATCTTTCCGCTCCACAGGTCCGGCGGCATTGTCCCCTTCGGATTGTACCATTGTTCGCTCATTTTTGCCCTGATGGGCGTTTTTGTCTATGTCAAACTCCAGCGCATCGCCCTGCTGATCCCCATCGCCGCCGGAGTGGTTCTGTCTTTCTGGGAGCCGGTCTTTCAGATCTCACCCGTTGTCTGGGCAGCGTTTCCGATTTTGTTTTTGTCAGTGTTATGCGGCCTCGGCTTTCAGGCGTTTCTCTTTGCGGGCAAAGCGGATACGAAGTGGCTTCTGGTTTGTGCTGCGACCGTATCGATTCTGGCGGCATTCTTCGCCGGACTGGCAATTCGAATCATTGCCATCCGGGAAGTTTTTGAATTGACCATGCTCATGTACGCCCTGACCGCAGCGGCACTGTGGATCCTGCTGGCCCTGGTAAGACTAAACCTCCGCTGGCCCTGGTTCAAATGGGCCATCCTCACCGCCGCCATCACCATCGACCTGCTCTTCTCCGCGCGGTATCTGATTGACAAGTTTTAGCGTGGTAATAGGTTGTCATCCCGAGCAAAGTCGAGGAACCTATTGAATTACTGACGGCGAAGCCATCCCCAAGAAACCGTCTGAAAGACTGTAGGAATATAGCCCAGGGCAACGCCCTGGGTTTATGAATCACACAAACAACCTTTTTGCCCTGTAAGGGCAATGTAATCAATCCCACAGATAACGTTCATCGTATTGTACGTTATATTTTCGAAGAAATTCAAGAAGCTCCTCTTTGAATGAGAGCTCTCGATGGTGCTCTTTCTGACAAGTAATATAACGCTTAACCGAATCCATTCTGGAACTGCTAACCGAAAATGCCCCATACCCATTCTGCCAGGCAAACTTTTGATACATTTGGCCCTTTGTTTTAATCCATTGACTGCTGGGGCGTTTGATTCCTTCAATAAATTTTGCTATTGTAACGGTTCTGGGCAAGGCTGACAAAATATGCACATGATCGGCCGTCCCGTTAATCAGGCATGGGAAACCATCCATTTTTTTGATTGCACCGGCAATATATGCGTAAAGCTCCGATTCAATGTCCGTTTGAATAAAAGGTCGTCGTTCTTTGGTACTGAAGACGATGTGTATGTATATCTGTGCTAATGATTGTGCCATTTTTTATCCTGCCCCTTCAGGGCACCTTTTGTTGGGGGACTTTTTACCCAGGGCGTTGCCCTGGGCTAAATTACATCGGCCTTTCAGGCCAATTTATCCCAAATCAAAGAACTGCATCAAATCCTTCGCACTATCCCGTGCACGATCAATAACTTTAACACCATAATTGTTTTCTGAGTATGGATCGGCACCTGCCTTCAAAAGCATCCTTATTATTACTCCTGCGTCCGGTTCATCATTCGCCATGGCAGCATAGCAACTATGCAAAGCTCGCATTAATGGTGTGTTGCCATAAGAATCCTTTACATCTACTCGTACTCCAGATTCTAATAAAATTTTCACGATCTCTTTATTATTCTCTTGAACTGCGAAATGCAATGCAGAAAAACCATTATCATCAAGTGTATTAATATCTACACCCTTCTTTATAAGTCGGCGTACATATTTCGGTTTGTTCTCCAAAGCCGCATAATGAAGATCATTACGGCCGTATTCATCAATTCCGGGGCGACTTTTCTTTTTGGGAATTTTCCACATAACATCACCCCTTCTTCTTCGGGATCGGCAGGTCCAATTCCTTTAGCACTTTCATCATATCCTCCCAGACGCGTTTTCGGTTGTCGTAGGAGTAATTCCTAAGCAGATACGCCGGGTGGTAGGTGGGCATGAGTTTGGCCGGCGGGAGGTCGTCGGAGAATTTGTATTCGTGGAAGCGGCCGCGGAGTTTGCCGATGGCTTCTTTTGTATCCAACAATGTTCGAGCCGCATGGGCACCCAATGCTACAATGATTTCCGGCTGGATAGTCTCCAACTGCTGCTTCAAATACGGCCAGCAATTATCGATCTCGTCGAGTTTGGGGTCGCGGTTCCCCGGCGGACGGCACTTAAGGATATTACCGATAAAGACTTCTTCCCGCGTCAGTCCCATCGCGGTAATAATATCGGTCAGCAGTTTACCCGCCCTACCGACAAACGCCAGTCCCTGCTGGTCCTCATCGGCCCCCGGCGCCTCACCCACGAACATCAGCCGGGTCTTGGGGTTACCCTGTCCGGGAACGGCGTTGGTACGGGTCGAACCGATCTCACATTTCCTGCACGAACGCACGGTTTTTGCGATGGCTTCGAGAGCTTGTGCCATATCAGAGTTCTCCTGTCCGGGTCTTGTTTCTGCCGGAACCTCCGCGAACAGCTGGCCGCCGCCCCTGACGGAAAAATCGCCCGCAAAAAAAGATTCCATCTCCAGATGCTGTTTGAGTACTTTATTTAAATCCGTCTGTTGCTCTGTCATAAAAGCTATTGTATGCATTTACCGCCAAAAAACAATAAAAAAGGCCTCCCCCGAAGAGAAGGCCCTTGTGTTTGGTCAAACAATGCCCGTTCTCATGATTTTTTGGAACGGGAAGGATTGAAATAACAGACTAATTTTTGGCTGAAAGCATCGGCTTCCAGCATCAGCGTGTCATCTTTAATCTCATAGACAAACACGGTATCGCGATATTTTTCCGCTTCCGGAAGAATCTGTGTCAGCATGTTCGGCCGGCGATGCAAAAGACCCGCCTGGAAAACGACATCGCTTTTCTCGCAAAACAGGGCGATGTAATATGTCTGCCCCTCTACAAGGTCCATAAAGAAATGGCTTCCGTAGGACAACTCGGGCATGAGATTGCCGCCGGGATAAGACATCTCGCATAACGCCGCCATCTGGTTAATTTCCGAAAACCGTACCGGAACTCCCAGCGAAGGCGTCGAAGTCCCCCATCGGCCCGGACCTATCAGCATCGTAAAGTCCGTCTTTTTATGACAGAACTGACCGTTAAGTTTTCCGATCAGGCGCGCAACTTCATGCTTTTCCTGCTGAGACAGCTGAATATACGCCGAGGGTTCCACATATATAACTTTGTTAACCGCCTGCGAAATACTGCCCCCCATAAAACTGCCGTGTGTCCGAATCAGTGTACGCTCCGGAATCAACTGTTCCGGCAAACTAACTTTTTGACGAATACCGGAGGCCTGAAGCGGTCTGCACTGAAGAAGATTGATCTGCGGGGTGGCATCGTCGGAAAAATTGACCGTAAATTCAATATCAACCGGGTAATCATAAATACGTCCCAATGTTTCCAGCAAACGCCGCATGAGAGGCACGAATTCCGTCTTTTCGAGCAACGGATCAAACGTCAAAATAACCTGCCTGCCGCAATCAAGACCAAGCTGTTTGGCACGTATCATCGCATCCTGATCTTCGGTTGCCAAAAGATCAATATTCCAAGCCGGATCATGGGCCAAATACTGCTTCACAGAAAGCGTTTCGTACTGGTTATCCTCAATATTCAGCATATCAATATAATGCTGCGAAAAATGCCGTTCGTTATCTTTACTTAAATGGGGCCGCATAAACGGAACATCCAGCGCAATCAGCCGCGGATAATCGTCGTCCGTTCTCTCTACCGCCCGCGTTCCCAGGCCTGCCACAACACGAAGCATTCCTGCTTTCGGATCAAGTTCCTTATTCCAGACAAATGTGTTATATGAAATGCCAACCCCCGCCACATCCGGAAAAAAGTACTGGCCATGATGCGTCCCGGAAACGCGCTGCACCAAAAGCGCCATTTGTTCATCCATCTGGTCAAGTCCGCGCTGAAGCCGATAGGTCAGGGCGTCTTCGCTCATGGTGCTGGCATAAATCGTGCGAACGGCCTCCTCAAATTTTTCATAGCGGTCTTCCGGTGAACCCTGATTGACCAGAAACAGACTTTCATATTTCCCGGCAAAGGCGTTGCCAAAACTGTCCTCCAAAAGACTGCTGGAACGAACAATGATCGGCGACTGGCCGAAATACTCAATCATTTCCTGAAACTGTTCCCTGATTTCGTTTGTAAACCGCCCTTTCAGAAGCCCCTGCGCGAGCGCTTCGGACTTTGCAAAATAACCGGCCGGCGTTTTCTGATCCATGCGCAGTTTCCACAGGCCATTCTGGACGACATAGGTGTGGAAGATATCCGAGCCAATATAAAATGAATCATGTTGTTCCAGATGTTCCGTCCAGTCAAACGAGGTGTCTTCACAAAGAATTTTCCGGGCAATGAGCATCCCCACCGCCTTGCCCCCAATATAGCCGGTCCCAATCAACCGGGCCTTGATATCCAGTAAATCCCGCAGGGAAAAATGCGATTTCAGAAGTTCGAGCATACGCTCTTCGCGTCCCACCATGATGCGGCAGATGGTATCGACGGCCTGGGTGTATTCCGGAATGGCGACATTGTACGCCGAGTCCTCAGAAGAACGCCCAACCAGGTTCTCGGCGTTCAGGAACAATTGATCCCAGTAATCCAGTTTTCGCCGTGTCCGGCCGCGGGCAATATCAGAAATATAAGAAAACAGACGCGCGGCATCCACGCTGTCTATGACCGGTGTGAACTGATCCCCATCATCCCGATGCGGCAGAAACATTGTGTGTGAATGCCGATTCCAGATTTTCAGCGGATGGACATAACGTGTTCCCTCGAGACGATACACATCCAGCAGCAGTTGGGTCGTCCCGCGTATCCGGGCCACCGTTTGAAAGGAATGACGATTTCGCAGCAACGCGAAGTAAGCAATGGTATCCAATTCATAGAGATACGGACAGGTCACGGTAAAAAAGTTACCCACCATCAAATCGGTCGCCCACGTGGTTAACAGATCCGACAGGCTGTCGAACACGTAAAAGGCACCCTTGCCCTGCTGGGAAATCACATGGTGGACCTGTGTTGAGAAGCTTTCAAAGCCGGTATCGGCATCCAACTCGACAATCGTTAAACCGGGTCTTGGTTTCAACAGGGCTTCGTGCTGCGCAAACCGAATATAAACGATCTTACGATGTTCGGAAATGGCCCGTTCCGCATACGGAACCACCAGTTCCCGATAATGAGCAATATCATCCACCTGCCAAACAACATTGTCGCCATACTGAAGCCGGGTCAGCATTTCATCCAGATGGTCCAACCCCGTACTCGGATAAGGAAATCGTTCCATACACACCACTTTCTGTCTTCAACAGCTTCTTGTTAAGCCGCATCTTAACAAATCAAGCGCTCTTTTCAACCGAAAGCCCAAAAAAATCCCCTCGCCTGATGGCAAGGGGATTTTGAAGTTCTTCACATGTTTAACATTTCGGGCCCAATGTCACTTGCTTGATTATACGATGCCCTGGGCCATCATTGCTTCAGCCACTTTTACAAAACCGGCAATATTCGCACCGGCAACCAGATTGCCCTTTTGGCCATAGGCCTCTGCGGCCTGAGTACTCTGGTCGTAAATGGCATTCATGATCATTTTGAGGCGATTGTCCACTTCCTCGAAAGTCCAGTTCAAACGCATCGAGTTCTGACACATTTCAAGAGCGCTGGTGGCAACACCGCCGGCATTGGCCGCCTTGGCCGGACCAAACGAAACGCCGCTGCTCTGGAAGACATCAATCGCTTCAGGGGTAGAAGGCATGTTCGCCCCTTCGCCCACAGCAACAACACCGTTCTTGACCAGTACTTCGGCCGATTCCTTATCGATTTCATTCTGCGTGGCATTCGGTAACGCAATATCACAAGGCACCGTCCAGATACCCGCGCAACCCTCATGATACTCCGCTTTCGGATGTTCTTTGACGTAGTCTTTGATCCGGCCGCGTTCGACTTCCTTGATTCGTTTGACCGTGTCGAGTTTGATGCCGGCGGGGTCAACAATATAGCCGCCGCTGTCAGACAGCGCGATCACATTGGCGCCCAGTTCCTGCGCCTTTTGTGTGGCGTAGATGGCAACATTGCCGCTGCCGGAACTGACAACTGTTTTGCCTTTCCAGTCCATACCGCGGTCCTGCAGCATCCGGGTCACAAAATAGACCAAACCGTATCCGGTCGCTTCGGTACGCACCAGAGAACCGCCCCACCCCAGTCCCTTGCCGGTCAGAATACCGGTAAAGGTGTTTGTCAGCTTCTTGTACTGACCAAACATAAACCCGATTTCACGGCCGCCCACACCAATGTCGCCGGCCGGAACGTCCGTATCGGGACCAATGTGACGAAACAGTTCGCTCATAAAGCTCTGGCAGAAACTCATCACTTCATTGTCGCTCTTGCCTTTAGGATCAAAATCGCTGCCGCCCTTGCCGCCGCCAATGGGCGTGGTGGTTAAGGCATTTTTGAAAATCTGCTCAAAACCGAGAAACTTGATGATTCCCAGATACACCGACGGGTGAAAACGAAGTCCGCCCTTGTAAGGGCCGATCGCACTGCTGAACTCGACGCGGAAACCACGGTTGACCTGGACATTGCCCTTGTCGTCCACCCATGGGACACGAAACATAATTTGGCGTTCCGGCTCAACAAGGCGTTCTAAAATCTTTGCCTTCGCATAACGCGGATTCTTATCAATAACGCCCTGAACGGACTCCGCCACTTCCTGCACTGCCTGGTGAAATTCTTTTTCCGCCGGATTGCGTGCAACCACCTGTTCCATAATGCTTTCTACGAATTGTGTAGCCATTGCTTCCCTTTCCTGAGAGGTTTTTGGTATTTTCTGCTTAGCGGCTATTGATGTTTACGCAACTCTCAATAGCCCCCTTTACAATTTTTTACTGTATTTTTATTTGATAAACCCCATTTTAAAGACGAAAAAACAGGCCTTAAAAAGAATCTGTTTACATCGCATCGGTATTCCTTATAATAGAATTAATTGAACTGTTATGCCAATAATAATTCGAGATAGTTAATATCAGTACCTTTAATAATGTCAATGAATCTGGAAAGCGCAAAAATCTTTTGTAATCTGATCGAGCTGAAGAACTTCTCCCGGACTGCGGACCTTCATGGAATCAGCCAATCGGCCGTCTCCCAGCAATTAGCCCAGTTGGAAATGGCCCACAAGGTCCAGCTCATCAACCGAAAAAAACGCCCCTTAGAGTTAACGGCAGCCGGACAGGCCTTTTATCGTGCATGCAAGGACATTCTGGAACGCTATGACCAGTTTAACTATGAATTGACCACACTGACAAAAACAAGCTGTAGAGTCAATCTGGCATCCATTTTCAGCATCGGCATGCATACGCTTCAGCCGTATATCAAAAAATTCATAAAAATATATCCCGATGTCAATCTTGTCGTGGAATACCTGGACGCCAAAGACATTTATGCAAGACTATTGAGAGGCAGTATTGACATGGGAATCGTAGCGATTCCAAAACAGGAACGTAATATCCATATATATCCGTTTGAAAGCGAATCCCTGGTGCTGGTGTGTTCGCCGTCGCATCCCTTTACGACCTCCCGTGAAATAGACATCCACCAACTGCAGGGAGAAAAGTTTATCGCTTTTTCTCAAGACGTCCCGACACGGGTCCATATTGACCGGATCCTTAAACGTTACGGCGTTTCGGTGCAGGTTGTCATGGAGTTTGACAATATCGAAACGATCAAACGCGCCATTGAAATTAAGTCCGGAATCAGTATTCTTCCCCTGCCCAGCGTCCAAATGGAAATATCCAGCGGAACACTGGTCACGATCGAATTTTCAAATGAACATTTCTATCGCCCCACAGGTATTATCATCCGAAAAGACCACCAATTGAACAAGGCCGCCCAGTATCTGCTGGAACTGATGAAAAACCAAGACGATTCAAAACCATGAAAATCAAAGCCGTCATCTTTGATTTGGATGGAACCCTAACGGAGCCCATGCTGGATTTTAACCAAATTCGCCAGGAAATCGGCCTCAATGCCGCCTCCGGAGATATTCTCTCCGCCATTGGGACAATGGATACCGCTCGACGCCGTCAGGCACACGCGATTCTGGAGCGGCATGAGCAGCATGCGGCCCAACATTCCCGATTAAACGATGGTGTCACGGAATTGCTCACCGAACTTCGCAAAAGAAAACTTTCCATTGGCCTGTTGACACGGAATACACGCAGAAATACGATGTTTGTGGCCCGCCGGCACGGGCTTGATTTTGACGCGGTCATTGACCGTGATGACGGCCCGGTGAAACCGGATGGTTACGGCGTCCTAAAGCTCTGCGAACAATTCGATGCCGTTCCGGCCGGAACGCTCGTGGTCGGGGATTTTCTGCATGACCTGCTGTCTGCGAAAAACGCCGGAGCGATCGCGGTGTTGCTCAAAACGCACCCGCAGGCCGAAAAATTTCAAATCCATGCCGATTATGTAATCTCTCAGATCGGCGAACTGATAAATGTTATTGAAAAACTCGAAAAGGAATCCGAATGAGAAATAGCACCATCATCGTACTGGCGGCCGTTCTGTGCGGGGCTTGCACCGGGGCGGAAAAAGCGTGCTGTACAAAAAGAAGTCCGGCAAAAGAAACTTCCGTTTCCCCCGAGGATGCTCAAAAAGAAAGCAAAGCAGCTATCGAGGAAATCCTATCCAAAATGAACACAGCAACAAAAAAATTAAGCTCGTGCCGGGCCAAGCTGTCATACCTTTCTATTCAGGACCCGGAATTACTCAATTCAAGCACGCTCCAAAACGGCGTCCTTTTTTATCAGAAAACCGATAGCGGTTCAAAGCTAAGAATCCGGTTTGACGACATGAAACAGGACGACTTCGACCCTGTAAAGCAGAGGGAGGAATACCTTTTCGACGGCATCTGGCTGACGCGAATCAATTACAAACTCCAACAGGTTGATATCTATCAACAAGCCCCTGAAGACAAGCCAATCGGCGTTTTTGAGCTGATAAGCCATAATTTCCCCCTGATTGGGTTCTCGAACATAAACGACATCAAGAACGATTTTGATATTTCACTCGCCCCCAAAACCGCTGACCCCAATGAACTTGTCTGCCTTTTATTAAAGGTTAAGAAGGATTCGGATTTCATAAAAGACTATGAAAAAATAAGTATGTGGCTCTATAATAACCTATATTTGCCGGCCAAAATGGTGGCCTATACCCGTCAGGGCGATGAGTACCGCATTGAATTCAAGGACATGGAAATAAATAAAAAATTAGAAAACGCTGTTTTTGCTCTTGAAACGCCCGCGCATTTCCGTAAAAATATAGAGCCACTGAAAAAAGAGCCATAACGAAAGGAAATAAAGGTTATGCCCAAGGGACTGGTCCTATACTATTCGAGGAGCGGCAACACAAAAGCCATGGCAACGATTATCGCCGAGTCCATGGAAAAAGCGGGATTGCCGACAAAGTGCAAAAGCGTTACCGATGCCAAAGTCAAAGACCTTTCCGATGCCGATGCAATCGTCGTCGGATCCCCGACCTACTACGGAAGAGCAGCGGCCCCGATTGCTCAATTGTTTGATGAATCGGTCAGTATGCATGGAAAACTGGATGGCAAAGTGGGTGCGGCGTTCACCAGTTCGGCCAATATCGGCGGTGGCAATGAAACGACCATCTGCGGGATTATCAATATGCTGCTTATCCACGGCATGATCATCCAGGGAGACCCCCAGGGCGATCATTACGGACCGGCGTCTATCGGTAAACCGGACGAACGGGTCAAGGGCCAATGTGCTCGAAGAGGACAGCGGATTGCCGAACTAACCCTAAAATTGTTTGAATAATTCAGAAATTGTATTTGAAAAATAGCTGTAAGACGTGTAAAACTTCGGATTATTAAATAAATAATGTAAATGTTAACTTGTTTCCAAGGAGGCATAATTCATGCAGGCATACGAAGATCTTAAACAACTTGTCGCAGAAACTGAAGCAGACATCAACAAGGCCGAAGGCGGCAATAAGGCAGCTGGCACACGCGTTCGCAAGCAAATGCAGATGATTAAGCAGGCCGCCCAGAACGTACGAAACAACGTACTCGAAATCCGGTCTTCTAATTAATCGGGTTCTGGAAACAGGTCCAGCCGTATTTCTCAAAATTAAGTCAGCATTTTAATCCACACTCAAAAACATTTTGAGCAGAGAGGTTTTTATGCCCCCGACTCCCTTGATTGATCTTGCATCGCTTGATCTGACAAAAGTCCAGTTTGACCGTAATGCGATTGCCGAGGTTAATCCGCAGGCATACGAAATGTCTCAATTGGATGCTATTATCTGGTCTGACTTGCCGAAAATGCTTTGTCTGGGATACAAAGATGTCACAGACAACGAGTTTTGGATTCGCGGCCATATCCCCGGCCGCCCTATTATGCCCGGTGTCATCATGGTAGAGGCCGCTGCGCAGCTTTGCAGTTTCTTCATGAAGCGTATCTACGGTTTAGAGGGGTTTATCGGCTTTTCCGGCATTGGTGAGACCAAATTCCGCGGAACGGTACTGCCTGGCTCCCGGCTTTATTTAATGGGGCACATTAACAAGGTGCGCAGCCGGCAGTTTTCTGCTCTGGTTCAGGGCTACGTAAACGATCAAATGGTATTCGATACGGTCATCAGCGGCATGAGGGTCTGATGAACGCCTCTTACGAAGAACTGTTCGATTCTTCGGTTACGCTGAAACAAAATAATTGGACCCAGGACGCCCTTGCGGATTTACCGACCTGCAAGGGCGTCCTGTTTTTTGTCAACGCGGCCGGAAAACCGATCCAGTTGTTACAAGCCGCCAACTGCCGCAGAACCGCCCAGGCAAAACTGCTGCATAAGGACGCTGACCCTGCGACCCGAAAGCCGGATGTTTCGGACCTGACCACTGTTATTTACCACACCTGCTGCTATAACAATTTTCTGAGTCAGATCACTTACACGCAACTGGCCCACGCTGTCTTTGGAAAGGACGCCGCCAACTGGATTCAACTTCCGAAGATTTCCCTGGCCGCGATTGATACGGATGTGTTCCTGCCCTATTTTTATGTCACGGACACCGCCAATGAACACCCCGGCCAACAACGCTTCGGCCTGTTTCCCTCCCGCAAAGCCGCGGCCGAATTCTGCGACGTCCTCAACACGGTTTTTGTCCTGTGCCGCAATCCCGCCCTGCTGGAAACCGGCAAAGAACAAAGCTGCCCCTACCTGCAAATGCAAACCTGCCCCGGCCCGTGCCTGCACACGGAGCTAAGAGAAAGCTATGCGAACGCCCTCAACCGGGCAGTAGAAACCGCCGCGGGCACTCTCGAGACTCCGCAGCAGCAACTTCAACAGCAAATGCAGCAGGCGTCAAAGCGGATGGAATTCGAACACGCCCAGCAATGCAAAAAGAATCTCGATCTGCTGCAAAAACTCACTCGCCCGGACGTTCAATATGCCCATCCCCTCCGGGACCTGTGTTTCCTGCACATTGACATCGGTCCCAAAGTCAGCATCGAGGGACAAAAACGAAAACAGCAACAACTGATGTGGTTCAAGGTCACTTCTCAGGGGGCATTTCATCTGGGCGATTTTGTCCCCGATACCGAAAACAGCATTTCGGAATTTCTCGAAACAAACTGGACAAAAACCCCAACACCCCTTCCCTTAAAAGACAGCAAGGAACTGCTGTCTGTTTTGTCCCTGCAACTTTTCAGAAACCAGCGCCCCGGCATCTGGATCGATGCCACCTTGGGCATCTGGCTTGAAAAAATCATTTCAGAATTGAAGCGTCAATGGAATCTTGATATCACCATCGGCGCATAAAAAAAGACGCCAAGAGGACAACTTGGCGTCTTCGATGTAGCCCCAAGGGGACTCGAACCCCTGTCGCCGGGTTGAAAACCCGGTGTCCTAGGCCTCTAGACGATGGGGCCAAATAGTTCTTAGTTAAGGCCAACCCTACGGGCTGGACTATTTAAGCTACAAACTACGAACTAAGAACTAAGAACTACGAACTATAACTATTCCATACTGATGGCTTCAACGGGGCATTCATCGACGCAAACACCGCAGTCAACGCACTTATCCGCATCCACAACGGCCTTATCCTCTTGCATCTCAATGGCTTCACTCGGACAGCAATCAACGCATGCGCCACATCCTGTACAGGTACCGCTATCTACTTTTGCCGGCATTTCTAATCCCTTTCATTTTTTTTACCGATCGACGTCCATAAACAAGGCCGGAAGTTTACATAAATTTGCACTGTAAAACAATATAATTTTCACATTTTTTTCAAAATTGAATTGAGGGGAATCCCGCTTGGGGCTTGAAAATACGCTTTTCAACGTTTTGGATATAAAAAGCTGTCTATTCCGTCGGTTCCGCCGCCGGCTCCTTGGAGACGGGTTCCTTCCCTCCCAGCGCCAACGCCATACGCCGATTCAAGTGATGGCCGTCATGCTCGCTGGTCCAATCCAGCACTTTCTGAAAGGATTTTGGCTCGGCCTTGGCTAACAAATACATCGCCATCATACGCACCGGCCACTTGTCATGATTCAGATTGTCCGAAATCTCGCCAATCATTTCCCCGTCGAGCGGCATGGACAGAGAAACAAGACAATCTAACGTATAAACCCGAATTTTCCAGTCCGGATCGACAAGAAGCTTACGGACAGCATCGACCAGCAGTTCCTTTTCCACCTGAACACGTTTATAAACCGCGCGGCTCAGATGAAGTGCCTGACTCTCAGCCAAAAGCCCTGTAAACAGGGAGGCCGCCTGATATTTTTGACCGGGCTGCCCCTTGGATAAAACGTCCAGACGCTGCAAGAGAAAATTGCGGGAAAGCGTAACGCCTCTTCGATATATTTTGGCCTGAACGGGGTCCGTTGTTTTCACTCGATTTTCAACGCGGCCCGACGCCAACGTCACCGGATCCAAATACACGGTAAAACGAATCGCTGTCTCGGCCTGAGGGTACGTCATCAGCAGTTTTCGAAGCTGTCCGCAATTAAGGTCCAGAGGAACGGAAAGATGCTCTCCCGGCAAAACAGGTCCGGAAGGCCTAAAACGCGTACTCAGCAACTCCGGGATTTCGACGTTAAGCCCCCCTTCAAAAGCAGCATCAATACGAACCCGGCCCTGAAGCAAACCGTCATCAGATATAATCAGCGCATCGGAGGACGTGTTTTCGATTACAAGCCGCGGCTGAATCTCGTCCCCGTACAGAAAATCAGAACCATTGAACAGCAGCTTGACAGAATACCGCTTTGACGGCTCCATAAAATCAGGCACAATTCGATCGGCGTATTGGCCGTTAAGAGCATCCTGAATACCGGCAGGATCGACAGCGGGAATGTAATCCGAATCCTGCTCCTCCAGAAGATGGATTGCTTTTTCCGCCACAAACGATTCCGGCGACATCTCAACCACCGCCCGCAGCGTCTCCAGCGCCGTTTGCTTCTGCTCTTCTTTTGCCAGGTCGACAATTGCCGTCGTCAACAGAGCGATCGGGGGTTTCTCTTCCGAGGATTCAACGTATTGCTGAGCAAGTTCGTGCTGGCCATTCAGGGCCAGCGTATAAGCAAACATTTCCTTGACGCCCTTGCGGTCGGGAGATTCCTCAAATGCCCGATTACTCCACGCCAGGGCCTTTTCCGGCTCTTCCTGAACAAAACTGTAAAACCATGCCAGATGTTCCGGATAAATCGGCTGTGTCCGCTCTTTTACGGATAAGAGTGCTTCCGCTTTCTCGGCCGCGGATACAAGCAAACGGCGGCCCTTGTCAACCTGACCCATCTTAATCAGGGCCTTGCCGGCAACCGCCTCGAGCATCAAATCCAACCGGTCGGGATTACGATAGCTCTCTGCAACCTCCAGACATTTTGTTTCCATGCGGTCACTGTGGTAACAGCCCAACAGCCATCCATGAACAATATCGTCAGGCACCTGTTGGGCAGGATACAAAAACTGATAGACTTTCGCTGCATAGTCATAAGCATCCGCCGCGGTCTCATACAGTTGAAAATGTATCAGCGTATCGGCGTATCGAACCGCCGAATCCAAATCGTAAGGATCGATCGTAAGAACCGCACGCATCTGTACCATCTGAACCTGCGGCGACGGAGTTGCGTCCGTGCCCGCCGTCAGTTCCCAATACTTGGAAAAAGCCAGTTGATTATAGGGATTCAGTGTATAGCCCGACATGAAAGCGTTTGTTGCCGATGGCATATCGGATTTTTCAACCGCCAGAAAACCTTGTTGGGTCGCCAAATCCGAACCAAAGACAGGGTTTAAGGACGCGTATTTCTGATAGAGTTTTTGCAGTAAAGCTTCCCGGTCCATACGGGTGTTCATCCCCACCAGCATGCAGTCTAAGGCACGCGAAACAACCTCCAAATCCCCTCGGGAATGAAGATAGCGGTCCATCGCCAAGTTCAGCTTGTCCGTATAATCGGCGCCGGCATAACAATTACCCGCCCCGATACGCAGTGCCTGCTCGGCAATCGACCCCGATAAGGAATCCAGGGACACCGCGGCATCCAAAAATGTCATGGCCTGCTCGGCTTTCATCGGGTCCAATGGATCCTGCCGATGAATTTCGGAAGCTTGCTTAATAAAAAGGTTGGCTGTGCTTTCTGAGGACAGACTCGCGGTGTCTAATGCAAGCGACACAGAGACACAAAAACAGACGCCGCAAACGACACCTAAAAACACTTCCCTTTGTCTGGCCATAGATACTCCAAAGTTGACTCTATACTGGTCACGATCGAAAATTTCCGTTTCTACGCGGCGGAGTTTATCCCGGACTGGATCCGGGATCGCCTGTGACCGTAAGTTACGGATTTACCTGCGAGAATTTATTACCCTGAAGGGTATAAAATCTGCTTTTCTGACTAAATAATCGGCTATTGCATGTGATAGCTGAACCTGAAAACACGCGGTTTCGCCAATTTCTTATAGTCGTCCAGGTCCATCCGGATAGCCAATTCGTGCGTTCCGGCCTGAAAAACGATGAATGGGTCGTCTTCAAGCGTCTCATCCATCAGTGTTTCAAGACCGTACAGGTCCCCAAATGGCGGCTCGGCCCCCAGCGCACAGTCGGCAAACAGCCGCGCCATCCCTTCTTCGTCGGCCAGTTGGATATGCTTGGCTTTGAGTTCCTTTTTCAGCGTATCCATGTCGATCTTGCAGCACGCCGGAAGCACGCAGAGGTAATACGTCTCGTCGGCCAGTACCGCCACCGGTTTGGCGACATTCATCCCCGGCACATGCTCTTCGGCGGCCATTTGCTGTGCGGTAAACGTCGGTCGGTGCTGAGTCATTTCGTAATGAACGCCCTTGGAATCCAGAAATTCGATCACTTTCATAAGACACCTCCGAATCTGTCAAAACAACATTAGGATATTGCTTCTGGAATCCATTATATCCGGATGTGCACAGGCCGTCAATTCTCGATAATTTCTGTTTTTCGCTTCCTGCGCCCGATCAAAAGCATCAGCATCTCGCTCTTTAGAACAGCGGATGCCCCGGTATACACGCCCGCACAGACAACCACCAGCGCCCCCGTGCGAATCAGGTCGTATTTCAGAGAAACCGGCATCGGCCCCGTAAACATCAGAACACCGATTCCGGCACACGTCATCACCGCCGTGGCGACGCCCGTCTTGACAATCGTGATCCGCAGCCCCTCGGCCATCTCCACCGGATGCTTCTTTTTCAGCACGATCATTAAGACAATCACCTGTAAATACGAACAAACCGCCGT
This sequence comes from Phycisphaerae bacterium, assembly GCA_029858345.1. Lineage (GTDB taxonomy): Bacteria > Planctomycetota > Phycisphaerae > Sedimentisphaerales > Anaerohalosphaeraceae > 4572-13. The sequence continues at coordinate 21,850 of JAOUFG010000011.1, forward strand.
GGACAGCGCCAACCCCCCGGTCCCCAGCGGCCAGATGAGAATCAGATTCAGTACGACATTAACCGCCACCGCCCCAGCAGCGGTAATCGCCGGTACCTTGGAGTCTTTGGTTGAATAAAACGCCCGAATCAGAATCTGCTGCGAAAAGAACCCGCACAATCCAATCGCGTAAAATGACAGCGTCCAGGCGGTGCTGCCGGTATCCGCCGCCGTAAACCGCCCGTGTTCAAACAACACCGCGATGAGCGGGCGAGCAACCAGAATCAAACCAACCGTTGCCGGAACCGCCACAAAGATCGACATCCGCAGCCCCCGCGACACCACCTGCATCATCCTGTCATAAGCGCCTTTGGCCGCCTCGCTGCTGAGCTCCGGGAAAATAGCCGTCGCAAGGGAAATCCCCAGCACGCCTAAGGGAAACTGGTACAGCCGCTGTGCATAGTACAACTTTGATACGGCACCCCACGACAAATACTTCCCGAACGCCAGCGCGATCAGGTCGTCGGCCAGCGTATTGATCTGCGTCACTGTCAGGCCCAGCACCATCGGCCCCATCAGCAGCAGAATCCGCCGGAACGCCGGCGAGTGCGTCTCCCACAACGGCCGCAAAACAAGCCCGTGTTTTCGCAGCGGTCCCATCTGCATTGCAATCTGAAGGAGTCCCGCGATAACCACCCCAATCGCCACGACATACACCTGTTGTTCCGGCGGCAAATCCAATTTTAACCCCGCCAACAATGAACTGGCGATGATGGCAATATTCAGAACGATCGGCACCGCCGCCGGAGCGAGAAAATGACGATGCACGTTCAGCAGTCCGCTGATGACCGCCGCGATGCAGATACACACCATAAACGGCATCATGATCGCCGCCAGGTTCAGGCCCAGGCGGGTTCCTTCATTGGGAGGGAAAATCAGGGCGTAAACAACAATCAACAACTCCGCCAGCAGCATCACGCCGGTCAGAAACACCGCCAGCACCGTCACCACGCTGCGGGCCAATCGCCGGGCGGCATCCGGGTCTTTTTCCAATTCTTCGCTGTAGATCGGGATCACCGACGCCGAGGCAGCGCCCTCGCCGAACAGCCGCCGGGCCAGATTCGGAATCTTAAACCCCATCGTCCAGGCCGTCATCAGCCAGTCCGCCCCGAAAAAGTACGCAAACACCATGTCCCGCAGCATCCCAAGGATGCGGCTGATAAACGTCAACCCAGCAATCTGCTTAAACCCGCGTATCATATAAAAAAACCTGTCATCCCGACCGACCTGTCCTTCGTAGCTCGAAGAGCGAAGAAGGAAGCCGGGACTCCTCAACTAAGAACTACGAACTAAGAACTACGAACTAAAAACTACGAACTATTGATTTATCGTCATTCCTCCCTTCTTTCCGTGAAAATGCAACGTCCCCCATTGGAATCCCGGATGTGATGCGCACGATGACTTTGAAGATTCGCCCTACTGCGGCAGCTATTCGGCGATAGGAATGTGAGCGGGCTAAGCCCGAATACAAAATGGAGAATGTAGAGTAAAGGAACTACGATTTTTATATGTGGCCGTCCCTATTTCCCCTCATTTTCCCTATCTAAATACCTAACCCAAGTTAGCCCTGATGATACCTTTCGAAGGATTCACGAGCCAGCATCATTCCCATTTTGACATATTTATTTCCTCCAGTTGGAGCTTTTTTCTTTTCAGCGTAATATGCCTCTTTGTATTCATCAAACGTCTTATAGGCCTTTTGTTTTTTTGCCATAAAACCATCTCCCATATACTTAATCTTTAATGTAATTAGCCATAAAATGAGGATTTAATTCAGATTCAAAATAATGTTTTCTTTTTATCCAGACAAAACCATCGCCCTTCGAAATAACTGCCACATCGATTTCGCCTCCGACCGTACCAGATGTACCCAAAGAAATCTTTTGTCTAAATGAAGTTAAATTGACTAATGACTCAGCCATAGCAGCCAATTCATCTTTGGGGAGGTGCGACACGGAATTTGTAATAGGCAAAACAAAGTTGTTCGTTCTATCTTTTTGTAATTCTTTGTCAAATTCACGTAAGACACCTTCCCCAACTTTTTGAAGTTTATCTACTATTTCATCACTCTGCTTGTCCTTTGCCTCACAAATCTCTTTGGAAATGTATTCTGGCAATAAATGCTTCAATAGTCTGGCTAGATTTTTCTCTATGTACTTTCTATGATACGGATGAATTCCTTCCATGAATGACTGAACCATATCACTTTGAGCAAAAGCAGTTATAGAAGCATGATTGTCCAAAGTAATTTCCTGTTTTTTTTCTACTACGTACTTAAGCATCCCATTAACAGCGCATTCAACTTGCAGGGAAATTAGCTTTGGAAATATATCCTTTGGGCCGTACCCTGCAAACACAACACCTGATTTGGGGAAAGGAAATTCATTCTTTATGAACATCTGTAAAGCAATTTCAGTTAACAACCCTTTAAGACTAGACGATATTTGATGATTCTTGAAAACATTGTCAATAACAGAGTCAACCAATTGCTGATATTGCAGCAAGAACTTTTTTTTGTACCCAGAGGGTGTTTTCCTTAAATCTTCTTTGGCTCTTAAAGAGCTTAAAAAATCTCGCATGACTTTCGCTTTAATCTGTGAAATCTTTGCGTTTGATATCGATTTCTTTTCTGCTATGGTTTTTTTAACCTGCTCGTCGATCTCTTCTCTTAAATGGTTATAAATTGCAAAAACTTTAGAGGCAACATGTCTATCACATCTGTCTTTTGATAACAAAGTCTTATCTTTTTCTAGGTATGACACAAAATCAGAAAGATACTGTTCTAATTGATCGAATTTTTTTGGACCTATATGAACTCTATAAGATTTTATAACTGTCTCCCAAGGAATCTCCATGAATTCAGCAGAATCATATATCATGATCGCTACTGGATGAGAATGAGATAGTGCGAATAACTTGTTCACTCCATGATAAACATGCTGACTTGAGTTTGCACTAGAAACAGTAACTGCACTATCAGCCGCTAAAGCAATCGCGGACTTATTCATTATAGCAATTTCTGCGGTCATAATCTCCTCTGGTACGTCATTTTTTATTCGATCCCTTGATATCGAACAACTTAATGATACAAAAATGTATACAAAAAACCACAAAAAAATGAAATAATAAAACTAATTAATCCCCTTAAAATTACCCATATCCATAACATCAGGAACTTTGCATTTGGGGATAAATACTGAATGCTAACTTCGGATTACTGATATATTTTTCAAATACCGCTTGAAAACGGACAATATAAGAATTTGGAAAGCCATCGCTCCAGACTTCCCTTGACATCCTTTTGAGGAATGACCCGGCCTGCCCTGACATCGGCCAACCCCTTGTCAATCGCAGCGAGAAAGTGGATACGCTCCTCGATGTCATCCCAAGTCACCGAGTCCGGCATATCCTGAATCGTCTTAATGGCAGTCTCTTTGTTCGTCATAATAAATCATTATACTGAATTGACGGCAATAAAGTCAAGGCCTGAAAATCGGTGAAAATCTGTGGCTAAAAAACAAATCAGAATTGTTTCAGGAAGCGAAGGTCGTTTTCGAAGAGCAGGCGGATGTCGGTGATGCCGTACTTTTTCATGGCTAATCGCTCGATGCCGAAGCCGAACGCCCAGCCGGTGTATTTTTCGCTGTCGATGCCGACCGCGTCGAAAACGTTCGGATCGACCATGCCGCAACCACCGATCTCCATCCAGTTTTCGCTGCCGCTCTTGTCCACCCAGAGGATATCCACCTCGCAGCTTGGCTCGGTAAACGGGAAAAAGCTTGGACGGAACCGCCATTTTGTCTCAGATCCAAAAAAGGTATGAATGAACTGGTTGACGCTGCTCTTGAGGTCCACCATCGTCACACCCTCATCGACGACCAGCGCCTCAAGCTGATGGAACATGAACATGTGCGTTGCGTCCACCGTATCCGGCCGATACACGCGCCCCGGCGCGACCACGCGAATCGGCGGCTTCGTGTTTTCCATCACGCGGATCTGGATCGTCGAGGTCTGGCTGCGAAGCAGCGTGGAGTCATCGACGTAAAAATTATCAATCGGGTCCCGTGCGGGGTGTTCCGGCGGGATATTCAGCGCGATGAAGTTGTGCCACTCGTCCTCGACCTCCGGCCCGTAGGCGATATCAAAGCCCATCCGCCCGAAGATTTCCAGCAGTTCCGAAACCGTCTGCGAAATGATATGCGACTTGCCCTGTGCCGCAGCGATCCCCGGCAGCGTCACATCGATCATCGGCTTTGCTTTTTTCGACGAATCTCCAAGCTCGCCCTTGGCCGCCTCAAACGCCGCGGTGATTTCCTGCTTGATGGCGTTGGCAAGCTGGCCGCCCTCGCGTTTCTGCTCCTTGGGAAGTTTACCGATCTGGCTGAGCATCCCGGTCACCGAGCCATTGCGGCCGAGGTATTCAATCCGAAACGCCTCCAGCGACTGGGCATCTGAAACATTTTTCAACGCGGCACGCGCCTGCTCACCGATTTGTCTAAACTGCTCAAGCATAAGTATAAAAATTCGAATGTCTAATATCGAAACTCGAAACAAATTCGAATTTCAAAAATTCAAATGTCCCAAACATTCCTGTTTTGAATTTTGACATTTGTATTTGTTTCGAATTTCGTGCTTCGTATTTCGTATTTCGTATTTTTGTTACAGCGCTGCTTTGACTTGTTCGACAATTTGGTCAAATCCGGCCTCGTCGGCAATCGCGATCTCGCTGAGCATCTTGCGGTTCAGTTCGATGCCGGCCTTCTTGCAGCCGCTGATGAACTGGCTGTAACGCATCCCGCGCTGCTTGCAGGCAGCGCTGAGACGGATGATCCACAAACTGCGATAATCGCGTTTTTTCAGGCGACGACCGACACGAGCATTGACCTCGGCGCGAAGGCGGGCCTCTTTGGCAAGACGGATCTGGGTGCGGACGGCGCCGCGATAGCCCTTCACGGCTTTCAGGACTCGTTTTTTGGCTTGACGGGCAGCTGCCCCTTTACGTACTCTTGGCATACCAGCTTTCCTTTCTTTGATATTTAATGTTACTGTGTAAGTTCCACTTTTCTTCGCGGCGATGTAACTTTGTCCCGATCTATCGGGATCAGTCTCGACTTAACGCGTGGAACTTATCACCCTTAAGGGTGGTTGCTGCGGCAGCTGATGGGGCCGGGAAGCAACCATTGTAAGAGTTCACACTTTAGTGTGCAAAAAAAAGCTAAAGCTTGAACTCTTACAGTTATTTATTCAACAACGCCTTGATCTTCTTGGCGCGAACGCCTTCGACCAGCGTACTCTTGGTTAATCCACGACAAATCTTCGGGGTGGTCCCGCTCATCAGGTGGCTGCCGTTGCACTTGGGACGCTTGACTTTCCCGGTAGCAGTCACCTTAACCCGCTTGGACAACCCTTTATGTGTTTTCTGTTTAGGCATATAACTTCTTTCTTTCAATAGACTTAAGCGCAAGGCCCGGGACACCATCCCGATTGGAAACGAGGATGATACACCAAAACCCCCCGCCTGTCAACCGCGAAATCCCGTTTTTTAGTGCTGTTTTTCAGGAACCATGACCATCGTCATCCGTCGTCCAAGCATCAGGGGGCTTCGTTCGACTTTCCCCTTCTCGGCCAGCGTTTCAACGATCTCGTCCATGATTTTATGCCCGTTTTCGACGTGCATCATCTCGCGGCCGCGGAACAGCATCGAAAACTGAACCTTATGCCCCTTTTCGAGAAATTCAGCAGCGTGCTTGACCTTGATATCGCGGTCATGGTCGTCGATTTTCGGCCGCAGGCGGATTTCCTTCAACGTCACCGCATGCTGTTTTTTCTGGCTCAATTTCTGCTTTCGCTTTTGCTGATACAGGTATTTGCCGTAATCCATAATCCGGCACACCGGCGGCTCGGCATTCGGCGAAACCTCCACAAGGTCCAGTCCCAGGTCATGAGCCCGAAACTGGGCTTCCTTGACGTCAACAACCCCCACTTGATTGTTGTTTTCATCGATCAGACGAATCGGATTAGTTCGGATCCGCTCGTTAACGCGTAATTTATCTTTACTAATGGCTCGCTACCTTTCAATTAACAATTAATACTTCGTTACGGACTTACAGTCCCCTTAAAAAGATAAATCCAATGATTTATCGGCAATTTTATCTTGAATAATTGATGTTAATTCACCCAGAGCGATGGTTTGGGTCTCGGTACTCTGCCGCATCCGCACATTGACCACGCCCGCCTCGGCCTCTTTCGGCCCCACCACCAGCATATACGGAACCTTATCCGCATGGGCACGGGCGATCTTGGCCCCGACCTTGTCATCCGACAGATCCACGGACGCCCGCAGATTCTCGATCTTGAGCATATTCAGCACTTCGTTGGCATAATCGGCCGTTTTTTCGCTGATCGGCAGCACCCGCACCTGTTCCGGCGACAGCCACACGGGAAAATTGCCCGCGTAATGCTCGATCAGGATGCCCAAAAACCGCTCCAGCGACCCCAAAATCGCCCGATGAATCATCACCGGCGTCTTGTCCGTATTGTCCGGGGCGGTGTAGGTCAGCTCGAACCGCTGGGGCATGGAAAAGTCGAGCTGAATCGTCCCCAACTGCCATGATCGGTTCAGACAGTCGCTGATATGAAAGTCGATCTTCGGCCCGTAAAACGCCCCGTCGCCCTCGTTGATCTGATAGTCCATCTGCTTATGTTCAAGAGCGCCTTTCAGGGCGCCGGTCGCGATGTCCCAGATCTCATCAGAGCCGATATGCTTTTCGGGCTTGGTCGACAGCTCGACATGATACTCCTTAAACCCGAACGTCGCATAGATTTCCTGAATCAGGTTGATGACGCCGACGATCTCGCTTTCGATCTGTTCTTCGGTGCAGAAGATGTGGGCATCGTCCTGGGTAAACTGCCGCACCCGCACCAGCCCATGCATCATGCCGCTGGCCTCGTAGCGATGGACCAGCCCGAGTTCGGCCACCCGCATCGGCAGTTCGCGGTAGGAATGCTTGTTGCTGTTATAGACGAGCAATCCGCCGGGACAGTTCATCGGCTTGACCGCGTAGGTCACCTCGTCCACGATGGTAAAGTACATGTTTTCTTTATAGTTGTCATAGTGCCCGCTCCGGTGCCACAGCGACTCGTTCAGCATGATCGGCGTTTTGATTTCGTCGTATTCATACCGGCGATGCACATCCCGCCAGAAATCAATGATCCCGTTCCAGACGAGCATGCCCTTCGGATGCAGAAACGCGAATCCCGGCCCTTCGTCGTGAAAGCTGAACAGGTTCATCTGCTTGCCGATGAGCCGGTGGTCGCGTTTTTTCGCTTCCTCAAGCTGGAACAGGTAATCGGCCAGTTCTTTCTTGTTGCGCCAGCAGGTGCCGTACACGCGCTGCAGCATCTTCTGGGTCGAATCGCCGTGCCAGTACGCCCCCGCCACGGACATGATCTTGAACGCCCTGGCGTCGATGCTGCTCGTCCGCGGCACATGCGGCCCGCGGCACAGATCCTCAAACGCCCCGCCGCCGTGGCGGTAAAAGCTGATGACGTCGCCTTTGGCGTGTTCGATATTGTCCAGCTTATACTTATCGCCGGCCATTTTCAATGCCGCGTCCTGCCGGTTCATCTCGATCCGCTCGAACGGCGTATCCGTTTTGACGATCTCGGCCATTTTCTGTTCGATTTTCTCGAAGTCTTCCGGCCGGATGGGCGTGTCCAGGTCGATGTCGTAATAGAAGCCGTTATCGACGGTCGGGCCGTACACAAGCTGCGTCTTCGGCCAGATCGAGCAGATCGCCTCGGCCATGATATGCGCACAACTGTGCCGCATGGTTTCAAGACCCAGATCGTCTTTTGAGGTGATGATGACCGCATCGACCGTGCCGGTGATCGGCGTCGACAGGTCGCAGAACGTGCCGTTGATTTTCGCCGCGATGGCCGCTTTCGCCAGTCCCGGGCCGATCTGAGCCGCCAGATCCGCCACGGTGGCCCCGTCAGCGACCTCTAAAATGCTTCCGTCAGGAAGTTTTGCTTGTGCCATGTACTCGTCCAAATCCTCGAATCATTCATTTTTTCACAAAAAACACCCGTTACAATGTAAATAAATACCCCGCGAATGTCAATAGACAATAATCAACAAAAAGCTCCTCCCCTGCCAAGGGCCAGTGTCACAAAGTGACAAGGGGGTTTATCGTCCACAGATTACACAGATTTTTTGACAGGATTACAAGATTTACGTATCAATTAATAACTGCCTACTGCCTACTGACTTTCCCTTCCCTCAAGTTCCTCCCCCAATCTATAATCTAAAATATCCAATATACAATTGTAACCCATTATTCAATAGTCATTAATCAATAATCAATTGAAACACCCCCCGCCAACATTGTTAAGAGTATCCCCATCGGCTTCAGTTTCATAGATAATTTTCTCCCTTCCATATTAAATCATAATAAAGCCTAAGTGTAAAAGAAGTTGAAAACCAGCGACTACTTGCCAACCCAAGTAAAACATTTTGCTCTGGGTAGTTTGTCTTTATCAAAATCCCAATAAAATGTTATATCTACCGGGCAATTTCCCATAGCTTTATTCACTTCTTCTTTTTCTAATTTACCCGAAGCAATAGCATCTCTTATCTCTCTAGGCGACCAAGTCCTGATATTCAAATATCCAAATTGTCCCTTTTCAACAACCTCTTTTCTAACTCGCATGCCGAACCACTTCCTAAGATCAACCGCCACAACTTTTTGGCAATGTGTTTTTTCTTCATCTTCTACTTCCGCTTTCTTTGGTTCACGAAGTCGAATAATTGGATACCCTCGGTAAAATCCATCGAACCCTTCTGCTTTCACTTCTTCCCTCCATGAAGGAACAAAATCCTTGTCTTCGCGTAACTCAATCTCAGGTAACTTGTCACTTACAACAATAAGAAATCCATTACCATTATCACACGGCATCTTCTCCAACCACTTAACAGACTCATCGATCGCTTTAGACATGTTATCTTGACTCTCTGACTTTGATTTACTGCTTTCAACAATTGTACACAGTAGATCCTTTTCCATCTGATGTCCGATATCGCAACCATAGCGATCACCATCTGCCCCGCTTATCGGGTATTTATAATTGATTAAAGCTATCTTTGGCAAAAGATATCTCTTCTGATCTTTTACGTCGTCAACAATTTCGTAATTTCCATTTTTAAGACACATCGATAGCAGAGGTATAGCCCTTTTATATGCTTCCCAAAACTTAGCAATATGTTCTTCACGCTTCGCCAAGTCAATCGATGCCTCTGCGATTTCTTCTGCTTCTTTCGTCTGGTCTAATCTATCACAGTTTTGAAGCCATGTTTCCAACAACTTAAGTCCATGTGAAAGATCATTAAAAACATCTCTTATCGTTTGGATATCTCTTTTTATAAACTTTTCTGATATACCAGGTATTGGATCGGGTAACGGATGGACAGTTGCAAGTGCATGACCTGCAAGATATATAAAAGCGAGTGACGTCTCCTGATATCCAACTACACCGGAACCCGATGAAGATGAACTGCCTGTTAATAAGTCCCGGCGTACCCCTGTAGGTGAGTAGAATATATTTAAATACGAATCCAATGTCTTAACAGGTAGGGAAATATCACGATAAAATGTAACGAGTTCGTGAAAGTCCACCTTGGGCTCATGTTCATGGCGATCACGAAATAACTTTTCAATTGCACTTGCACTAACCCTCTTTTCTCTGGCCATGTTAATTAAGCGTCCAAAAAGAATAAAATGCTGTGTAACAACTTCTTTATGTTCAAAATTGATCATGTTATTCTTCACCAAAAACTATATTCTTTCCCGCTTCACACAACTGCTCGACAAGTTCTTCATCATTTTTCTCAATCGCCACCAAGATCCATTCGGTCAGTCCTTTATGCAAAACCAACCGCATTTTATTTATATCCTCTGTTTCCTTCACATCACTTTTTTCCAGCCATCCGCTGGCAAATTCGTAAAAACCTCCAAATTGCCCGCGCATTTCGTGTAGATCTTCGCTATTGTCTTCAATGAAATTATAAATCCTTTGAACTAACCATGTATATAATTCCATTGTATGGTAATCCATTTCTTGCAGTATTTTTTTCGCTTCTTCCCAGATAGATTCACGTACTTTATATGGCATCTCAAGTGCGTTTAGATACAAAGATAAAAGTTGATAAGCTCTTCTGACATATTCTCCATAAGCATCCCGTACAACTTTATGCCGTTTTCTCACTTGTCTCAACACCGTTAGTGGAACATTCACAGCATCTAAATATGCTTTTACTTGTATTGGATCTTTCTTTTCAATGGCCAGTTTTATTGCCTCATCAAGTTTACTTACCTGACTGTCCCAAAAATCATCATCATTCTCCAAATACTTATATTTCCGCCACTTTATAACCTTTCTTCCTTTTCTGTACACCTCTGATCGTATTTCTTCATGTTGTTTTGTATTCGTGTAACTTAGGACACCCAATCCCTTTTGCTCGCTTTCATAGTCCGGCGAACTCAGATACAACTCAGCTTTTTTCTTCTTCAAATACTTGTCCAGTTTTGCAAGTCTTTTCAGGTCATAATCCTTGTATACATCTTGTCCCTTTTCGCTCCCGTCCAGTTCGATTTTTACATCATTGTCTCCGTTACCGGAGTAAAGACTCGATTTGAAGTAATGGCCGTAATACTGTGAAGGTGGGTGAATATTTCTTCCTACACACCATTTCTCCAGATAAACCCCATACTGACATCTGAAAAGTTTGAAATAAGAATCATTCACAAAACCATAAGTTAGCTTTCTCGCTGCATATCGTGAAACGACTTTTATCAATTCGCTGGGTATCGAGCATCGTATCGTTTCGAGTATTACGAATGCAAGCATTGCAAGAGAGTTGACAGATGTACCTATAGATATTGCACATATCCCTACAGTCAAAAAATTTGGAACCCACTCAATTGTAGATAAAAAACGCCCCACGAGCCCACAAAGAACAGCTACTAATGTTAAACAGCAAAACAATCGTGTCTTGCAAGCGTCATTCAAGTATTCTCCGGCAAATCTTCCTGACTCGCTAATCGTTCGTGAAAGAGCGACTAGTGAAAGACCAATTGTAAATGTAGGAATAGTAATCCTAACTGCCAGAATTGCCCACTCCCCAGCTTTGTCGTAGCTTGGCATAAGCCATGAAAATAAAATACCTGTTACAGCGCTAATGATAATAAAAAGCACCCATCCGGGGCGAAACCATGTCAGTTCAGTACTCAAAAATCTTCTCCCCGGCTCACTGTAAGCTGAGGGGTTGGCGGCATCTTGGTACTCAAGGATTAATTTTACCGAATCCGAGAGTGCATTCCTTACCTCCGGCTGTTCTTTTACACAAGATGAAAGCCATTTCCTCATTTATTATCCTGGTGAAATAAAGGTGTCCCGTACCTTTTCCGGCCTCTGAATGTCGTGTGCTGTGCCATATCTTCTTGTCGCCTCAATCGAAAACTCCTTACGGCCCTAAAATGATCGCGTTCAATCCTGTCCAACGCCCGATTCTCCCGTTTCAATCTAATTCAAAATTCAACATTAAGAATTCAAAATTGCCCTATATCCCTGTATCTTCAAAAAACCACCCGGACGACTTCCGACTCATTAATCATTAATCATTATTCATTAATCAATAGTCATTAATCAATAGTCGTTAATCAATAGTCATTTAAAACCCCCCGCCTCCGGCGGAAGTCCATAACTCATAACTAAAAACTCATCATTCAAAACTGCCCTTCACATACTTGTATTCCTACATCCCTACAATCCACAAAATCCAACCGTGAATGAAATACCGATTGTCATTTTCTAAACAGAGACGGGTATCTACACTATTGCTCATTTACCTCCAGTTTAAACATTCTATAGAACAGATAGTGATACAGATAATAAATCAATAAATTTATTCCATTCCAGATAACCGAGGCACCGAAGGCCACTTTTAACTCTCCCGTCGTTGCCCAAAAAAAAAGTGTTTGGGCACAGAGAATTAATAATCTATACACCAATCCACTTTTAACAAATAGCTCGAGGTTTATTTTTCTCCATAGCATTTTACATTTCCTCCAAACAGACAGTTCCTATTGATTTGATTTCAGGAAAATTTAAAGAGTCAGACACTTTAATTCCTCATTTTTAACATTATTAAAAACCTCTTTCCAACCTGTCCTGTTTGTCCGCCATAGCTCGCAGAGCAACGGCGGAAGCAAGGTCGAAGGTTTCATTCAAGTTCCTCACGCCTCATGTCTCGGGTCTCAGGACTTTGCCGCAATTATACCCAATCTTTCTCCAATTCCAACAAAAAAACCATACATTCCGACAATTCACAATAATATAAAATGAAAAACTCTGTGTCATCGGACTTCGGCGAGCTCAGTCGAGCCGTGGACTAAAAAAACGAAAAACAAACCCATTTCAAATCTTCCGCGCGGGCGCCCCCCTGCGAAAAAAAATCTTGTAAATCCCATTTGGATTGACTATTGTCGATTGACGAATGACGATTTAGGGAAATTATCATGTTAGTAGAGAGATCACCGGAAAATCCGATTATCACGCCTGCGGATGTGCCGCCGAGCAGGGATGATTACGAGGTCGTCGGTGCGTTTAATCCGGGGGCGACGATTTTTAATGATAACATCCTGCTGCTGCTGCTGCGGGTGGCCGAGCGGCCCAAAGACAAAGCCGACGATGAGCAGGTGGCGCCGATACTGAATCCGGACACCGGCGAGCTCGAACTTTTGCGGGTCAAAAATGACGATCCGAATATTACCGACATTCCGGATTCGCGGTCGTTTTATTATAAAGACGAGATGTTTCTGACGAGCATTTCGCATCTGCGAATCGCCCGCAGCAAAGACGGTATCCATTTTACCGTGGATCCGGCTCCGGCGGTGTTTCCGGAAATGCCGTACGAAACCTACGGACTGGAGGATCCGCGGATTACGAAAATCGAAAACCTGTATTACATTACCTATAAAGTCGTCAGCGATAAAGGAATCTGCACGGCGCTGTTGACGACGGAAGACTTTACCCATTTTAACAGGCGCGGCATTATCTTTTGTCCGGAGAACCTGGATGTCGTCATTTTTCCCGAGCGCGTCGACGGAAAATACTGGGCGCTGACCCGCCCTGTTCCCCGCTATATCGGGCCGCGGGGGATCTGGATCGCTTCGTCGCCGGATGCGGTGCACTGGGGAGAGCATTTGCCGCTTGTGCTGCCGCAGGAAGGAACATTTCACGACGGCAAAACCGGCGGAAGCTGCGTGCCGATTAAAACGGATGACGGCTGGCTGGAAATCTATCACGGCTCCGACATACACGATAAGTACTCGCTGGCGGCGGTATTATTGGACCTGAACGATCCAAGTAAAGTGATCGCACGGGGAAAAATACCGATTATGGAGCCCGCCGCTCCGTATGAATTACAGGGTTTTTACGGAAATGTGGTGTTTTCCTGCGGCGCGATAGAAAAGGACAATTCTGTCCTGATTTATTACGGCGCTTCGGATGAATTTACGGCGGTCGCGAAAACAACAGTTAGCAGGATTTTGTCAACATTTTAAACATCTTTTTTAAATTGTTTCTTGAATTCGCGAACGGCTGCTATTAGAATAGAAGCATAAAATGCTTAATTGCATTTCTCAGATCATCTATTGAAATCATCTCTTTGACTGAGTGGAAGAAAACGATCGGGCAGTTATTTAGGAGAACATAGTTATGGAAACGGAGTTTTTGCCCTTTGAAAATGGTGATGAGAAGCAATGCGGACAGCATATCACTGCATTTACCGCAATCAAACAGGAATACGGACTTCAGGTTCAGGTAGCGGGCTGTGTGTGTTTACGACCGGCACAAAACGGCTCGAAAAAAGTGATCGGTATCGTGGAACTGGATGACCAGGTGGTTCCGGTGCTGGACGCCCGAAAGGCACGCACAGATGACATCTCCGATCTTTCCTGCATCGTACTTTTTGAAAACCTTGTCGGCCAAACCACTATCGTTACAGGGCGTCTTTATGATAACGCCTGTCAGGTGTTCGATTTGATCGTCGAATGCATGGACGAACCGGCAACACATGAAAACCTGTATACGCCCTCAGAGCATCATCTGGTGGGTGAATCCGCGGAATGAATCTTAAAGCCCCTCAGTCCTTTAGATACTGATTGATTGCGGCGGCCGCAATGCGTCCCTGGCCCATGGCGAGAATAACGGTTGCCGCTCCGAGTACAATATCCCCGCCCGCATAAACTCCCTGCAGAGAAGTCTTGCATTTTTCATCCACAACAATATTGCCCCACTTATTGAATTCCAGACCGGGCGTGGTTTGCTGGATGAGCGGATTGGCCCCGTTGCCGATAGCGACGATGACGGTATCGACATCAATCACAAACTCGCTGCCCTTGATCGGCACCGGGCGGCGACGGCCGGAGTCGTCGGGCTCGCCGAGTTCATACTTGAGGCATTCGGCGCCGACGACATTGCCTTTTTCGTCGCCGAGGATGCGTTGGGGATTTTGGAGCGTGCGGAATTGAACGCCCTCTTCTTTGGCGTGGTGGACCTCTTCGATTCGCGCGGGCATTTCTTTTTCGCTGCGGCGATAGACGAGATAGACGTTTTCGGCGCCCAGCCGGACGGCCATTCTCGCGGCATCCATTGCGACATTGCCGCCGCCGAGGACAGCGACGTTTTTGCTGACGGCGATCGGCGTGTCGGAACCTTTGCCGAATTGGTAGGCCTTCATCAGATTGGCGCGGGTGAGGTATTCGTTGGCGCTGTAAACGCCGACCAACTGCTCACCGTCAATATTCATGAACTTGGGCAGGCCCGCACCAACACCGACATAGACCGCATCGAAGCCGTCTTCGGTCATGAGCTGCTCGATGGTGCGGGTGCGGCCGACGATGAAATTGCAGGTAATCTTGACGCCCATTTTTTCCAGGACGTCGATTTCCTCCTGCACGATGGATTTGGGCAGGCGGAATTCGGGGATGCCGTAGATCATGACGCCGCCGGGCTTGTGGAAGGCCTCAAAAACCGTCACGTCGTGGCCGGCCCTGCGGACATCGGCGGCGACGACAATGCCGCCGGGGCCGGAGCCGATGATCGCCACTTTTTTGCCGGTAGGCGGCGCGACTTTGGGCGTTTCGCCCTGTTTTCCAAAACGGTCAGCGACATAGCGTTCCAGGCGACCGATGGAGACGCTTTTTTCCGGATCCTTAAATTTTTTGCCAACGGTACAGGTTTCCTGACACTGAACCTCCTGCGGACAGACGCGGCCGCAGACCGCCGGCAGGAGGGAGTTTTCTTTGATGATAGCCAGCGCTTCTTCGAAGCTGCCGTTGGCGATGGCGGTGACAAACTCGCGGATGCGAATGCGGACCGGACAGCCCTCCATACAGGGAGCATTTCGGCATTGCAGGCAGCGCATCGCTTCGAGGCGGGCCTGTGTTTCGGTGTAGCCGAGGGCGACTTCGTTCATGTTTTCGCGGCGTTCGGTCCCGTCCTGTGCGGGCATATCCTGTGCGGGAATCTCGTAGCGGTCTTTGGCTTTTAAGGTTCCGGCGTTTTGTTTTTCAAGCAGTTCTTTTAGCATTTGTTCCTGGGTTTTCACTATGATCTCTTTTTTGTCATTACAAATTGACTTTTTTATGCTGCCCTTTCAGGGCGTTTGTTCTGTTGATCGTCTTTATTCCCAGGGCGTTGCCCCGGGCTATATTACACAGGCCTTTCAGGCCGTCTGGTCGAGTCCGATTTTGCATTGGTGTTTTTGGTACTGTTCCAGGGCTTTTTGTTCGAGTTCTTTGTAGGCGCTCATGCGACGCATCATCTGGTCGAAATTGACCTGGTGGCCGTCAAATTCCGGCCCGTCCACGCAGACGAATTTTGTTTGGCCGCCGACTTCGACACGGCAGCCGCCGCACATGCCGGTGCCGTCCACCATGATGGTGTTTAAGGATACCTGTGTCGGGACGTTGAATTCTTTTGTGGTGTCACAGCAGAATTTCATCATCACGGCCGGTCCAATGGCGATGGCACAATCGGGCTTTGGATCACGACTGCAAATCTCTTTGAGCGGTTCGGTGACCAATGCCTTGCGGCCGCAAGAGCCGTCGTCGCTGACGACGATAAGTTCATCGCTGATGGCCCTGAATTCATCTTCGAGAATGAGCAGTTCCTTTGTTCTGGCGCCGATGATGCTGATGATGGTGTTACCGGCTTCTTTGAGAGCGGTGGCAATGGGCAGCAGCGGCGCGTTGCCGATGCCGCCGCCAACGCAAACCACGGTGCCGAATTTTTTGATGTGAGTGGGTTGGCCCAGCGGACCGGCGACATAGCCCAGCGATTCGCCTTCGGCCAGGTCGGCCATCTGTGTCGTGGCCTTGCCGACACGCTGGAAAATCAGGCGAATCGAACCGTTTTCGGCATCCGCGGCGGCAATGGTCAGCGGAATGCGTTCGCCGGCGTCCTGGTCCACCGATACGATGACAAATTGACCGGCCTTGCGGGACCGGGCCACCAGCGGGGCCATGACATCCATTTGAAAGACGTTTTCCGATAACTGCTTTTTACTTAGAATCTTAAATGACACTTGTTCGTCCTTAATTTACGTAAAAATACACTGTGATACCATCGATTTTCGTTATTAGGGGCGCCAATAGTAATGAAAATTGAGGGATATTACAAGACCTTTTCAGCGATACATTACAAATATACTGCTAAAATCATACCTGTTCGTTCAATTATCCCCCGTATTCGACCCCTCCGGGGTCGGCATCGTTTTTTGCTACCTTAACCACGGGTTTCGTTCGCTCCGCTCACTGCACCCGCGGCGATTCTTATTCTAAGCCCTCCGGGCTTTAATTATCACGTTAATCCCGTCGATTTGACAACAGAAAATCATCTCAATCACCAGATGGTTTCGCGCCAGAGCCAGTACGCATCTTAACATAAATACCAAAGACCAGTATCGCCAGGAGTGCAACCGCGCTGGCCTCCTTCAACCACTCCGGCAACATCGCCCCGTGAGCATGGTGAATGCTGGACAAATCGCCCTGGAAGATGGCGTCCAGAACGATCCCCCCTGCCAGCGCACAACCGGCCACTGTCAGCAGATAGACAATTGCCGTACGCCAGCCCAATTGTGAGCCGAGGGTTGATAGAGTTGCGGCATTGGTCGCAGGCCCGGTCATCAGAAACACCAGCGCTGCCCCGGGATTAAGCCCCTTGGCAATCAACACCACGGCAATCGGCACAGACGCCGTTGCGCAGACATATACCGGGATGCCCAGCACCATCATCACCAGCATGGCAATGATGCCGCCGCCGCTGACACCCAGCGCCCCGGCAAAAAAGTCTTCGGGAACAATCGCAGAGATCGACGCCGCAATCAAAATGCCGATGAGCATTGCTCTGCCGATGTCCGCCGGAAGTGTCACAAATCCATGCTTCATCGACCGGATAAACCAGCTTGTTTTGTTTTCCTGCGAACAGCACTCATCGGTGCACTTTTCTTCATGCTGTTGCGGGGAAATAATCTCATGCTTTTCGATGGCGTTGATAATCGTCCCGCCCAACAGGCCCGTAAGCAATGCCGCAACGGGCCGAAAGATTGCAAACACCGGCCCCATCAAGCTGTACGTCACGAGGATGCTGTCCACCCCTGTTTGCGGCGTGGAAAGCAAAAACGAAACCGTCGCCCCTTTACCGGCTCCATGCTTATACAATGACATCGACACCGGAATCACCCCACACGAGCACAACGGCAACGGCACCCCGAACAGCGCCGCCTTGAACACCTGCCAGAAACCTGCGCCGCCCAAGTGGCGTTCAACCACGCCGGCATTGATCCAGACGCTTAACAGGCCCGCAATCAGAAACCCGAAAAGAAGATACGGTGCCATCTCAGAAAGCGTTGCCCAAAAATCAAACACAATTGTCTCGAAAAACCCGGCCACTTATACCCCTTGTCAGAAATTTTATGCATCACTCCATAGAATTACGTTATGCGACGGCATCTTGTTCTCATTAATAGCATTGGAAGAAATCCAGGAAATGCAACGTCCGTACAACATATACAAGCAACCCTTCGCGATGAAAACGAAAAAATGATTTGGCGGCAGCATGCATACTATTGTGTCTTGAAAAAAACCCACTTAGGGCGTCGTCATCCCTTCGCGAATCGCATACTTCGTCAGCCCGGCGATATTCCGGATGCCCAGCTTTTCCATAATATGCTCACGATGTGAATCGATTGTCTTCGTGCTTAAATTAAGGATCTCTGCGATTTGTTTGGTCGTGTGGCCTTCGGCAACTAACTGAAGGACCTCTCTTTCCCGACTGCTCAACCCATCCCCATCCATCGCCTTGGGATTTGTAACCAGATCAACATAGTCCGAGAAAACAACCTTGGAAATTTTATTGCAGAGAAATGTTCTTCCGTCCTGCAGTGTATTCAGTCCCTCGACCAGTTCCTCAAATGCCGATTCCTTGAGGATATACCCCTTCGCGCCGGCTTTAATCATTTTAGCAACAACCGCTCCGTCCGAATGAGTCGACAGGGCCATTATCTTGAGATTCGGATTCATCGACAACAATTGCTTCGTTGCATCGATGCCGTTCAGGTTCGGCATCCCAACATCCATAATGACAATGTCGGGTTTAAGCTGGGAGGTCATCTCCAATGCCCGACGTCCGTCAGCCGCCTGCCCCACAACCTCAAATTCCGAGTACCTCCGCAGGAGAGCAGTGATCCCCTCGCGCATGATCTCGTGGTCGTCCACCAGCAATACCTTTGTCGCCATAGCCCGTTCTCCCAATAATCCAACATTCACCGATTTCGTATTATGCCTTTCAGGGTAGGAAATTCCCGCAAGCGAAGCCATCGCTTACGATCGTAGCCCTACATAGCCGCGACCCGACGGGAATTTTCAACCGCGACCACTATGCTCCGAAAAGTATACTCAATACCCTCATGGATTGCAACCGTATTTTTTCGGATTGCAAAAAAACCAACTCCCGCAGAGGGGGTGTTCGCTTGAAATAGTGTTATATTTCAAGGAACTTTTTGGATTTGTCCGATAACAGTGGCATGGTTTAACTGTTTTTTTAGGAGTACTTACCATGCCAGCAAAACTGATTGACCAAACGGA
>JAOUFG010000097.1 GCA_029858345.1 Phycisphaerae bacterium
TAAAGTTACATGATTGAAAAAGGTTTCGACTTTTGTTAAGGTACTCATGGGCCATCCTTTCAATAATGTTTACAATACGGTTTGCAAACATTATACGAGCGATTTTAGGATGGCCTACATATTATCTTAAATCCGGTAAGCCCCCTAATAATGCCCTGAAACGAAAGAATTTGCAATGGTTTTCTCTCGGCAATGCGTATAAACACTGATATAATCGGCAGTTCCTTGTATTGGGGCGTCTTTTCTGGTATAATGTTAAGATTGATGAATTCATCGTGTTTACGGAATATCGGACCTATGCGGGGTTGTTGATGATTCGTAAAATATGTCTATTGCTATGTGTATCTGTCCTTTCCTGCGGTTTGCAGGCACGGCCGCTCAACATCATCATTGTTACCAGCACAGACAGTTCCGAAGACGGCTATGCCGAATTTCTGCAGGAGATCTATCTGGATAATGCTAATGTAGAGATCGATGATGACCGGTACAAGGAATCCTCACTGACCGAAGGCGAAAAACTACAGCTTGCCGCCGCCGACCTGATCATCGTTTCCAGCGACAATACAAGCGGTGATTACAACGCCGACTCGGCTTTCTGGGCCTCATTGCCCGTTCCGATTTTGAGCCATAATATCTCTGTTTGCCGAAGCAACAATCATGACAACTGGGACTGGTTCAGCAGCGACCAAACCACTGTGTCTGTTTCAGAATTTTATGCCGTCGACCCCAACGACACCATCTTCGACGGGATCGATCTGGATCCTAACAGCATCACGATTTTTGATGTCAACGAGGTCCTCCCTGTCCCCGACGAACCTTATCTGGGGTATGGTACGCTGCTGGCTACCGATAGTTCGGGGCTGCCTGTCATCGTCCGCTTTGACGGCACCGAACCGAATTATTATGACGGCTCGCTGTATGATCCTAATGGCATGCCTCGAATTTACTTCGCCATGCCCGACGAACCGGCAACCTTCTTTGAAAACGCAACCGAACCGGCAAAGCAACTGCTGCGAAATGCCGTTACGGGCTTACTGCCCGAATGCTGGTTGGTCGGAGACGTTGACTGCGACCGTGATGTGGACATGATGGACCTTTCAGGATTGGCTGCCGACTGGCAAAGCCCGGTCCCCCGGCAGACCGACCCGCCATTGACGGATATCCTCGTGGACGGACAGGTGAATATCGAGGACTTTGTGGTATTGGCGATGTTCTGGCTGGAGGGCTTTGACGACATCGCCCCCTTACCCGATCCTTCCGAGTGGACGGATACCCCTGCGATCCAGGATGGCGGTTTTGTCACAATGAAAGCCAAAAGCACGGATGATGATCTTCACGGGATTCAATATGCCTTTGACTGTATTGAAGATCCGAATCTTTCAAGTGGTTGGCAGTATGGCAGGGACTACATCCCTGATAATATCCCCGTTGGCGTCACTCTGTCGTTTGAAACCAAAGCACGCGATACGTCCAGTCGATTCAATGAGACCGCTTATTCATCAATGGAAACCGTCAGAACCGACGGCCTTTTTTATTATTCGGCCGACGCCTCCGCCGCCGTCGCATTGGATGACCACCGCTTCATCATGGCTGACGATGAATTCAACATCCTGCAGGTCTATAACTGGAACCTGCCGCAGTCCGATCCAAATACGGAAACCGACATCTCATCCTCGCTGACACTTGATCCGAACCACCCTGAAGTTGACATCGAAGGTGCCACATGGTTTAACAGCCGCATCTTCTGGATTGGCTCACACGGGCGAAGCCGGGACGGCGACTATTGGCGAAGCCGTTACAACTTTTTTGCCACGACCATTGCCCCCGACGGCACTGCAACCGTCGATGGTGTCTATGACACCCTCATCGACGACCTGATCCAGTATGACCGAACATGGAATCTCGGACTTGAAGCGGCAATCGGCACAACGGGCGACCAGATTGATCCGAATACGATTGCTGACCTTGCCCCGAAGGTCAACGGATTGAATATCGAAGGACTTTGCACGACAGCCGACGGTTCAAAAATGTATATCGGTTTCCGTAACCCAAGACCGGAAATCGATGGTAAGATCATGGCACTGGTCATCCCGCTGGCCAATCCCGAAGCGGTGGTTCTAACCGGCGCGGACCCCAACCTCGAAGCACCGTTATTCATTGACCTTGATGACCTAGGCATTCGAAGCATGCAATACAGCCCGGGCATCGGCGAATACCTGATCGTCGCAGGTTCCCATCAGGGCGGCGATGATGCTCCTATTCAGTATCTTTATAATTATGATTTCACAGTACAGGATAGAGATAAACTGGCCACGTTTTCAGATATCACGCCGGAAGCGATCTTTCAATTTCCCGATGCGAACGACATCAACCTGCTCAGTGATGACGGCACCCGTCTGATCGACACCCCTTCCGGCCCGGTCGAGAATAAATACCTGCCGCGTGAGCAAAGGACCTTCCGTACACGAACCATCAAACCCTAATCCCGACAGTAGAGTCTATGAGAAAATCCCTTCACACAATTGGCATCATCACACTAATAACCGCTTTATCATTCGAGGCCGGGGCCGAACAGTTCTTTCGCGGCAGCGCCGACGCCTCTGCGGCGGTCGCCTTGGACTCCGAGCGGTTTATCATGGCCGACGATGAGGATAATATCCTGCGAGTTTATAACTGGACGCAGTCTGGTTCCGACCCAAACTGCCAAACGGATATTTCCGCGGCCATCGGCTTTGCCCCGAAACACCCCGAGGCCGACATCGAAGGAGCAACCCGGCTTAACGACCGAATCTTCTGGATCACCTCGCACGGGCGCAGTAAAAGCGGCGCCTTTCGACCCGGTCGCTGTCGGTTTTTCGCTACGCGCATGGCTCCTGACGGATCCGCTGCCGTTGAGGGCGTTTATCGAAACCTGATCGATGATCTGATCACTTACGACAAGCAATACAAATTAGGGCTTCAGGCCGCCATCGGAACCGTGGGCGACCGGGGCAGCCCCAAAAAAAAGGGCAAACTGGCCCCGAAGAAAGAGGGACTCAACATTGAGGGCCTCTGCACAACCGCCGACGGATCGCAGATGTTCATCGGGTTTCGAAATCCAAGACCGAATAAGATGGCATTGATCATCCCGCTGGCCAATCCCGAAACAGTCGTTTTAAAAGGTGAACACCCACTATTCCGCCCCCCCATTCTGATTGATCTGCAAGGATTGGGCATCCGCAGTATCGAGTATTCGCCCGATCTCAGAAAATATCTCATCATTGCCGGTTCCCACGAAGGCGGAGACGATGCGCCCGCTTTTGACCTTTACACATACGAACCCGAAAATCAAAAAACTCATAAACTGGCAACCTTCTCAGATATCACGCCGGAAGCAATCTTCCAATTTCCGAATGCAAACGACATCAACCTGCTCAGTGACGACGGCACCCGCATCATCGACACCCCCTCCGGCCCGATCATCAATAAAGAATTACCCCGCGAGCGACGAACCTTCCGCACACGAACGATCAAACCGTAATCTCATCTATAGGGATCGCGGTTGAAAATTCCCGTTTCTGCGCGGCTATGTTGCGTTGCGACTGTTAGTTACGACTATGCTCGCGGGAATTTACTACCCTGAAGGGCATAAATGAATTGATTTCAGCCCCAAGACTCCTTTTTTCAAATCCTTTCTTGACGGATGGGGGTGGTTCGTGTACTCTTTGAGGCCGATTATGGAATTTGATTAAGGAAAAGTGTACGCGCTGGACCGGCAGAGAGAAACGAACATTACCCTAACAAATAGAAAGGACAAAAACGATGTATACGATGATTGTGGACGTTATGGCACGTGAAATTCTGGATTCCCGCGGCAACCCCACCGTTGAGGTGGATGTGCTGCTGGATGACGGTTCATTCGGCCGCTTCGCGGTTCCCTCCGGCGCCAGCACCGGTGCCTACGAGGCCTGCGAACTGCGTGACAGCCGCGCCAAACGCTATATGGGCAAGGGCGTACTCAAGGCCGTCAAAAACGTCAATGAAGTGATCGCCCCGGAGATTCTGGGCATGGACGCGCTCGCCCAGGAAGAAATCGACGCGTTCCTGTGCTCGCTGGACGGCACCAAGAACAAGTCCAAACTTGGCGCCAACGCCATCCTCGGCGTTTCGCTGGCGGTTGCCAAGGCCGCGGCCGCTTCGGTCGACCAACCCCTGTACCGCTACATCGGCGGCTGCAACGCCAATGTGCTGCCCGTGCCGATGATGAACGTCCTGAACGGCGGCTCGCACGCGGACAGCAACGTCGACTTCCAGGAATTTATGATTATGCCCGTCGGCGCCAAGGACTTCCCGCAAGCCCTGCAGATGGGTGCCGAAATCTATCACACGCTCAAGGGCGTCCTTAAGAGCAAGGGCCTGAGCACTGGCGTCGGCGACGAAGGCGGTTTCGCCCCGTCACTGGCCAAAAATGAAGACGCTGTCGAACTGCTGGTTGCGGCCATCAAGAAAGCCGGCTACAAACCCGGCAAAGACGTCTCCATCGCGCTGGACCCGGCCACGACTGAAATGTGGGTCAAATCCTCCAAGGGCTATAAGTTCTTCAAGTCCGACCCCAAAAAGACGACCACCTCAGACAAGATGATCGCTCTGTGGGCCGATTGGGTCAAGAAATATCCCATCGTCAGCATCGAAGACGGCCTGGCCGAAGACGATTGGGCCGGCTGGGAAAAACTGACCGCAAAACTCGGCAAGTCCTGCCAACTCGTCGGCGACGACCTGTTTGTCACCAACACCGAACGTCTGGCCACCGGCATCAAGAAGGGTTGTGCCAACTCGATCCTGATCAAGGTCAACCAGATCGGCACGCTGACCGAGACACTCGAAGCGATCGACCTGGCCAAACGCAACGGCTACACCGCCGTCATGAGCCACCGTTCCGGCGAAACCGAAGACAACACCATCGCCGACCTGGCAGTCGCTACCGGCGTGGGTCAGATCAAGACCGGTGCCCCCTGCCGCAGCGACCGGGTTGCCAAGTACAACCAGCTGCTTCGCATTCACGAAGAACTGGGTTCGGCAGCCAAGTACGGCGGAGAAATCTTCAAGTACTAAACGGCCAAACGTCGATACAGGGCACAGGGGCATATTGCCACTGTGCCCTTTTTTATGTCGCTAAAAAGAGCCATGATGCCGATGTTATATCCTTAAAAATCCCGAGATGTCCACTAAAAGGAAAAAGAAATCTTTGGACGAAAACACCTCTAATGATATGGATTCCATTTCATCCGGACATCGTGTAAAGAAAATACTTTCGAGCAAAAAATTCATACTCCTTGCTTTATTGCTTTTCTTTTCATTCTCTCTGAATTTCATCGGCAATGAATGGGGGCTGACAGGATTTTCAACATGGCAACCCGATACCATCGAAGGAGACAGAACTGTCACCAACATGCAGTTTCTCTTCAAAACCTGGAGACACAAATATCCCAGGGGGCAGTATTTCATCAACGCCATTTTCTACTATCCCGTTTTAAAGCGCTGGGAAAAGAATCCCGTTACTCTGACAGATGCATCCGGCCAAAGGCGTCTGTCTGCACTGTCGCTTGAACGTCTTGTGGTCTTGGCGGAAATCTCTCGCTGGATTATGCTGTTTATGAATCTTGGAACTATTATTGCTGTTTTTTTGACTGCATACTATTTGTTAGGGGACTATTTGTCAGCCTTTCTGGCAGGATTTACCATATCGTTTTCTAATTTATTTGTATTTTATTCAAGTTTCGGACATGTTGATGTGCCTTTTGTTTTCTGGTTTGCATGGTCTGGATATTTTGCAGTCAGAGCAATATATGAACAAAAATGGCTTCACATTATCCCAGCCGCACTCTTTGGAGCTTATGCCGTGTGTACGAAAGACGCTTACGGCGGTTATGTTATCGGGCTTGGATTGACTTATCTAATACTAATAAGTATCAATCAATACAAAGATACAAAGGATTTTATTAAAATACTTAAAGCAGTTTTCAGTATAAAGCTGTTGGTTGCAACAATTATTTTTGTTGCTCTCTGTTTGATTATGAATGGTTTTCTATCAGGACCGGATGAATTTCTTGGGCGCCTTAAGACATGGAACAGCGATAAACATTTCTACTCAAGTCGCACCCAACTATCGCTCTTAAGAAGCGCTTATCGAGGATTGCACACCGGATTGGGATGGCCCCTGCTGATTCTGTTGGCAGCTGGAATTATAAACGCCGCGATCCGCAGACGAAAATTGCTGATCCTCAGCCTTGTTCCTTTGATTGTTTTTTATCTTGTGACGGTTGTACGCATACATTTTGTGGCAGACAGATTCATGTTAGCAGCCTATGTGGGTTTTTCATTGTTGATCGGCTCATTCTTAGCCGATTGGATCCGCTTGAAAAGAATTCCTTTCATTGTACGATATTCCTCGATCCTTGTTCTTTTGGCCTTGACAGTATTTTACTGTATTGGTCTTAAGCTTGACATGAAATATGATGCACGAATCAGAGCTGAAAAATGGTTCCATAATAATGTCAGCAAGGACAAGATTGTCGGTGCAGCTCTCGGCGGGGGCTCTGCACCTCGAATTGGGTATCAAGGATATAAACAAATCTTCCTTTGGAACAGCAAAGGCATCCCGACATCGAAGGGGTCTATACAATTCTTTCCTGATTATCTC
The DNA here is from genome assembly GCA_029858345.1 of Phycisphaerae bacterium. Taxonomy (GTDB): domain Bacteria; phylum Planctomycetota; class Phycisphaerae; order Sedimentisphaerales; family Anaerohalosphaeraceae; genus 4572-13. The sequence continues at coordinate 6,680 of JAOUFG010000097.1, forward strand.
ATAATGTCCCAAAAAGTCATCCCGAGAGAAACAAAATTTGACCACGCGTTCAGAAAAGAACTCTATGCCGGTCAAACAATGTACAAATTGGTTGCATCGTTTGACTCACTCTACTTTGATTCACCCTACTCTATCTATTCACTTGCGGTTTGGCCCTATCAGCGCACTTATCTAGTGAGTATCCCCGTTGACATCTTTAAAAAACAATGAGTTAAGAATTTTAATTTGGAATGCTGAGGCTGGTTTTGACAATTCGTTTCATATTGTTCGCCGTGTTCTTTCTGGTCGGAGCCGGGGCCATTGTCTTGTCGATTCTGTGCGAGCCGGAACTTAAAGACTATTATGAAAACCGTGCCCATCTAATCGAGATCCAGGAGCAAAACGAAAAGATCAAAGACCTCACCCAGAAGTACGAAGCCCAGATCGCTCTGATCGAATCGGAACCCAACATTCTCAAACGACTCAGTCCCCTGACGTTTGGGCACAAGCCTCAATCGCCGGATACAGCGTTTCCGCAAGCCGATAATGAGACGCTCCGCAATCAGACGAAAAAACTCCTGTCCCAAATACAGGAAAAACCTTCGGAAAATCCTGTTCCGAACTGGCTGAATCGTGTTCTGGACATTAAAACACGCCTCGCATTATTCGTCGCCGGGGCCGGACTAATTCTGATCACTTTTATCTTTTTTACATCCAATAACCAAAAGCATTGAGACAACGCCAATTAAGAAGACAAGGCGATCCTGTTAACCTTGAAATATTCTGATTTTGGAGTGATACAAGTAAAACAAAACCCGATTTGGGAATCGCTTCCCAAATCGGGTTCTGCCAATCAACTACCCCTGAAAGGGGATGAAGGGAACAACGATTTCATTTCCCTTCAAAGCTCTCTGCTACCGCATCAGTAGCCCCTCTATATATATAAAGCGAATGAGCGGGCGTTTTTTTGATTATAAAATCTGAAAATTTTAATTTTTTTTCCCTACCCCCCTACTTTCCTTTTTTTGACCCGAAAACGGCCCCTTTTGCAGGAAACATCCTATCATTGCCGATATAATGAATTAGGGCATTTACACCCAATAACCGTATTTACAATATAAAAAACAAGGAAATTCAGTGAAACACGGAACTTTATACCGTACCGCGGCAGAATTTATTCTGCTTTGTGCATGCATTTTTTTATTTCTTAGTGTGATCAGTTTTGACATAGGCGATGCCCCGAGTCCGTATCTCTGGCCGCAACATCAGGAAACAGCAAACTTATGCGGGCCGGTCGGTGCATTCTGCGCATATTACTGCCTGAACTATTTCGGTCCCGGCGTCCTTCTGGCATTTCTTTCCGGAGCAATTGCAATGATTATCCTGCTTTGGGGCAGGCCTGTCACCCAACCGCTGTTGCGGCTGATGGGGCTGATTCTCGTCGTGACGGCGGTATCGGCCACATGGTACATGGTCTGGCCGGATAACCCGGTCGCGTTGTACCGGACCGGTTCATTTCCCTATGGTAACGGCGGGGTCCTCGGTGTTGCAACAGCACGCTATTTAACGCTGCATCTCGCCAAATTAGGAACGTGGCTGGTCGTGTTGTGCTGCTGGACAGTCGGGGCTCTGCTGCTGGCCGATTCGCTGGTTTTCGCAATGGTTCGCGGGATCGGGATGGGCGTATTGAAGATGTTTGGATTGGCCGAACCGGCCTGGAAGGCCGCCCGTGAGCATTCGCAATCGCTGGGCGATATCTGGACCCGGCTGAGCGAACGCCGAAAAGAACAGGCCAAGAGCTTTTCCGAAGCAGTGCGCAACTACCGGATAAATCAGTCAAATCAGGCTGAAACGACCCCGGCAGTCATGGGCAGCACATTTAAAACACTCGAACATGAACGTGACATTTCCGTTGAAAAAGCCGTCGGAGATGAGACGCCGCCGGAGAAAAAGAAAAAATTGCGGATTCGTAAACCTAAACCGCAAGCTCCGCCGCCAAAGAAAGACGTTCCCATCCAGAAAAGTTACGACGATTACCAGTTGCCGCCGCTGGATTTGCTTGAAAATCCCGAGGTCGGCTTCAGTGCCATCCAGACAAAAATGGTCAAGCATAAGGCCCAATCGCTGGAGGAACTGCTGCAGGAGTTCGGCGTCAATGCCAATGTCGTCAATGCCGAACCGGGGCCGGCGATCACCATGTATGAACTGGAGTTGGCGCCGGGTGTGAAGGTCAGCCAGATTTCCACACTCGCCAATGATATGGCCCGTGCGTTGAGTTCGGGTACGGTTCGCGTTGTCGCCCCGTTGGCGGGCAAGCACACCATCGGCATCGAAGTGCCCAACAGTCAGCGAGAAACCGTTCGTCTCAAAGACCTGTTCCAGAAAGGCGCAGCCAAAGCGAACAGGATGCAGATCCCGCTGTTTCTGGGCAAAAGCTCTTCCGGTGAAGCGCTGGTGTCGGATATGGCCGCGATGCCGCACATGCTGATCGCCGGCACCACGGGGTCAGGTAAAAGTGTCTGCATCAACAGTATCATCACCAGTATCCTGCTGACACGGCGCCCTGATGAGGTCAAGCTGATTCTGATTGACCCGAAGATGGTTGAAATGGCGATGTTCGAATCCATTCCGCATTTAATGGTGCCGATTGTGACCGAGATGCGGCGGGCCGAACAAATCCTCGAATGGGCCATGCAGAAAATGGACGAACGGTATGAACTGCTGGCCGAGGCACAGGTGCGTAACATCGCATCGTATAATCTGCTCAGTCAGGAGGAACTGATTGAGCGGTTTAATCCCTCCACGCCGGAAGAGGAGGCCAAGATTCCCAAAAAGCTGCCGCATATCGTGATCATTATTGATGAGCTGGCGGACTTGATGATGACCTCGGCCAAGGAAGTGGAAGCATGTATCGTCCGTATCGCCCAAAAGAGCCGTGCCATCGGGATTCATTTGGTACTGGCCACGCAGCGGCCGCAGGCGACGGTTGTGACCGGCCTGATCAAATCGAACATGCCGTCGCGGATCGCGTTTCGGGTGGCGGCACGGATGGACAGCCGGATCATCCTGGACCAAAACGGCGCCGAGACACTGCTGGGTCAGGGTGACATGCTGTTCCTGAAGCCCGGCACCAGCGAACTGGTTCGCGCACAGGGGGCATTTCTGGAGGACACTGAGATCCGCGGCATCGTAAAGTTCCTCAAGAACGTCGCTCAGCCGCAATTCAGCCAGGAGTTGATGCAGTTGAATACGGTTGACCTCAGCGCCGCTAAAAAGGATGACCTGTTTGAGGATGCTGTACGAATCGTGCTGGAAACCCAGCGCGGCAGTGTGTCGCTGCTGCAGCGGCGGTTGGGGATCGGTTATGCGCGGGCCTCCCGGATTATTGAAACTATGGGGGCGACGGGACTGCTGGGCGAATACAAAGGCAGCCAGGCGCGCGAAGTGGTGATGACGCTGGATGAATACGAGGCGATGCGAAAGAACATGGTCGCCGATGAAGTCGCCGGTTACAAGGACCTGACGGAAGATTTTGACGAGGACGAAGACGAATATGAATATGAAGAAGGAGAATATGAGGAGGAAGATGGTGAAGAATACGAAGAGGCCGCCGAATACATCGACGATGACGAATACGAGCAGGCGTAGAAAACCGACGATGCGCCGCCGATAGCGCGGATTTGCACCGATTTTAAGACTGGCCGGAAGTTGGCAACAACCCCACTCGATAATGCCGTTCGGAGGCAAAAACAGATAATTTCACGGAAATTCGCCTGATGTATTGACAGATCGGCCGGCAGACGGTAAAATTCGCCCTTTTGCTGGGCAGCGGGGTTTGCCCCCGGCGTAATGGTGGATGTAGCTCAGTTGGTTAGAGCACTAGATTGTGGATCTAGGGGTCGGGGGTTCGAGTCCCCTCATCCACCCTTAACAGGACCGTTTGCGTTTTTTGCCAGTATCGCGAACGGTAACCTGTATTCTGCACAAAGACTTATGCCGTTTAATTCCAAGTTCGAGAACACCGAATTTGCAATTTGGCGTTTTTGAGGCGGTTTTAACGTAACATATTGCTTTGAAAGGTCTTGTGCGAGTTCGAGAGGGTGTTCGCTTGAAATAGTGTTATATTTCAAGGAACTTTTTGGATTTGTCCGATAACAGTGGCATGGTTTAACTGTTTTTTTAGGAGTACTTACCATGCCAGCAAAACTGATTGACCAAACGG
>JAOUFG010000012.1 GCA_029858345.1 Phycisphaerae bacterium
GTCTGGGAGGATCTGACTGAACATTTAAAGACGTTGTCCAGTGGAACGCAAATTGTCAAAGAGCTGGGGCGGCTGCTTATCGCCGCATAAAAACTATGAAAAAAAGTCAGTCAAGTTGAGTAAAATAAGTATTTTCATTGTTAAGGGATGAAGGCCCGGTAGGTTGAGAGCCGGGGTGTGTGAACCCCCGGAAAGAGATTGCTCCCCCATGTTTGAAAAGCCCCGGAGGGGCGGCAGATTTTGATTGGATTTTGTAAATTGTCGATTGGAAATCGAGGGAATCCAAGTATAATAATAACAAGGTTTATAGAATACAGGAATATGTGGGCTTATAAAAAAAGGAAATCAGAAGACAGGAAAACGTAAAATGGACCTAAAGGAATTTGTTTCTGAAACATTGCGGGAGATTGTTGAAGGCGTCAAAGATGCACAAGGATTTGCCTCGCAAAATGGAGCTGTTGTCGCACCCTATAATGATTATCAAAAAACTGTTGAATATGACGTTGCTGTTACTGTGGTTGAGGGTACGGAGGCCGGAGCCAAGGCAGGGATTTCAGTGTGGTCAATCGGGGCAGGCGGAAATGTAAAAACGGAAAGCACCAATACAACGGTAAGCAGGATAAGATTCTCTGTGGCCATCGAATTACCACAAGGTAGTGAAGACCCTGGTTTTGATCAAGATTATACCACTTAAATGCTTTGCAGTTATATGTGATACGAAAGCTTATACTTACCTTGATATGAGACAGGAAAGCAGTAATTCTATGAGACGAACACTTATCAGGTTGTCAATCATGTTGCTTCTAATAGCCAATACAATTGCATTTCCTCTGGCCAGTTCTCCGCACGTTCACGATGCGAACAATGTTTCAAAAGAGTCGCTTTCTATAGATCAAGTGCGTATAAAAGCAGAGCAAGGCAATGCGCAAGCCCAATTTAGTTTAGGCGTAATGTATACCGAGGGTGAGGGTGTGGTTCAGGATGATAAAGAGGCGGTCGCGTGGTATCGTAAGGCCGCTGAGCAAGGTTATACTATGGCTCAAATCACTCTGGGCCTGATGTACTTCATCGGCGATGGAGTGGCCGAAAATCACAAGGAAGCGGTCAAATGGTTTAGCAAGAGTGCTGAACAAGGGGAAGAAACGGCCCAGTACTATCTGGGCGTAATGTATGACAATGGCTACGGAGTTATCGAGGATAACAAAGAGGCCGTCAAATGGTATCGTAAGGCCGCTGAACAGGGACATGCCAAGGCCCAGTATTTACTGGGTACAATGTATGCCTTCGGTCGAGGTGTACCGCAGAATGATAAAGAGGCCGTTAAGTGGTGGACTAAGTCTGCGGAGCAGGGAGATACAGTGGCCCAACGCAGTCTCGGCGTAATGTATGCCGATGGCAAAGGCGTATCGCAGGACTATAAGGAAGCAATCAAATGGACGATCAAGTCTGCCAGACAGGGGGACGCAACTGCCCAGTCTAATCTAGGTTTTGCATATGCCAATGGTCAAGGGGTGCCGCAGGATTATAAGGAAGCAGGTAGGTGGTACACCAAGGCCGCCGAGCAGGGAGATGCCAAGGCACAGTACAGCTTAGGTCTAATGTATGTGACAGGTCAAGGTGTTTCGCAGGATATCAAGGAAGCAGTCAAATGGTTAACTAAAGCCGCTGAACAGGGGCTTGCAGAAGCTCAGCTCGAACTGGGCGGGGCATACGCGAGTGGCCAAGGTGTGATTGAGGATTATGTCGAGGCCTATAAATGGGTTTTGCTTGCAGGGATGAATGGCATGGATGTTACTCAAAACAAGAACTGGCTCAGAGATCATATGACGGCAGAGCAAATTGCTGAAGGCCAGCGCTTAGCAAAAGAGTTTGTTGATTGCAAGGAACAAGAACAAACGAATGGTTCTGCTTCTGCAAATGATGAGGGAGGTTCAATTGAAGGATTTGGCACTGGCTTTTTCATTTCCAAAGATGGTCTTTTTCTTACGGCAGCGCATGTGGTCAGTGATGCTAAAACAGTACGGATTTATTGGAAGTCGACTGATTATTCAGCGGAAAAGGTATTTATTGATGAATCGTTGGATGTCGCTGTTTTAAAGGTGGCAGGGATAGAATCGCCGCAACCACTGGCTTTGTCCAGCAGTTCGGAGGTAAAGACAGGTGATTCTGTCTTTACGCTTGGTTTTCCGCAGGTGCAGTTACAAGGCATTGAACCAAAGTATACAGACGGTTCTATTAGTTCATTAAGCGGCATGGGAAACGATCCTAAGTACTTTCAAATTTCTGTGCCGGTTCAACCGGGCAATTCCGGCGGGCCTTTGCTTAACAATGAGGGTCAAGTTGTCGGTTTGATTAACAGCCGGCTTGATGATATAGAAACGCTGTGTCTAACCGGTTCTATTCCTCAAAATGTTAACTATGCCCTGAAGAGTTCGTTTATCCTGCCGCTTTTGGAATCTCTGCGGGGGGTGACGGACCAGTTGGAAAAATCTTCAAAATTGGACAAAGCCGCGGCCATTGAAAAAACCAAAAACGCTGTTGGCTTAGTTGTCTGTTATGAATAGCAACACAGGATCGCTGAATTGTTCGACCCTGTTCCGTCTTTGCTTAACTACGACGTGACAAGCGGGGTCGATTGATTAATGGTTATTGAATATTGATTAATACACCCACAAGCTGTGCCTGAAGGTGCCACCCGTTGCCCGCTCCATTACTGTCGCGGCTCTGAGCCAGTTAGGGTCGAATAAAAGGTGTAACGTGTCTGTCGAACGAAGCTGTAGAGCGGATACGAAAAAACAGCATAAAGAATGTAACGCCGGAGATTACCGTGTTCCCCAAAAGTAGCCGCCAAGATGGCGGCACTACCGTAACGCCGGCATCCTGCCGGCAGTTTTTGATTTACAAATCTTCGGTGTCCTCGGCGTTCTCGGTGGTTCATCATGTCGCTCGCGCTCCATGCTGTTGTTCCGAAGCTGGAAGCTTCGCCCACATTGCCGGCGGTGGGTAAATTGTCATGAAATCATGCAAAAACGTCGAAAATACCCTTTAGGGTAATAATATTCCGCGAGGAAAAGTCTAACGTTCTTCGCTGGATGACATAGCCGCGCAGCGATTGCAAATTTTTAGGGACGTCGGTGTAAAGTGCTTTTGTTTTTGAGATCTGACAGGTTTTAGGAGATTGTGTTGAATTACGGCAGGGTCATTATTGCGTGTTTGTTGGGTTTATTGGGGTTGGCCTCTTGTTCGAATCCGGACAAGATCGTCCGGCGTGAGGTTGCGTTCGATCAGGCCGAGCCGGGGGTGGTTCGGGTGATGACATTCAATATCCGTTATGGTACCGCCGACGACGGCGACAATAGCTGGCCCCGCCGGAAGGGGCTGGTGTTCGATGTGCTGGCGTATCATGGGCCGGATGTGATTGGCCTGCAGGAGCCATTGGAGTTTCAGATACAGGATATCAGACGCGCCCTGCCGCAGTACGCGATTGTCCGGGCGGGCCGGGACGACGGCCGCAGAGCCGGCGAGGCGTGTCCGGTGTTGTACCGCCGGGACCGTTTTACGCTGGCCGATTCCGGCACGTTCTGGTTCTCCAATATGCCGTGGCGGCCGGGGTCAAAACACTGGGGCAACCAACAGCCGCGGATCTGCACCTGGGTCCGGCTGACCGAAACGGCCGCCGGAAAGAGTTTCTATGTGTATAATCTGCATCTGGATCACGCGTCGCAATCCTCCCGCCAATACAGTGTGCATTTATTGCTGAAGGAGATGGCCGCTCGAAAACCCGCCGCTCCGGCTGTTGTCATGGGGGATTTTAATATGGATATCGATAATCCCGCCATGACGCCGCTGCGGCAGATCGGCGCGGACCTGCTCAACGATCCGATGGTCGATGTCTGGAGCTATCTGCATCCGGACCAGCCCTCGGTGACGACCTTTCAGGCGTTCGGGGCCGAACCGCAGGGGCCGTGCCTGGACCATATCCTTATCAGTGAATCGGTGGAGATCATCGAAGCGGCAGTCGATGCCCGATCCTTTGGCGGACGCTATCCCTCCGACCATTTTCCGGTGATCGCGACGGTGAAAATTAAAGCGGGAGGTAACATGTAGGGGCGCAAAAAAAGTCCGCCTGTGGCCAGAAGGAGGAATAGAAGTTGGTGAACTTCTAAAGGGCTAAAACCACAGGCGGCAGAAGGAGCTTATCGTTAATTTTACGGTTTTCCGGGCGGGAAGTCAATAAAAAAACGGGAAAATTACGGAGAAAATTTTCCCCCCCGAAGAAGAGATAGTTATTTATCCGGATCGTATTGCCGGGCTTTGTTAAGGGACGGCTCTACAGGCGTTTGAAATAGAGACATCGCCGCGCAGGGAGTGCCGTTTTTTAGTAGAACCGGCATGAGACGAGAACTTTTACAAAAAATCGCAGTATTTTATAGTATCTATGATATTGCAGGTTTTAAGAAATTGCCCTATTAATATATTCAGGTGATATTTTTTGATACAATATGCCCGATTATGACGAAATAAAAGAAGTTCTGTCTTAATTAATGTTAGCAATCTATTGTGGAGCGGCCGTGAAATCGAGGTTCCGAAGCGTTTTTTTACTTTTTTTCTATGTCCTTGTTCTATCTCATGTTGCGTGCAGCCAGCAGAGCGCCGGTTCAGGTGTTGTTGTGGGGGATGCGGCGGAAACGGAAGCAGCTGGGCGCCAACTGCGTATCTACCGCGAAACTCTCCAGCAGGGCAGCAGCGAGGATATCCGGGTTGATGCCGCGGTGGGTTTATTGTTGCAAAATACGGTCCAGAGCCGGGATGTCCTGATTACGGCACTGAAATCGAGCGAAAATCCTCAGTCCCGGCGGGCGGTTTGTAAGGCGCTGGTCAAGAGCCGCGGCCTGAGCCAAACCATCGACTCTCTGGATTCTTTTCGGGAGCCCCTGCTGCAAATGCTCCGAAACCAATCCCGGGAAGACGCCGAACTGGTGTCTGAGGCGCTGCTGCTGTTCAACTATTCTGAAATTGCGGATTCCCTGATACAGCTCATAAAAAACCAAGAGCTTGCGTCGGAAGCGCGCATCAACGGGGTCTCTGCGCTGCAATTACGTCCGGAGCCGCTGGCGTTGCAGGCGCTTATCGGGCTACTGGATGATCCGGATGCCGAGGTTGCCAGAGCGGCTGAAACGGCCCTGCAGGAATCCTTTGGAATCCCCGTGGGAACGAGCCGGGCGGTGTGGGCGGATATTTTAGTTGAGCTTCAAGGGAAAAGCCCGGAGGCCATTCGAAGGGATCGGCTGCTCCGCCAGGCGATCACATTACGGCAGGTGCAGGCCGAGCGGGACCGGTGGCAAAAATTGTACATGGCATCGCTGGACAGGTATTTTGAGACGCTGGACGAAATGAACCAAAGCAAGATGATACTGGAGATGATGGCTTCTGACTTGCCGCCGGTTCGTCTTTGGTCGCTGGACAAGGCCGCAAAGCATCCTTTAATCGGAGAAGAATTTCGAACGAAACTGTTTTCAATGCTTTCGGACAGTTCACGGGATGTTCGTCTGCGAGCCGCCAATGTCTTACGGACGAAAAGCGATCTGAACCCCGCGGCAGTTTTGCTGGCCCGTTTTCAGGCGGAAAGTGACCCTGAAGTGGCATTGGCGATGTTCGAGGCCTTGGGTGAGGCCTACTATTATGCTTTTTCGCCGGGAACGCTTGTTGAATTGTCTCCGGAGATAAAAAACCAGACGCTTGAAATTGCTGCGCAATATCTCGAATCAAGCTCGGCGGAGCCGACCATCAAGGGGGCGGAAGTACTTCGTAAGATTCTTGAATTAAACAACTTAAGCAAAGATTCGATGAATTCGTGTCTGAAGATTCTCAGCAGGCGTTATGAAAGGTCGATATCCGAAAACGGCGCCCTTCGTGCGGGTTTGCTGTCGATCCTGGCTCATCTTTGCGGTCAGGGCGGAGCGAAGGCCCAGGCGTGCGTTTTATATGAATCCGATTTTATCGAGGCATTAACGGTTCCGGATAATCCGCCGTTGCGACTGGCCGCGGCACAGGGCCTTTCATATGTGGATAAGGTCAAAGCCCTTGAACTGTTCAAAAAAAAGGGCCTTATGAATGATGAAAATTTGGCGGTTCAGCAGGTTGTGATCGACCTGGCGGGTCAAACCGGCGATGCCTCCGATTTCGAGTGGCTTCTTGTTTTACTGAAAGCCAATGGGAGCAGCGATCGTGTTTGGTTGTCGGTGAAAAGCATTTGCCAGCGTCAAAAAGCGGGATTTCTGATGGAGTGGCTGCCGAACCTGGAAACCGCTAATGGCGTTACGGCTGAGAATATTCGCGAAATTCTTGAGATTGCTGAGCAAAAAGCTGCCGGCGAAAAAGATGAGACCCTGCAAACGCAAATCCAGCAAAAAACCCTGTCCAGACTGGTTGATCAACAAGTCTGGGATTCGGCTCTAACCTATTTGGATAAAATCGGTTACGATCCCTCTGGCAGCCGCTTTTCTGCCGCGACGAATGCGGCTGTCTTGAAAATCTTCCTTTATACTAATAGTGCTGACCGAGTTGTTTTGATGCTTCGGACAGAACTGGAGGAAGGGGATCTGTCCGAGACGAACCCGTTGAATTCCATCTTGAAAGACTACTTCTCGTCCGAAACGATCAGTATTGAATCTAAGTCTAATTTATTAAATAATTTAAAATCGATTTCTTTCGTTGATCGCCCCGGTTGGTCCGCCCTGATTGACGATTGCAGCGGGCAATTAAAGGGTCCGGTATTGAATGAATCGCCCGTGGAAAAAGACAAATCAGGGCCAGAAACACAGGGTTTTGGGGGTGCCGCGGCGTAATTTTTTAATTTTTTCTGAAAAATCATCTTTTTTCTCTTTGCACTTCTGCTTTCAGGTCTATATACTCTTCTCTTTGCTCTTGCGGCAAGACAGGGAATCTCTACCTTCTAAGCATGCTGATGGGCGTGTTTTAGAGAGGCGGCGATTTGATTCTCGATGCTGATACCGCGATTTTGAGCAACCCTGCTGCTGTAGCTCAGTCGGTAGAGCGCGTCCTTGGTAAGGACGAGGTCACGAGTTCAAATCTCGTCAGCAGCTAAAATGTATAACAGGGCCGACAACTATAACCGGCAAGCGGCAATGAGATGTATTTGGCGATTTTAGGGCGCTGCAACTGTTGGCCGGATATTTATAAAACGGACAATATCAAAATCAACGTAAACGAAAAAGTTAACCTGGCAAACTAAACCAAGAATATCAGGAGGTTATTGACAAATGGCAAAGGATATCTTTGTACGGTCTAAACCGCACGTAAACATTGGTACGATCGGACACATTGACCATGGGAAAACCACGCTGACGGCTGCAATTACGATGCGTATGAATTTTAAGTCCGGCGGCAAGGGCAAGATCAAAAAATTTGATGAAATTGACAATGCCCCGGAAGAAAAAGAACGCGGCATTACGATCAACACCGCCCACGTGGAATATGAAACCGAAAGCCGGCACTATGCTCACGTGGACTGTCCCGGTCACGCGGACTATATCAAGAATATGATTACCGGTGCGGCCCAGATGGACGGCGCGATTCTCGTGGTGGCGGCCAGTGACGGCCCGATGCCCCAGACCCGCGAGCACATCCTGCTGGCCCGTCAGGTTAACGTTCCGCGTATCGTGGTTTACCTGAACAAGGTGGACCAGGTGGATGATCCTGAATTGATCGATCTGGTTGAGATGGAACTGCGTGAACTGCTGAACAAATATGAATTTCCGGGCGATGATATTCCGATCATCCGGGGTTCTGCGCTGCAGGCGATGGAAAGCGAAGGCAAAGACGATGCCGTCTGTGCCAGCATTGATGAACTGATGGCGGCGGTGGATTCTTATATTCCGGTTCCGGAGCGTGCGGTTGATCTGCCGTTCCTGATGCCGGTTGAAGACGTTTTCAGCATCAAGGGCCGCGGTACCGTGGGCACCGGTCGTATTGAACGCGGCAGTGTTCATGTTGGCGACGAGGTTGAAGTTGTGGGTCTGGCCAAGGAAATTCGCAAGACGACCGTGACCGGCGTTGAAATGTTTAACAAGACACTGGAAGACGGTCAGGCGGGCGATAATGTCGGTCTGCTGCTTCGCGGTGTTGAAAAAAACGAACTGGAACGCGGGCAGGTTATCGCCAAGCCGGGTTCCATTACTCCGCACACGAAGTTTGTCGCGGAAGTTTACGTATTGACCAAAGAGGAAGGCGGGCGCCATACGCCGTTCTTCCCGGGCTATCGGCCTCAGTTTTTCTTCCGTACCACTGACGTGACGGGTGCGATTACTGAGATCCGGAGTCGTGAAGGCAAACCGGTTGAGATGTGCATGCCCGGCGACAACATCGAAATGGGCGGCGAGATCATTTCCAAGATTGCGATGGAAGCCGGTCTTCGTTTCGCGATTCGTGAAGGCGGCCGTACCGTGGGCGCCGGTGTTATTACGCAAATTATTGAGTAACCCTGTTAAACTGAGCCACAAGGCGCCGCGTCTTTGACGCGGCGCCTTTTTGAGTCCTTTCTGTGTTGATTTATTTGCAGAAAGGTCGCTGTGTTTTATCAGAGAGGTCCTAACTGTCATGGCAAAGGCACAAAAAAGAGAATATATCTGGCTGGAATGCAAAGAGTGCGGCGAACGAAATTACCGTACGGAAGTGAATGTCCAGGGCGGAACACCGAAATTTGAATTAAAAAAATACTGCAAACGGGAGCGAAAGCATACGGCGCATAAGATCCGCCGTAAATAACCGTCACAGGTCAGTAGCTCAATTGGCAGAGCGTCGGTCTCCAAAACCGAAGGTTGCGGGTTCGATTCCCTCCTGACCTGTTTACGTTGGAGGCCTTCGGAGTCGTTTAACAAAACAACCAATCGAAGTGAAAGCAGCAACACTATGAACTTGAAAATTTATAAACAGGGACAGGGAAAGAATTCGCGGCTGTGGACGGCGATGGTCCTGCTGGTGATCGTTGCCGCCGGCTGCTGGAGATTGCATTTGAAGCTTCAGGCGCAGGATAATGTGTGGCTGGAGACATTGGTGCCGGCGCTGATTTGCGCTGTTTTTGCGGCGGTTATTTACTGGGTGAGCAACCTTCCGCCGGTTGCGGATTTTCTGATTGCCGCCGAGGGCGAGATCAAGAAAGTCAGTTGGTCCAGCCGGAAAGAGATCGCCAACTCGACGATGATTGTTATTACCGTGGTGGCAATTTTGGCTACAGGGATTGGTCTGGTGGATCTGGGATTCCAGATTTTCTTCCGTCAAGTTGTAAATCTATACTAAACTTTGATTCCCCAAACCCTTGGGAGGAATAAGTATTTATGCAATGGTTCGTATTACGAGTTGCCTCGAATAAAGAAGAACAGGTCAGAGAGACACTGGCCCGTAAGATGCAGGTTGAAGCCGTGCAGGGTGTCGGCCGCATTGTTGTTCCCACGGAGCAGCTCAAACGGATTCGTGCCGGCAAACAGCGTGTCTTCAAACGTAAACTGTATCCGGGGTATGTCTTTATGGAGGTTGAGCCGAAAGAGGACGGCCGGGTTCCTGATGATCTCTGGTATATCATCAAGGAAACGATGGGTGTGGGCGACTTTATCGGTACCGAAGGTGTTCCGACTCCGATGCGGGATACGGATGTTGCAAAAATGATGAAGGAAATCGAAAAACCCGAAGAGACCCCGAATATTAAAATGGAGTTCGAGAAGGGCGATGTGGTCAAGATTCGCGAGGGCGCCTTTGAGAATTTTGAGGGTGTTGTGGACGCGATTGACGGCGAGCGCGGTATGGTCCGCGTGATCGTGACGATTTTCGGCCGCAGCACCCCGCTTGATATTGAATACTGGCAGATTGAAAAAGTTTAAAAGTTAAAAACTAAAATGTAAAATTAAGGATTCGGCCTTTGGCCGAGGCGGGTTTAAAGAATGGCAAAAGAAGTTACAGGGAAAATTAAATTACAGGCCCCGGGCGGACAGGCAACGCCGGCCCCGCCGATTGGTCCGGCGTTGGGCCAGCACGGCGTGAATATCGGTCAGTTCGTTCAGCAATTCAACGAGCGTACCAAAGAGCTGAACGGCATGACGGTTCCGGTCGAGATAACGGTCTATGGAGATCGGTCCTTTGAGTTCATTGTCAAAAGCCCGCCGGCGGCCGTACTGCTGAAGAAAGAGGCCGGTCTGGCCAAGGGCAGCGGTGTACCGAACAAGGAGAAAGTCGGCACCGTGACCAAGGCCCAGATCCGCAAGATATCCGAAACGAAGTTCAATGACTTAAATGCATTCGATCTCGATCAGGCGGACCGCATCATCGAGGGGACCGCCCGCAGTATGGGGATCGAAGTCGAGGGATAGTTTTTAGTTCGTAGTTTTTAATGCTGACCACGGCGTAGCAGTGGGAGCGAAAATGTATAGATTTTATTTCGCGAGGTAAATTATGAAAAAAAGAAGCAAGCGTTACAGTGCGGATGCCCAAAAGGCCGGCGATGAATTGCTGCCGTTGGCGGATGCCGTGAAAAAGGTCAAGACATTCGGCTCGACCAAGTTTGACCAGACCGTTGAGTGCGTGATGCATTTGGGAATCGATGCCAAGCAGGCCGACCAAATGATCCGCGGAGCGATTTCACTTCCCAACGGCATCGGAAAGGCCCGCAAGGTCATTGCATTCTGTGAGGATTCTGATGCAGACGCGGCCAAGGCCGCCGGGGCGATTGAGGCCGGTTGCGACGACCTGATCAAGAAGGTTTCAGACGGCTGGATGGATTTTGATGTGGCGATCGCATCCCCCAAGGTGATGGGCAAAGCCGGAAAATTGGGTCGTGTTTTGGGGCCGCAGGGTAAAATGCCTTCGCCGAAAAACGGTACGGTGACGCCGGATGTGGTGACAGCCGTTAAAGAGTTTGCCGCCGGCAAGGTCGAATTCCGTAACGATTCCGGAGGCAATATTCATGCGGTGGTCGGCAAACTCAGTTTTGATGAAGGTAAGCTTCAGGAGAATGCACAGGCGTTTATCGATCATATCAAACGATTGAAACCGCAGTCGTTGAAGGGAACCTATATCAAAAAGATCTGCCTGACAGCGACCATGAGTCCGAGCGTTCTCGTTGATCTGTCTGTTGCATTGTAGAAGAAACCCAAGCCGACACGGCTTTCAGATAAAAAGGTGGGATTATGAGTTATTTTGTAAAAAATTTAGTTCGGGACGAATACGAAAAGAAATTTGACGGCGTCAAAGAGTTTGTCGTGGTTAATATGACAGGGATCAGCGGTGTTGACAACAACATCCTGCGCGGTGAACTGAAGAAAAAGGGAATTCGCATGACGGTTGTCAAAAATTCCCTGATGCGTCTGGCCCTGCAGAAGATGGAGATGGATGGGGCCTGCTCTATTTTTGAGTCGGGCCCGTGCACGATTGCCTACGGCGGCGACAGCGTTGTTGATGTTGCCAAAGAACTTGTCGGCTGGGCCAAGAAGATCAAAGCGATGGAGTTCCGGGGTGCTTTTGTTGACGGTGTTGCGATGGACAGCGAAGGCGCCAAGGCCCTTTCGAAGATGCCTACCCGGGCAGAACTGCAGGGGCAGGTTGCGCAGCTTGTTCTTAGCCCCGGTTCCAATCTGGCCGGCGCCCTGCTTGGACCGGGCGGCGTGATCGCCGGATGTGTCAAGAGTTTGATCGAAAATCTCGAAAAAGACGCAGCGTAATTAGTTTTAAGTTTTTAGTTCGTAGTTAATGAGAGAATGTAGTTGTTTCGGGGTTGCCCCGGCGGGTTAAACGGACGGCGTAGTCCGGCTACCGCGAAACACAAAGAGTTATAGGAGTTCATAATGTCGGAAGAAAAAACATTTAGCGAAGTAACCAAGGAACTGGGCGATAAGATCGTTGCCCTGACACTGATGCAGGCCAAGGAATTGGCGGATTATCTCAAAGATGTACACGGTATCGAGCCGGCTGCCGGTGGCGCCGTAATGGTTGCAGGTCCTGCGGCCGGCGGCGGCGAAGCGGTTGCTGAAGAGAAAACCAGCTTCAACGTGATTCTCAAAGAAATCGGCGACAAGAAGATCCAGGTGATCAAAGAAGTCCGCGCCCTGACCGGTTTGGGCCTCAAGGAAGCCAAGGACGTTGTCGACGGCGCTCCGAAGGCTGTCAAGGAAAACGTCAGCAAGGAAGAAGCCGAAGAAGCCAGAGCGGCACTTGAAGCGGCCGGTGCGGTTGTTGCCGTTGAGTAATTTGGGTGCGATGTCCATAACCCGATTGACGACTCTGTTTGACGTCAGGCGATAGAGAAGGCGAAGGGACATTCTTGTCCGTTGGCCTTTTGAAAGCGTCAAACAGGGTAAAAAAAGAAACATGTCTTAATGGAGACAGGCCGAATGAAATCACGTACCATCCGGAATTTCGGTAAGATCGATGATGCGATAGAAGTGCCGGACCTGATCGAGGTGCAGCTTGCAAGCTACAGCCGGTTTCTCCAGGCCGATGCGCCTTTTACTAAACGTAAAGACGCCGGGCTGGAAGCGCTGTTCCGGGAGATATTTCCCATTGTCAGTTATGACAAGACGATGGAGCTGGAGTATATCGGGTATGAACTGGAGAACCCCCGCTATACGCTTGAGCAGTGCCGCGAACTTCGTCTGACCTACGGCTATCCGTTAAAAGTGCATTGCCGTCTGAAACGGCAGGATGCCGATGATATCGCCGAACAGGCAATCTATCTGGGTGAAATTCCCATCATGATCGGCGGCGGCGAATTTATCATTAACGGTGCTGAACGTGTGATCGTCAATCAGCTTCATCGCAGTCCGGGTGTGGACTTTGTGATTGACAGTAAAGACGGGGACCGCGTCCTTCACGGCGCCCGGATTATTCCGGAACGCGGTAGTTGGATCGAGATGACCGTAACCAAGAAAGACGTTCTGGTCATTCGGATCGATCAGTCGAGCAAGATTCCGGCGACCACTTTTTTGCGGGCAATGGATGAAAAGTACGGCAAGACCGAAGACTTGATCCGGCGTTTTTACGAAACCAAATCCGTCAAGGTCAAGAAACTGGAGCCGACGATGTGGTCGGTGGGTCCGGTTGTCGATACCGAAACCGGTGAGATTCTGGTCGAGGCCGGCGGTCAGATCGGCGATGCGGTGGCTTCGATCCAGGCCAGTAAGCTGGATGCAGTGGAAGTTGTCGCCAATGTTACCGACGTGTTGGTGCTGAACACGCTGGCTGAGGATAAAACCGACAGTCACGAAGAGGCCCTGATGAAGATCTACTCGCGGCTGCGTCCGGGCAACCCGGCTCAGGCGGAAAAGGCGAAAGTTCTCTTTGAAGAAAAGTTTTATGACACCAATCGGTACCGTTTGGGCGGTGTCGGGCGTTTTCGTCTGAACCGGAAGTTCGGAACCGATGTGGATCTGGGCGAGATGGCGCTGCGTTCGGAAGACTTCATGCATACGATGAAGTATATCCTGATGCTTCGGAATAATCAGGGCGAAATCGATGATATTGACCATTTGGGCAACCGCCGCCTGCGGACGATTGATGAACTGGCGGCCGGCGAGATTCGCAAGGGCCTGCTGAACCCCCGCCCCACCGTACAGGAGCGGATGAGTATGAAAGCTCCTGAGGATATTGCCCGTGTGGCCGACCTGGTCAACAGCAAGAGCGTTTCCTCCAGCATCGACTTTTTCTTCGGCCGCGGCGAGTTGAGCCAGGTGGTGGACCAGACCAATGCCCTGAGCCAGTTGACGCATGAGCGTCGATTGAGCGCATTGGGGCCGGGCGGTCTGAACCGTAAACGTGCCGGGTTTGAAGTGCGTGACGTGCATATCAGCCACTACGGCCGTGTGTGTCCGATTGAGACACCGGAAGGCACGAACATCGGGCTGATTGTTTCATTGGGTATTTTCTCCAAAGTCGATGAGTACGGCTTCCTGATTACACCGTATCGGAAGGTAAAAAACAAAAAGCTGGTCGATGAAATCGTGTATCTGCGTGCTGATGAAGAAATGAAGGCCATCTTTGCTCCGCCGAGCATGGTGGATACCGAAAAAAACGAGCTCCGCAAGGGTTTGATATTGGCACGCAAGGAAGGCGACCTGACCCAATGTGACAGCAGCGAGGTCAGCTATGTGGACGTTTCTCCGCGGCAGACCGTGGGTGTTTCGGCGGCGTTGATTCCGTTCCTGGAGCATGACGATGCCAACCGTGCCTTGATGGGCTCCAACATGCAGCGTCAGGCGGTGCCTCTGCTGAATACCGAGGTTCCGCTGGTGGGAACGGGCATGGAAGAGGAAGTGGCCAAGAACTCCAGTATGGTTGTCAAGGCCCACAGCTCGGGCATCGTGACCGCTGCGGATGCGAAACACATTGTGATTGACAAAACGGATGTGTATCCGCTGGAGAAGTTTATCGGGCTGAACGAACGGACCTGTCTGAATCAAAAACCGATTGTTGAATTGGGACAGAAGGTCAAGAAAGGCCAAATCATCGCCGATGGCGGCGGCACCAGGCAGGGTTGTTTGGCCTTGGGCCGGAATGTGCTGGTGGCATTTGTTCCGTTTGACGGCTATAATTTTGAGGATGCGATTTTGATCAGCGAGAAACTGGTGAAAGAAGATGCGTTCACCAGCATCCATATTGATGAATTCAGCGTTGAAGTTCGTGAAACAAAGCTCGGACGCGAGGAATTCACCCGCGATATCCCGAATGTCAGCGAAAAGGCCCTGCGGAACCTTGATGAGTACGGCATTGTCCGTGAGGGAACGCGAGTCGGCCCGGATGATATTCTCGTGGGCAAGGTTTCTCCCAAGAGCAAGACCGAACTGACGCCGGAAGAAAAACTCCTTCATGCGATTTTTGGACGAGCCGGCGAGGATGTCAAAAATGATTCGCTGGAAGTGCCCAGCGGTTATGAGGGCGTAGTCATTAAGACCCGTCACTTCAAACGCCGTGCGGCGGAAACAGATGAGCAGCGAAAGGCGCTGAAAGAGAAGATGCGCAAAGTCGATGCGGAGATGGTCGCCAAGGAATGCGATGTGTTCCGGCAGATGATGGACGCGATTCACAGCCGCCTTGGAATCGAGGTGGTGGACCCGAATACGCGACAGAAAGTCGGCGCCAGCGACGACAATGACGTTCTCTACGAACAGATCGAAGCGTTCGATATTAACTGGGTCAAGCCGGCCAAGGTTCGCCCCGATGCTCAACTGATTGTCGATGCGTACTGGCCCAAGATCGAAGCCCTGCAGGAAGAGAAAAAACAGCAATTGGATTCCATGAAGCATGGTGACGAACTGCCCAGCGGTGTTCTTGAGATGGTCAAGATCTATGTCGCAACCAAACGCACCCTGTCGATCGGCGACAAGATGGCCGGTCGTCACGGAAACAAGGGCGTGATTGCCAAAATCATGCCGGTCGAAGACATGCCGTTCCTTGAAGACGGCACCCCGGTTGATATTTGTCTGAATCCGCTGGGTGTTCCGTCCCGTATGAACGTCGGTCAAATTCTTGAAACGCATCTCGGCTGGGCGGCCAAAGTACTCGGCTTTGACGCAGTAACGCCGGTCTTTGCCGGAGCGACCGAAGAGGATATCTTCAATGTGACCGAAGAGGCGAACGCGTTTGTCCGTAACCGGATTCAGGACATTGAGAGCAAAAAGGAAGTGCCGCCGGCCCATGAGATTTATGCGGAGGTTCCGCCGAGTCTGAAGACCCGTATCTTTGACGGTCGCACGGGCGAGCCCTTCGACCAAACGGTAACCATTGGTTACATCTATATGATGAAGCTGCATCACTTAGTGGATGATAAGATTCATGCCCGTTCGACCGGCCCATACAGTCTGATTACACAGCAGCCGCTGGGCGGAAAGGCCCGTACGGGCGGTCAGCGATTCGGTGAGATGGAAGTCTGGGCGCTGGAGGCATATGGCGCGGCCTATACCCTGCAGGAACTGCTGACGGTCAAGAGCGACGATGTTGAGGGCCGTACAAAAATCTATGAATCGATGGTGAAAGGCACCAATACACTGGAGGCCGGAACACCGATCTCCTTTGACGTGCTTTGCAACGAAATCCGCGGTTTGGGACTGAATATTCAGCTCGAAAAGAAGCGGATCGGTACGGCACCGATATAGTGGTTAATTGGATTACAGGAGCGTTATAAACGCCCGCGATTGACGGGAAAAAGAGAGACGTTAAGTCGGAGTTGGTTTGAACATGGTAGAATCAATTTACGATCGCATAAATGATTACGGTTCGGTGAAGATTACGTTGGCAAGTCCGAATGACATTCGGAGCTGGTCGTTTGGCGAAGTGCGCAAACCCGAAACGATCAATTATCGAACCTATCGACCGGAAAAAGACGGCTTGTTTTGTGAGCGTATCTTTGGGCCGGAACGCGACTGGGAATGTTCCTGCGGCAAGTACAAAGGGACCAAATTCAAAGGGATTATTTGCGACCGCTGCGGCGTTAAGGTGACACACAGCCGTGTTCGGCGCAAGCGCATGGGGCACATTAACCTGGCTGCGCCTGTCGTGCATATCTGGTTTTTCAAGTCCCTGCCGAGCCGTCTCAGTACGCTGCTGGGAATGAAAACCTCGGATATTGAAAAGATTGTCTATTTTCAGGATTATGTGGTGACGGATCCCGGTCAGAGTCCGCTGAAGCTCAAGCAGCTTTTGACGGAAGATGAATACCGGGATGCTCAAAATAAATACGGCAACTGCTTCAAGGCCTCCATGGGCGCCGAAGCGGCGAAGGAATTACTGCAGCGACTGGATCTGGAAGAACTTAGCGCTGAACTTCGGCTGGCGATCAATGAAACCAACAGCAAACAGAAGATCAAAGACCTGACCAAGCGGCTGAAGATCGTGAATGCGATCAAGTCCAGTGACAACAGCGCGGATTGGATGGTTTTGGACGTGTGCCCGATTATTCCGCCGGATTTGCGTCCGCTGGTGATGCTGGAAAGCGGCAACTTCGCGACCAGCGACCTGAATGACTTGTATCGCAGGATCATCAACCGGAACAACCGTCTGAAGAAGCTGATCGATCTGAATGCCCCGGAAGTGATCATTCGAAACGAAAAGCGCATGCTGCAGCAGGCGGTGGATTCCCTGCTGGACAACAGCCGGTGCCGTCGTCCTGTTCTGGGCAGCAACAATCGCCCGCTCAAGTCGCTGACGGATATGATTAAGGGCAAACAGGGCCGCTTCCGTGAGAACCTGCTGGGTAAACGTGTGGACTATTCGGCCCGTTCGGTGATTGTTGTCGGCCCGAGTCTGAAACTGAATCAGTGCGGTCTGCCGAAAAAAATCGCTCTGGAGCTGTTCCAGCCGTTTATCATTCGCAAACTCAAAGACCGCGGCCTGGCCGACACGATCAAGAGCGCCAAGCGGATGCTCGAACGGCGTGAAGATTACGTCTGGGATATTCTGGAAGAGGTGATTCATCAGCATCCTGTGATGTTGAACCGTGCCCCGACACTTCACCGTATGGGTATTCAGGCGTTCGAACCGGTATTGGTCGAAGGTAACGCGATCATGCTGCATCCGCTTGTATGCGGCGGTTTTAATGCTGACTTTGACGGTGACCAGATGGCTGTCCATCTGCCGTTGAGTATCGAAGCTCAGGTTGAGGCCCATACCCTGGTGATGGCGACGAATAATATTTTCTCACCGGCCAGCGGGTCTCCAATGCTTGGTCCGTCGCAGGATATCGTTCTGGGCAACTTTTACATTACCTATATGGCCAAGGGCATGCAGGGCGAAGGGATGCTTTTCCGGGACCCCGCCGAGGCGATCACCGCCATGGATATGGGCAAAGTCAACATTCATGCGAGTGTTAAAGTGCGTCTGCCCGAGGGCAAAAAAGTACGCGGTCCCAACGGCATCGAAAAAGGGTTCTTGATAGAAACAACGCCGGGCCGCTGTCTGTTTAATGATATCTTACCGGAGAAGATGCCGTTCTATAATATTGTGATGGACAAGAAGCAGCTCGGGGCCGTGATCCACGATTGTTTTGAAATATGCGGCAGCGGCGAAACGATTAATCTGCTGGACAATATCAAAGAGATTGGGTTTAAGCGGGCGGCGCTGGCCGGTATCAGTTTTGGCTTGACGGACCTGCGGATTCCGGATGAGAAGGTCGGGATCATTGACGCGACTCAAAAACGTGTCGATCGGGTCATGAAAAA
Source organism: Phycisphaerae bacterium (assembly GCA_029858345.1). GTDB lineage: Bacteria > Planctomycetota > Phycisphaerae > Sedimentisphaerales > Anaerohalosphaeraceae > 4572-13. The sequence goes on from JAOUFG010000012.1 coordinate 18,216, forward strand.
TTATCAAAACGGCATTCTGACCGAGGGCGAACGCTACAACCAGATTATTGACGCATGGACCCATGCCCGTGTGGCGGTGACCAATGCCATGATGGAAGCGATGAAAAATGACACCCGTGACGGCAAGCCCTATCTGAATCCGATCTGGGTGATGCGTCATTCGGGCGCTCGCGGCAGCATCGACCAGATTCAGCAGCTCGCCGGTATGCGTGCGTTGATGGCCAAACCGAGCGGCGAAATTATGGAAACACCGATTAAATCGAACTTCCGTGAAGGGTTGAACGTTTTGGAGTATTTCACCTCAACGCACGGGGCGCGTAAGGGTTTGGCCGATACCGCGTTGAAAACTGCAGATTCGGGATACCTGACACGTAAACTGGCGGATGTGGCCCAGAATATGATGATCAGCCGGATTGATTGCGGGACATTGCAGGGGATTACCAAGAGCACTGTTTATAAGGGTGAGACGATTGATATCCCGCTGAAGCAATTGATCATCGGGCGTACCGCTCGTGATAATATCCGCAATCCGATTACGGATGAAATGATTGTACGGGAAAATGAGGTGATTACCCCCGAAGCCGCTGAAAAGGTTGAGCAGATGGGGTTGGATGCGATTCGTGTTCGCAGCCCGCTGACCTGTGAAAGCGATGTCGGGGTTTGCGGCAAGTGCTATGGCTGGGATTTGAGTACCAGCCGCCTGGTCGAAGAAGGGATGGCCGTCGGAATCATCGGCGCTCAGTCCATCGGTGAACCGGGTACGCAGTTGACAATGAGAACGTTCCACACGGGTGGTATTGCATCGGTTACGCTGATCGAAAACGATCAGAAGGCGCCCCGTGACGGTATCGTTAAATACGTTGACCTGAATGTCGTGGAAGCTGAATACGACGGCAAGATTCAACAGATTTCTCTGCGGCGCAACGGTGAAATGTCGCTGGTGGATGAAAAAGACCGTGAACTGGAGCGTTTCAAAGTGCCTTATGGCGGCCTGATTCAGGTCAAAGAAGGCGACAGCGTTAAGCGGGGCCAGACGTTATATACCTGGGATCCGCACCGTGTTCCGATCCTGGCGGAAGTTTCCGGCTTTGTACGTTTGGTGGATGTCGTTGAAGGCGAAACCATGCGTGTCGAAGAAGAACGCAAAGGGCAAAAGGGCCACCCTATGGTCATTGAGCATAAAGGCGACAAGCATCCTCAGGTTATGATCGAAGATGCAGAAGGAAAGATTCTGGACGTTCACTACTTGCCGGCCAAGGCCCGTATTGAGGTTGAGGAAGGTCAGGAAGTCAGTGCCGGTATGCTGCTGGCCCGGTTACCTCGCGGTTCCGGCGGAACCCAGGATATTACCGGGGGTCTGCCGCGTGTCACGGAAATTTTTGAGGCCCGCAAGCCAAAGGACCCAGCGGCGATGGCGGAAATATCGGGTACTGTGGAACTGAAAAGTGATAAACGTCGGGGTAAAATGACGATTATTGTCCGCAATGAATCCGGGATGGAAAAAGAACACCATGTTCCGCGTGACCGTCACTTGAACTATCATACCGGCGACCATGTCGAAGCCGGAGACGCCTTGACGGATGGCCCGCTGGTGCCGCACGATATTCTCCGAATCAAGGGTGAAGAGGCCTTGCAGCGATACCTGCTTCGTGAGGTCCAGAATGTGTACCGTGCCCAGAGCGTTAATATCAACGATAAGCACATCGAGATCATCATTTCGCAGATGATGAATAAGGTTGAGATCGAAAATGTCGGCGACAGCGCTCTCCTGCCGGGCGAAGTTGTGGATAAGTTTGAGTTCCGGCGTGCCAATATGGAACTGTCCAGAAGCTTAAAAATCAGCGATAAGGGCGATACAGACCTGGTCGTAGGTCAATTGGCAACGAAAGAAGAGATCGAAGCGGCCAATGAAAAGGCGGAAATGTTAGGTGGAGAGCCGGCAAAAGGCAAAAAACCGCGTCCGGCGACGGCGAATACCCTGCTTTTGGGTATTACCAAGGCCTCTTTGCAGTCTGACAGCTTCCTGTCGGCGGCCAGTTTCCAGGAAACAACAAAAGTCTTGACAGAGGCGGCCCTGTCTGGTACAAAAGACGACTTGCATGGTCTCAAGGAGAATATTATCCTTGGGCACTTGATTCCGGCGGGCACGGCGTTTAAGCCGTATCTGGACATGAAAGTCAAGCATTTGGCGGAACCGCCGGTTCCCAAGCAGCTTGAAGAACTGCGGGAAGTTAAGGAAGCCGAAGCGGCTGCGGATAAGGCAGTAAAAGCGGCGCTGGGTCTTGAATAAAAGAATAGTATTTAGAAATAGAAGTTGTTTGGAGACGTTATGCCAACCATTAATCAGTTAGTGCGACGAGGTCGAAGTAGAAAAGGGAAAAAGCGCGTATCGGATATCACCGGTTGCCCGCAGAAGCGGGGGGTGTGCCTGATCGTTCGAACGCAGACGCCGAAGAAACCCAACTCTGCGCTGCGTAAGATTGCCCGTGTCCGCTTGACCAACGGCAAGGAAGTGACCGCTTATATTCCCGGCATTGATCATAACCTTCAGGAACACAGCACGGTTATGGTTCGCGGCGGACGTGTTCGCGACCTTCCCGGTGTCCGTTATCATGTTGTCCGCGGGACACTTGATACAGCCGGTACGGCCAATCGTAAGCAGGGCCGCAGTAAATACGGTGCAAAGAAATCGTAACGAGAGAGCAAAAGTCCTTTAGGATACACAAATGGCAAAGAAATTCACGGCGTCAAGTCAGCAGTTAAAACCCGATGCAAAGTATAACAGCAAACTGGTTGCTAAGTTTGTTAATTGTCTGATGCTGAACGGGAAAAAGAGCATTGCCTATAAAACTTTCTATGATGCGATGGACCAGATTTCCAAAAAAATCAATGATGTTCCGCCTCTGGAAGTTTTTGAAACGGCGATCGGCAATGTTAAACCGCTTCTTGAGGTTCGCAGCAAGCGTGTCGGTGGTGCCAGCTATCAGGTTCCGATGCAGGTCAACGCGAAGCGTCAGCAATCCCTGGCATTTCGTTGGATTCTTGCGGCGGCTCGCGGCAAGAAGGGTAAGCCGATAGCGTTTCGATTAGCATCTGAGCTGCTGGATGCATACAAAAAAGAAGGCACGGCCATGACGACACGTGAGAATGTTCATCGTATGGCCGAAGCCAATAAGGCATTTGCCCACTTTGCCTGGTAATTGGATCGTTTTCTACTGCCACGGGTTTGTTTTGTCAAAACCGTGGCAGTTTTTTTATGCCCTTTAAATAAGTATAGTGGATTCTTGCAGGGTAATCTGTAACTTATCCCGATGTATCGGGACAACCCTATACCGCCATGCAGCAACGGGAATTTTCAGTCGTGTTCAGTAGGTAAGCTCGAAAAACATGGAAACGGATCTGACACAAGTCCGAAATATCGGTATCATGGCCCACATCGATGCGGGCAAAACCACAGTGACCGAGCGTATCCTGTATTTCAGCGGAAAGACCCATAAAATCGGCGAAGTTCATGATGGAACAGCGGTTATGGACTTTATGCAGGAAGAACAGGAACGGGGGATTACGATCACGTCTGCCGCGACGAAATGTCCGTGGAAGGGGTATGATATCAATCTCATCGACACCCCGGGACATGTCGATTTTACGGCTGAAGTGGAGCGTTCGTTACGGGTACTTGACGGGGCGGTGGCCGTTTTTGACGCATCCGAAGGGGTTCAGGCGCAGAGCGAAACAGTCTGGCGGCAGGGTCAGAAATACCATCTTCCATGCCTTTGCTTTATCAATAAAATGGACAAAATCGGTGCTGACTTTGCGATGTCGGTGCAGAGCATTCGTGATAAACTTCTGGCCCATCCGGTGCCGGTGCAGATCCCAATTGGTGCGGAGTCCGATTTCAGTGGATTTGTGGACTTGCTGACCATGAAAGCGGTCTTTTTTAAGCAGGAGGAAACGGCTGCGAGTTTTTGGGAAGAAGAAATTCCTGCGAATCTTTGTGATGAGGCCGAGCAATATCGCCATGCCATGATTGAAGCGGCTGCGGACTACGATGAAAAACTGATGGCGGCCTATCTCAACGATGAGCCGTTAACCCCGGAACAAATTGTCAGCGGCCTTCGTAAAGGCACTTTAGAGGGGAAATTGCAGCCGGTACTGGTCGGGTCGGCTCTTCGGAATATGGGGGTTCGTCGATTATTGGATGCGGTAACTCTCTATTTGCCTTCTCCGCTTGAACGCCCCGCGGCGGTCGGCTTTGAAAAAGGCGATGAAACAAAGCCGATCCAGATTGTTTGTGATTCTGAGGAACCCTTCGTCGGACTGGCGTTTAAGATCACGGCCGACAAGCATGGCGACCTGTATTTTGTCAGGATCTACAGGGGGGCATTGAAAACCGGGAGCCGGGTTCTGAATGTCAACCGCGATCGGAAGGAAAATATTACGCGTATTTTCCAGATGCATGCCAACAGCCGGAACATTCTTGACGTTGCCCATGCGGGGGACATTGTCTCTGTTGTCGGTCTGAAAGAGACACTTACCGGCGACACGCTTTGCGACACTCGCCACCGCGTGATGCTTGAAAGCATCTCTTTCCCGGAAACGGTTATCAGTATGTCGATTGAGCCGCGTTCTGCGGCGGATCGGATGAAACTGTCCGAGGCCCTATTGATGCTTCGAAAAGAAGACCCCACGTTTGTGTTTAAGTTTGACGATGAAACGGGCCAGACCATCATCAGCGGGATGGGCGAACTGCACCTGGAAGTATTGGAACATAAACTGGTGCGTGATCTTGGGGTTAATGTGCGGGTCGGCAAGCCCCGTGTGGCATACAAGGAAGCCATCAGCAAGATGGCCAAAGCGGAAGGTAAGTTTGTGCGCCAAACAGGGGGGCGTGGTCAGTACGGCCAGGTTGCCATCTCCATCGAACCCTTACTTGAAGAGGATGGCCACTATTCCCGCAAAAATGAGTTTGAGAATGCGACTGTCGGGGGCGTGATCCCCAAGGAATATATTGGGTCTGTGAAAAATGGTGTTTTTGAGGGGTTGTCAAGTGGATCGCTTTCCGGCTATCCTGTTGTTGGAGCTAAGGTTACGTTAATTGACGGGTCCTTTCATGCGGTCGATTCGTCTGAAATCGCGTTTGAGCAGGCTGGTGTTTTAGCGGTCCGGGAGGCGATGCAAAACGCAGGCCCTATCCTGCTTGAGCCGGTCATGCGTGTTCAGGCGGTTGTTCCGGAGGCCAATTACGGAACTGTTCAGGGCGGTCTTATCGCCAAGCGAGGTGAAATTACGGATACGCATCTCCATGGGAATATGCGTGTCATTGACGCCAAAGTTCCCTTGGCGGAAATGTTTGGGTATTCCGGGCAAATCCGCAGTGCAACGGGCGGCAGGGGCAGTTTTTCGATGGAGCCCTTAAGTTATGAAAAAGTTCCGGAACAAATTTCAGAAAAAATCTTAATGGGCTATTGACAAGATCGAGTTCATTTGATAAATAGGAATGTTTTCCAGCCGAAGCGAGCGGCAAAAGGAATTTGCCGCGTATCGAGTTGGGCTGTGCATTTCGAAAAATAGAGATGATACAGGGATGGCAATGAGGGCCGATCCGGCTGTTTTGACGGGTTTGACCTGTTAAAATGGGCCGAAAATGGCTCCAAACGCCCGATTGTAGTTGGGCCTCAAATTAAGGAAGACGAATAGATGTCTTTCCTGCCTTGAACAAAACGCCGTTTTTTTGATAAAATGACGGTATTTTCGGATTTTTTCTTGTAAAGAAGAAGAAATGTGTGTATTTTTACCGGCTTTCAATAGTTTGATAGCGATACTGTAGGTAGAAAATAAGGGTAAGCCATGGCAGATACCGAACGAATTAGAATCAGGATGGAAGCGTATGACCATCGGGCTTTGGACAGCTCGGCGAAAGAAATCGTCGAACAGGCCCGCCGGACCAATGCACGGGTGAGCGGCCCGGTCCCGTTGCCGACACGGATCGAACGCTATACTGTGCTGCGAAGCCCTCATGTGGACAAAAAGTCCCGTGAGCAGTTTGAAATGCGCACCCACAAGCGTGTGATTGATATTTTTGATGCCAACTCCCGTACGGTTGAAGCCCTGAACAGGCTGGTTGTTCCAACGGGAGTTTTTGTTAAGATCAAGGCCTGATCTTAAATTAAGGGTTCCGTTAAGCAGTCTATGTAAACGCGGAATGAATTGGAATTAACAGTTATTCGCAACACGCACGAAGGAAGTAAAAACGATGGCAATGTTGCTCGGAAAAAAAATTGGAATGACCCAGATTTACGATGAATCCGGGAAAATGGTGACGGTCACAGTGATTCAGGCCGGCCCCTGTAAAGTGATGCAGATTAAAACGCCTGAAACGGACGGCTACAGCGCTCTTCAGCTTGGGTTCGATGATGTCAAAGCAAGCCGCATTAAAAAGCCGGCTGAAGGTCATGCGAAAAAAGCTCAGGCGTCTGCCAAGAAATTTATTCGTGAATGGCGGCTGGGTGCCAAAGATGAGCCGCAATATGCATTGGGCGATGAGGTTAATGTTGAGGCGTTTTCAGAGATCAAGTTTGTTGATGTTTCCGGAATCAGCAAGGGTAAAGGATATGCCGGCGTGATGAAGCGTCATGGCTTCGGCGGTTTTCCGGGATCTCATGGTACGGAACGTAAGCACCGTGCCGGCGGTTCTATCGGATCCCATGCCAGCGACCGCGGTCATGGCGGAAATTTGAAAAAAGGCAAACGCATGGGCGGCCGCATGGGGGGTACCCGTGTTACCACGAAACACCATCGGTTGGTTTCTATTGACGCAGAACAGAATTTACTGGTGATCAAAGGCGCTATTCCGGGACCGTCGGGCAGTTATGTGGAAATTTTCAGCTCGCGAACACGGCCCCAGAGCTAAAGAAATTGAATTGATATTGGATAACTAAGATGATTGACGTAAAAGTCTATAATCGAGAAGGCAAAGAACTGGAAAACGTGCGGGTGGATGAAGCGCTGTTTGGCGGCACTGTAAGGGCAGCACTGCTGAAGCAGGCGATTGTGATGTATCATTCCAATAAGCGTGTCGGTACGGCCGCGACCAAGAGTCGTGGAATGGTCGACGGTTCGACGCGCAAGATTTATCGCCAAAAGGGAACGGGTAACGCCCGTGCCGGTTCGATTCGCACACCTGTTCGTGTGGGCGGCGGTGTTACCTTTGCCAAGGCGGCTCGTGACTTCAGTAAGGGTATGCCAAAGAAGCAGCGTCGTGTTGCCTGCGATTCCGCCTTGCTGGCCAAGATGCAAAGCGGCAGTGTGGTGGTGGTTGATGAATTGAGTTTTGATGCCCCCAAAACCAAGGAATTTGCACGGGTTTTAGGAAATCTGAACATTGATCGCAGTTGCCTGGTCGCGCTTTCTGAGCCGGATGTTAATGTTTACAAGTCTGCCAGAAACATTGAGAAAGTCGATGTTCTAAAGATCGATGAGCTGAATGCCGGGGACATTTGTACGAAGCAGAAGGTGCTTTTTACAAAAGCGGCGTTCATGGCGTTGCTGGATAAGAAGAAAATCAATTAGTTAAACGGGATATTATCGTGGACGATTACAGCATTATTATCAGGCCGTTGGTGACAGAGCAGGGGATGCATTTTGCCAATACCAAAAATGCATACAGCTTTGAAGTGAATAAAAAGGCCAACAAGGTTCAGATTCGCGGTGCGATTGAAAAATTGTACAACGTTAAGGTGACGGATGTCCGTACCGCCAATGTCAAGGGCAAGCCCCGCCGCCGGGGTCGTAATATCGGCGTAACCAAGAGCTGGAAAAAGGCGGTTGTGGTGCTTGGCGAAGATTATCATATTGACCTGTTTTAAGCGAAACGATCAAGAACACAAATATAAGGTTCTACTATTATGGCAATACGAATTTACAAACCGACATCGAATGGACGCCGAAATGGTTCGGTGATCGATTACAAAGCCGTTTTGACGACGGACAAGCCGGAAAAGACACTGTGCAAACGGATTAAGAAAAACGGCGGCCGCAATAATCATGGCAAGGTGACCGTGCGTTTTCGCGGCGGCGGAGCCCGTCGAATTTACCGTACGATTGATTTTAAGCGGACTAAAGATGATATGGTCGCAACGGTCAAGACCATTGAATATGATCCGAATCGTAATTGTTTTATCTCGTTGGTAGAGTATGCCGATGGCGAGAAGCGCTACATCCTGTCTCCGGCTGGTATTAGAGTCGGTACGCAGGTCGAAAGCGGACAAAGCGTAGAACCCAAGCCGGGTAATTCAATGCCTCTGTCGGGCATTCCGGTAGGTGTTGAAATTCACAATATCGAGATGAACGCCGGACAGGGCGGCAAACTTGTTCGCAGTGCCGGCGGCGTGGCCCGTCTGATGGCCAAAGAAGGTGATTGGGCGACGATTATCCTGCCGAGCGGTGAAATGCGAATGATTCGCAAGGAATGCCGGGCGACGATTGGTCAGCTCAGCAATGGCGACTATCAGAACGTGAAGATCGGCAAGGCGGGACGTAAACGCCACATGGGCCGAAAGCCCCATGTTCGCGGCAAAGCGATGAACCCGGTGGCTCACCCGATGGGCGGTGGTGAAGGCCGTGCTAACGGTGGCCGTCATCCCTGTTCGCCGACCGGTGTTCTGGCCAAAGGCGGCAAGACGCGCAACCCGAGAAAAACAACGGGCAAACGCATTATTCGCCGGCGAAAGAACAACCGGGGTCTTCAGTTGGTTCTCTAACAAAAACATTAGAAAACAGGAAATAAGCTCAGATTATCAGTAGAGGAATTTGAATGGGACGTTCGACAAAAAAAGGCCCGTATGTGGACGAGAAATTGTACTTGAAAGTGCAAAAGCAAATTGATGCAGGGACCAAGGATCCGATGAAGACCTGGGCACGCGCTTGCACGATCATCCCCGAATTTGTCGGCTATACTTTTATGGTTCACAATGGCAAGATGTTCCACCGGGTGTTCATTACCGAGGACATGGTCGGCCATAAATTAGGTGAGTTTTCGCTGACACGTACCTTCAAAGGACATTCCGGCGGGAAATAGACGCCCACATGATTGATGAATCGCCAGAGAGCAAAGGTTAAAAAATGCTGAGTGGAAAAAAATTAACAAATCTATGTAAAAAGCAGGGTGTCAGTGACAGTCAGTTGGCTGAATATCTGGCACGCGGCGGCATGAGCCAGGACGATGCGATCAGCGCTGTTGGTAACTGGAAAAAATGCCTGTATTCGCCGACCCCCGGCAAAGAGGATGTTGAACGCCTTGCCGCTGCACTGGGCGTCGAAGTTGGCGCTATTTCAGAATGGCGCGTCAGTTACCGGTATGCACCGATGTCCGCCCGAAAAGCACGGTTAGTGTCGCAGTTGATTGCGGGCCGGGAAGTTCAGGATGCACTGGACCTGCTGACGTTTACGCATAAACGTGCGGCACCGGCCATCAAAAAACTGCTTCAAAGCGCGATTGCAAATGCGGATGAACAGGAAGCGGATGTTGATAATCTATTCGTTTCTGAGGCCCGCGTTGATCAGGCGGGCCGCCGGATCGGAACCAAGGCATGGCACCCCAAAGATCGCGGACGAGCTCATCCGATTCGCAAAGAAGCCAGCCATATTCATATAACGGTATCGGAAGGTTAATCGAAAGACAGGATTTTTTATGGGTCAAAAGACATCTCCAATTGGTTTCAGGACAGGAATAACGCTTGGATGGCAGAGCAGCTGGTTTGCTCCGAAGGCCAACTATGGCGATTTTCTGATCGAAGATTATAAGGTTCGTGAGTTCATCGATAAAATGTTCAATCGCCAGCCGCCTTATGCCGCGGTGGCCAAGGTTGAGATTGCCCGCACACGCAATGAAGTTAAGGTGACATTGCACACGGCCAGACCGGGTATGGTGATCGGCCCGCGGGGAGCGGAAGTCGATAAGCTTCGTGAACAACTCGAAGCGCTGATTGACCGCAAGATCAGCGTCAATGTGATTGAGATTAAAGAACCGGCGCTGGATGCCAAACTGGTGGGCGAAAGTATTGCTGAGCAGTTGAAAAAACGTGCCGCCCATCGGCGTATCATGAAGATGGCGTGTGAAAACGCAATGAACGCCGGAGCGTTGGGCGTGAAGGTGATTTGCGGCGGCCGCTTGTCCGGCGCCGAAATCGCTCGCAGCGAAGTGCAGAAACTGGGCAGTATCCCCTTGCAGACGCTGGATGCGAATGTAGATTACGCAACGTCAACCGCACGAACGACCTATGGGGCCATCGGGATTAAGGTGTGGATCTATAAAGGCAAGTTTGGCCAAGAGATCACTCCGATCATTCAGAGCAAACCACGACGCGGCGGCAAAGGCGGGCGTGGCGCCAGCGGACGCGCCGGCGGCGGACGTCCCAGTGGCGGACGCAGCCGTTCACCACGAAAGGAACGGGGAGCAGCACCAGCAGCAACTCCTCCTGCTGAGGCGCCTTCAGTGCCGGAAAATACTCCGGAGAAAACGACCGAGAAGACAGAAACAAACGAATAATCGAGATAAGGATTTGAAGCTATGGCATTAATGCCAAAAAGAGTGAAATATCGTAAGCACATGCGAGGCAAAAACAAAGGGACTGCTTCGCAAAGGAATTATGTTGCTTTTGGCGAATTTGGTCTGCAGGCCCTGGAGCCGCATTGGATCACCGGTCGACAGATCGAAGCCGGCCGTGTGGCAGCGACTCACTTTTTGAAACGTGAAGGCAAGGTGTATATTCGTGTCTTTCCGGATCACTCTTATACCTCCAAGCCCCTTGAAGTGCGTATGGGCAAAGGTAAAGCTGAAGTTGAGGGATGGGTTGCGGTTGTGAAACCCGGTTCCATGCTTTTCGAAATCGGCGGTGTTGAGGAAGAAGTGGCCAAAGAGGCGCTGCTGCGAGTGGCTCATAAAATGCCTGTGAAATGCAGATTCGTAACCCGAAGACATACTCTTGGATAAGGAATAAGAGAACGCAATGAAACCTTCTGAAATCAGAGATTTGAGACCGGATGAACGGGCCGAAAAGCTCGGAGACCTGCAGAAGCAGTTGTTTAGTCTTCGCAGTCAGGCCGTCACAGAGAATCTGGAAAACCGGCATGCGATCCATAATGTTCGTCGCGATATCGCGCGGATCAAAACCATTATCAGACAAGATCAGGTAAAGGGCCAGTAAGGGCATGGAAACACAAGACGTCAAAAAAAACAAAAATGCAGTCGTAGTCAGCAAAAGCGGCGACAAGAGTGTTGTTTGCCAGGTTGACTATAAAGTAAAACATCCGCGTTATGGAAAGTATATTCGCCGCCGCACCAAGCTGGGCGTTCATGACCCGAGTAATCTGGCCGGCGTTGGCGATAAAGTGGAGATATCTGAATGCAGACCGATCAGCAAGACGAAAAGCTGGCGGCTGGTAAAAATATTGGAAAAGGCAGTCATTGAATAAAGGGCGGACCATTGATTCAGCAGGAAACCATGTTGGAAATTGCCGATAACAGCGGCGTAAAATCGGCACAGTGTATCAAAGTGCTGGGCAAGTGCGCATCCAGTAGAGGTAAATATACCCGTCCGACCGCCAGTGTCGGTGATATTATCAGTGTTGCAATCAAGAAGCATCTTCCGAACTGTCAGTTGGACAAGAAAAAAGTTCATCGCTGTGTGATTGTGCGGACGAAGTATCCGATTCGCCGGCCCGACGGCAGCTACGTTCGGTTCGACAGTAACGCGGCGGTGATGATCGATGCGGACAAAAATCCGGTCGGGACCCGTATCTTCGGCGCCGTGGCGCGTGAACTGCGTGAAAAGAATTTTATGAAAATTGTCTCTTTGGCCAGTGAAGTGGTATAGAGTCCAAGTCAGCGTAAAGAGGAACGAAATGGCAAGACATATTAAGAAAGGCGATACGGTAGAAATTAAGGCCGGCGTGAATAAAGGCGCCACCGGCAAGGTCATGCGGGTGTTCCCGGACAAGGACCGCGTATTGGTGGAAGGGGTCAACCTGGCCTACAAGCATGTGCGTCCTTCGCAGAAAAACCCGCAGGGCGGGCGTATCCGGATTGAACGGTCGATTCACATCAGTAATGTTCAGCCGGTCAATCCCAAGAGTTCGTCCGGCAGCCGGGTTCGCTTTCAGGCGGACGCAAAAGGGAATAAGAAACGCGTTGCTGTTGACGGTACCGAGATCGGTGTTGTTACAAAAGCAGCGAAGAAATAGAAATTTGAGTCAAAGGACATGCCCTTAAGGGTGGCAGGTTCTCACGCGTAGGATGAACTGAAGAACGCGATCCTACTTAACTGCGTAGGAAAGAGAATTAAAAATGTATTTACAAGTTAAAGGTTGAATATGACTCGCTTAAAAGATTTATATAAAAGAACGGTTGCTTCGGGGCTTCAGGAAAAATTTTCCTACAGCAGTCCGATGGCGATACCGAAACTGCAAAAAATCGTTGTTTCCATGGGTGTCGGAAAGGCGGTTCAGGATAAGAAATTCCTGGACAATGCGCTGAAAGACATGACCGTGGTCACCGGGCAAAAACCGCTGATCTGCAAGGCGAAGAAAAGTGTATCCAACTTTAAAGTTCGTGAAGGCGATAAGACCGGCTTGAAAGTGACGCTTCGCAAAGACCGGATGTTTGAGTTTATGGATCGTCTGATCAACCTGGCGATACCGCGTGTGAAGGACTTTCGCGGCTTGAACCCCAAGGGTTTTGACGGACACGGCAATTACTCCATGGGGATGGATGAACAAAGTGCGTTTCCGGAAATTGATCCGGCTCGCATCGAAACCCAGCAGGGGATGAATATCACGTTTGTAACAACGGCGAAAACCGACGATGAGGCCTACGAGATGCTCAGGTTGTTCGGAATGCCTTTTAAGTCGATGAAACAGGAATAGTTTTTGGAGTTATTTAATGTCAACAACAGCACTTGAAAATAAAGCCAGGATGAAACCGAAATTCAGAAGCCGCGGGTATACACGTTGCCAGATTTGCGGCCGCGCCCGTGCGGTTTATCGAAAGTTCAAGGTTTGCCGGATTTGTTTTCGTACGATGGCCAACGAAGGTAAGATTCCCGGCGTTAAAAAAGCAAGCTGGTGAAAAATAAAGTTCAATGTTTTGAAAGTGGATATAAAGCGGAGTCCGTTAGATGAGTTTAAGTGATCCCATTGCAGATATGCTGACACGGATACGAAATGCGTCCCGTGTTGGACGGCAGGAAGTGAGCATTAGAGCGAACAAGATTTGCCATGGTGTAGCCCAGGTCCTCAAAGAAGAGGGCTATATCGACGGCTATGACCGGATTGACGACGGCAAGCAGGGTCTGATTCGCATTGCCCTGAAGTACACCCCGGACGGGGACCCAGTCATCAACACGATTCAGCGTGTCAGTAAGCCGGGATGTCGCATCTATAACGGCAGAGAGAATCTGCCTCGTGTGATGGGCGGACTGGGTGTTGCGATTGTTTCAACGAATAAAGGCGTAATGAGTGATAGAAAATGCCGTCAGGAAAATGTCGGCGGGGAACTGATTTGTACGGTGAGCTAAATGAGTCGCATAGGAAAAAAATCAATACCAGTACCAAGCGGTGTCAAGGTCGAACAAAAAGGATGTCATTTTAAGATTACCGGTCCTAAGGGGACGCTTGAAATGGATGCCCATCCCGACATTGACGTGACGGTCGAAAACGACGCTATTCTTGTGTCTAATCCGGACCAGGAAAGCCGCCAACGGAAGGCGTTGCACGGCACCGTAAGAGCCCTGTTAAACAACATGGTGGTCGGTGTCAGCAAGGGCTTTGAAAAACCGATGCAGATTTTTGGAACCGGCTACAATCTCAAAGAGCAGGGCGGCAAACTTGTATTGAATGTGGGGTATTGCCACCCGGTTGAGTTGAAAGTGCCCAAGAGCGTTAAAGTGGAAATCAAGACGCCCGCCACCCGCGGCAATGATGTTCCGGCACTGTTTACGCTGTCCGGCCCGGACAAGTACGAATTGGGGCAGTTTGCCGCAGAGGTTCGCAAGGTTCGTCCGCCGGAACCGTACCAAGGCAAGGGGATTCGCTATGCGGATGAGCATGTGGTTCGTAAGGTTGGTAAGGCCTTGGGCGCTTAATCTGTAGAGTGTGATAGTTGGATTGCGGCCGTGATGCCGCAGGCCTATGAACAAGATAAGGATTTTGTACTAATGCAAAAAGAAAAAGTAAAAAAATCGCGTCAACGACGTAACTGGCGTTCCCGACGGAATGTGTTTGGGACCCCGGACCGCCCGCGGTTGGTCGTTTTTCGCTCCAGCCGCCATATTTACGTCCAGATTATTGACGATCTGGCGGGTGTGACACTGGCTTCTGCAAGCACATGTGCCAAGGCCGTACGAGAGGGGCTTTCTTATGGCGGAAATCAAAAAGCGGCTCAGAGTGTTGGAACTGCGATTGCCAAGCAGGCCGGCGATGTCGGGATCAAAGCGGTGTGCTTTGATCGCAATGGCTACAAGTATCATGGTCGGGTGAAAGCGTTGGCTGATGCGGCCCGCAAAGCCGGACTGGCGTTCTAATCAAAACAAGTCAAAAATGATAGAATCGGAGATAGAAGTTGGCTGAAGAAATCAGAACAGACATTCAAACGGAACAACCGCTGGAAGATACGGTGGTTAAGGTTTTCCGTAACGCCAAGGTGGTCAAAGGCGGACGTCGTTTCAGCTTTTCCGCATTGGTGGTCGTTGGAGACCGCAATGGAACGGTCGGGTATGGTTATGCCAAGGCCAACGAGGTTCCCCCTGCGGTCGAAAAAGCGGTTAAGGACGCCAAGAAAAATCTGCACCATGTTTCGATTGTGGACGGCACGCTTCCGCATCCGATTATCGGCAAGTGCCGTGCGACAGAAGTGACATTGCTGCCGGCCAGCCCGGGAACGGGTGTTATTGCCGGTTCGACCGCCCGTTCGGTACTGGAATATGCCGGTGTTCGCAATGTTCTGACCAAGGTACACGGGAGCCGCGCCGCGAAGAATGTGGTTAAAGCGGTTATGGACGGCTTAATGAAGCTTCGTGAGAAAGAAACCGTCGAGTCTCTGCGTGGCGTAGAGATCGAAGTTGAAAAAAGGTGGTGATAACGACATGTTAAGCAATGAAATCACAGCAATCGTCGGAGCTGATCCGAAACGAAATCGTGTCGGGCGAGGCAAAGGGTCCGGTAACGGAAAGACCTGTGGCCGTGGACATAAAGGATACGGCAGTCGTGCGGGCGCTTCTACTCCGCTGGCTTTTGAAGGCGGTCAGATGCCGCTGTTTCGAAGGTTGCCCAAGCGGGGTTTCAATAATGCTCAATTTGCGACCCGTTACGAAGTCGTCAATGTATCTCAATTGGACCGTCTTTTCAGTGACGGGACCGAAGTGGGCCTCAGTGAGCTCGTGGGCGCCGGCCTTATCGGTTCAAGCGGCAGCAAGGTCAAAATCCTCGGCGACGGGGAATTGACAAAAAAATTAAATGTGACAGCTCATAAGTTCAGTAAAAGCGCTCAGGAAAAAATCTCCAGTTGCGGCGGTTCGGCCAAGGTGGTCGCCTAAGCCGTAAGCTAAGGAAGGGTTAAACATGCTTGGGACATTTGTTAACATATTTAAGGTGCCGGATCTTAGGAACAAGGTCCTGTTTACGCTTGCGCTGTTATGTATTTACAGGATCGGATTTCATATTTCGGTGCCGGGTTTTGATTCCGGAAAAATTGCGAACGCAGCGGAAAGCAGGGAGAGTAATGATCCGATCGGTCGTGCAGCTGATTATTTGCAGATGTTTACCGGCGGAACCCTGAGCCATTCGAGTTTGTTCGGTTTAGGTATCATGCCGTATATTTCGGCCTCCATTATTCTGATGCTGTTGGGGGAGGTGGTTCCTGCGTTGAAGAAACTTCGGCAGGAGGGCCAAACCGGCCACAAAAAAATTCAGGAGTATACGCGTTATCTGACCGTGCCGTTATGTTTGATTCAGTCATTGATGTATATGAAAATGTTTGCTGGTGGTGAGTATGTGTACCCGGGCATGAAAGTGCAGGCCATCGTGATGGGTATTGTGGGGATGACCGCCGGAACGCTGTTTTTGATGTGGCTGGGTGAGCAGATCGATGAATATGGACTTGGCAATGGCATCAGCTTGATCATCATGGCGGGTATTTTGTCCCGCATGCCATGGGCAATCATGCAGGTGACACAAAACACCACATTTAAGGTGGGTGTTGAACCGGGTCAATACGGCGTTGGAACGATTGCCTTCCTGGTTGCCGCGTTTGTCTTCGTGGTTGCCGGGGCGATTTTGATTACTCAGGGGCAGCGTCGAATCCCCATTCAGCAGGCCAAGCAGATGCGGGGCCATCGTATGTATGGCGGCGCCCGTCACTATCTGCCGTTGCGTGTGAATCACGGCGGTGTGATGCCGATTATTTTCGCGTCCAGCTTGATGATGTTTCCGCAGATTGTTTTGGGCCAGCTACAGAAGTTAATGCCCGAATCCAATGTGGTGGCGACGCTCTATGAGGCGTTTGGTCCGACAGCATTCACCTATAGCGTTGTTTTTGTTGTGATGATCTTTTTGTTTGCCTATTTCTGGACGACGGTTCAGTTTCAGCCGAAAGACATGGCCAAGAATCTTCGCGACCGAGGCAGTTTTATTCCCGGCCTTCGACCCGGCCATCGAACTGCTGAATACCTTGAAACGGTAATGATTCGCATCACGTTCTTCGGGGCGGCGTTTCTTTCGATTATTGCGGTTGTGCCGAGTTTGGTGACGCAGTTGCTGGGTGTTCCGTTTGCGGTTGCCTCCTTTCTCGGAGGGACGGGGCTATTGATTGTCGTCAGCGTTTCTCTCGATCTGGTCCAGCGTATCGAAGCCAACCTGATTATGCGTAACTATGAAGGATTCGGCGACTCAAAAGTAAAAGGGGCCTTTCGATGAAATTGATTTTATTAGGGCCCCCGGGCGCTGGGAAAGGAACCCAGTGCAAGCGGATTGTTGACAAGTACAGCATGGCTCACTTGTCCAGCGGGGACATCCTGCGGGCTGAACGAAAAGCCAACAGTGAGCTTGGCCAAAAAGCGCAAAGCTATATGGACAGCGGGGCACTGGTGCCGGATGAACTGATTATTGACATGATGATCGGCGCGATTAAAAAGGCGCCCGCCGGGTATGTCCTGGATGGTTTTCCGCGTACCATTGCCCAAGGCGAAGGTCTTGACGCGGCCCTGGAAAAAGCGGGCGAGAAAATTGATGGAATTGTGAATCTTCAGGTTCCGGATGAGCCGATAATGGCTCGCATGACAGGTCGCCGCAGTTGCCCTGTTTGCGGTGCGGTTTATCATATTGAAAATTTGAAACCGAAGGTCGACGGCCAGTGCGATAAGGGATGCGGCGAGTTGGTCCAGCGTAAGGATGATATGCCGGAAGTGGTTTCGTGCCGGCTCAAAACGTACCATGAACAGACAGCGGCGGTCATTGGGTACTATCAGAGAAACGATAATAACATTATCGATATTGATGCTAATCAGGATATTGATCGAGTAACGGCTGATATCTTTTCAAAACTCGATGCCCTGAACGGATGAGTCTGAGGGACAATGCCCATAACGCTTCGCAGCAGACGAGAAATTGAAATGCTCCGCAACGCCGGATTGGTGGTTGCGAGCGTTCTTTCAAAATTAAAGAAACATGCAAAACCGGGTGTCAGTACCGCCGAGCTGGATGAGATCGCGATGGAGATGACTCGTCAGGCCGGAGCGGTGGCTTTATTCAAAGGAGTACCGTGTCCCTATATGAATAAGCCCTTCCCGGGCGGTATCTGTGCCTCCATCAATGAACAGCTTGTGCATGGAATTCCTTCCAGGGCGGTTGTTCTTAAAGACGGCGATATTCTGACGGTTGACTATGGTGCGAAGCTCAATGGCTATTGCGGTGACGCGGCATTTACGGTCGGAATCGGGGAAATCTCGAATGACCGACAGAAGCTGCTGGAGGTTACCCAGCGATTATTGGATATCGCCATTGAACACATGGCCCCGGGAATCAAATGGAGTGCCATTGCCGCAATGATGGAGAAAACGGCAACGCAGGCGGGTTTTTCGATTGTGAAAGACTACGTCGGCCACGGCATTGGCACCGAAATGCATGAGGACCCCAAGGTCCCCAATTTCGTCAGCAGGGAACTGCTCAGGGATGATATCGTGTTGAAAAAAGGCATGATTTTGGCGGTTGAGCCGATGGTGAACATGGGGAAAGCGGGTGTTCGAACGCTGTCCGATGGATGGACCGTGGTGACGAAAGATAAGAAATGTTCAGCTCATGTTGAGCATACGATTGCGGTCGTTGAAAATGGCTGTGAAGTCTTGACGGCGTTATCGTGAAGAAAGACAAACGATAGAAAACATATGGCGGATAAAGACGCAATTAAATTTGAAGCGAAAGTCGTTGAGGCCCTGCCGAACGCGATGTTCCGGGTGGAACTGGAAAACGGGCATCAGATACTGGCCCATGTTTCGGGGAAAATGAGGATGCATTTTATTCGCATCCTGCCGGGCGATACGGTCATGGTGGAAATGAGTCCGTATGACCTGACCCGCGGCCGGATCGTATTGAGAAATTAGAAAACCTTGAATTTCGAAGGTGTTATTATGAAAGTTAGAAGTTCAGTCAAACGAATTTGTGAAAAATGCAAAGTTATCCGACGCAAGGGCGTTCTGCGTGTGATCTGTGCTGCGAATCCGCGTCATAAACAGCGTCAGGGCTAACGATGAAAATGAATCCTATTTAACAAGATACAGGAGTTGTTATGCCGCGTATAGTGGGTGTCGATGTTCCAAACAATAAGCCGTCATGGATTGCCTTGACCTATATCCATGGTGTCGGCGTCTATCGGTCGAAAAAAATCCTTGCCGAGGCAGGGATCGACGGTGCCCTTCGAGCAGGAAAACTGTCTGAAGACGAGGTGAGCCGGATCAGTCAGATCATCGATCGTGACTACGAGGTTGAGGGCCCGCTGCGTCGGCGTGTTTCGCAGAATATTGTCCGCTTAAAAGATATTGCCTGCTATCGAGGCGTGCGGCATCGGCGCGGATTGCCCGTTCGCGGCCAACAGACCCAGAGCAATGCTCGTACCCGTAAGGGCAAGAAAAAGACCGTTGCAGGGAAGAAAGGCGTAAAAGAACTGCGTTAATCCCTTTTTACGGCCGTATCGTATACAGACTGAAATTCTTGGGAACGAATAGAAAATGGCAAAAAATATTAGACGAAAAGTTAGAAAAAACGTTGTTCGCGGGGTTGTTCATATTAAGGCGACCTTCAACAATACTCTGGTAACCATTTCGGATGCTGATGGTGATGTTGTCTGCCAGGATTCCGGCGGCTCTGTTGGCTTTAAGGGGTCGCGTAAAAGCACCCCATTCGCCGCACAGAGAGCAGCGGAAAAATGTGCCCATACTGCGATGCGAGTGGGGCTTCGTGAAGTTGAGATTCGCGTCAAGGGACCGGGATCCGGACGTGAATCCGCGATTTCTGCGATTCAGCAGGCGGGTTTGCGAATTTCCTCCATTGAAGATGTCACCCCGATTCCGCATAATGGTTGTCGTCCCCGCAAACGCAGAAGAGTCTAATTGGGAATACAATAGGTCGATTAGGTTTTAGAATAAGGAACTGATAAACGATGTCACGATATCTTGGTCCATCATGCAGACTTTGCCGCCGAGAGGGCATGAAACTGATGCTCAAGGGTTCTCGGTGCGAAACTGCCAAATGTGCAATTGAAAAACGAGAACGCAGTATGGCACCCGGGATGCACGGCTGGCGCCGCGGCCGTCGAAGTGATTACGGGGTCCGTTTGCGTGAAAAGCAGAAAGTCAAGCGGTATTACGGGTTGATGGAAAAACAGTTTATGTCCTATTACCGTAAGGCCGCACGGGGTACGGGCAACACCGGCGAAATATTGCTTCAATTGCTGGAATGCCGCCTGGACAATGTGGTCTATAAACTGAACTTTGCATCGTCACGGAAAGAAGCCAGGCAGTTGATTACGCATGGTCATATTTATTTGAACGGCCGCCGTGTTGATGTTCCCGATATAACGGTTCGCATTGGCGACAAAATCACGTTGAAAAATTCAGATAAAAGCCGCAGGATCGTCAAGCAGCAACTGGAAAGCAACCCGAACTTTACGGTTCAGGGATGGCTCCAGTTGGATGCGGCCAAACCGGCGGCAACGATTGTTTCATTGCCGACACGGGATGATGTGCAGTTGGCGGTTGAAGAGCAGTTGGTTGTGGAGTTCTGTTCAAGATAATAATATTAATGTTGGTGGATACCAGAGAGCAGCTCGAACCGATCAGGGCCTGATAACGGAGTTGCTGAGAACATTCACCTGATGCCCGGAGGCCAAAAATATGAGAATTACCTGGAGAGGTTTGGAGTTACCCACGCGGGTCGAAAAGGACGACAGTGTTTCGACCGGATATTATGGACGATTCTATATCGAACCGTTTGAGCGTGGTTTTGGTACGACGATTGGAAATAGTCTGCGGCGTGTTTTACTGTCTTCGCTGGAAGGCAGCGCGGTTGAATCCGTTAAGATTTCCGGTGTCGACCATGAATTTACATCGATTCAGGGCGTTATGGAAGACGTGACGGATATTATTCTGAATATTAAAAAATTGGTCGTTCGTTTGCAGGGTGATGAGTCAAAGACGATCGCCGTCGAGGTGAAAAAAGCCGGTCCGGTCACGGCGGGAATGATCGAATGTGACGCTTCGGTCCAGATTGTCAATAAAGATCTTGTTTTAGCGACATTGACTGAAGATGTTCAATTTAAGATTGAAATGACCGTTGGTAACGGACGGGGTTATTCACCGGCCTCTGAGCGGATTGCCGAAGCCGACCGTTTTGACCAGGAACTCGGATGTATTGATATTGATGCGATTTACTCTCCGGTTGTCCGTGTTCGGTATAAGACAGAGGATACGCGTGTTGGCCAGCGTACCAACTATGACAAACTGGTCCTTGAAATTTGGACCGATGGAACCGTAATGCCGGAAATGGCTCTGGTCGAAGCGGCCAAAATTCTTCGCAAGTACATCAACCCATTTGTGCAGTATTCGCAACTGGGCGAGGATACGGTCGAGGAAGAAGTCTGGACCGAAAAAACCGATGAGGAAGGCGTAGATGAGGAACTGGTTTCCAAGCTTGAGATGTCGATTGAATCACTGGACCTGACAGTACGGTCATATAACTGTCTTGAGTCCAATCGTATTCTGACGGTTGGGCAGTTGGTTAAGATGACAGAGGCGGATTTATTGAAGATCCGCAGCTTCGGAAAAACCAGCCTTCGGGAAATCCTCAGGAAACTGTCCGATCTGGGTTTAAAGCTGGGAATGAGCGAAATTGATTAAAACCGTTTAAATAAATAGAAATTCCAAAGCAGTAAAAAGGATAGTGTGATATGCGTCATCGAGTTGCCGGACGACAATTAAGTAGAACAAGTGAGCATCGCCTTGCGATGCGTCGGAATCTTGTCGCTTCACTATTTGAGCACGAGACCGTTTCGACGACACTGGAAAAGGCCAAAGAAGTACGCGGATTTGCCGAAAAGCTCATCACGCTTTCCAAGAAAGGTACCTTGCCGGCCCGTCGCCGGGCAATCGCCATGCTCAACAATCGTGCGATCTATGCTGAAGAAGATGGCAAGATGGTTAAAAAAGGTACTGTTGTCGGAAAGCTTTTCAGTGAGATAGGTCCGCGTTATCTGGATCGGGCGGGCGGGTATACCCGCATCATCAAGCTGCCAAAGTGTCGGCTTGGAGACGGCGGTCAGTTGGTTCTGCTGCAGTTGGTCGAACAGGCCAAAGAGTAAGATCCGTTCAAATCAACCCGTTTGTTTTTTATGCGTAAGGGAGTTGTTGTCGGATGAGCGATCACAATTGCATCTTCTGTAAGATCATCGCCGGACAGATACCGTGTACAAAAATTTACGAAGATGATCAGGTTCTTGCGTTTTTAGATGTTCATCCGGTCAGTGAGGGGCATACGTTAGTTGTTCACAAAGAACATACCTGCCGGGTGGATTCAACCGAACCTCTGGCAATGGCTCGAATTGGCGAAGTGTTGCCAAAGTTGACGGCCTCGATTCAAGATGCAATGGAAGCGGATGGTTATAATGTGCTTTGCAATAACGGGTTTTCTGCCGGACAGGTGGTAGAGCATATGCACCTCCACATTATTCCACGGAAAACGAATGATGGCGTATTTAAACAATGGCCTTCATTCCAATATCCGGATGGAAGAGCGGCGGTGATCGCTGAAAAGATTCGGAAAAATCTGGCTCTCTGAAGACAGAGACTTGATAGTCTGTTCCATGTGTGCTATAAGAATATAACTAATCGCGGGGTAGAGCAGTCTGGTAGCTCGTCGGGCTCATAACCCGGAGGTCGTAGGTTCGAATCCTACCCCCGCCATTGATGTAAGTCGAGTATAGACAGTCGGTTATGGCTGTCTCTTTGGGTGTTCGCTTGAAATAGTGTTATATTTCAAGGAACTTTTTGGATTTGTCCGATAACAGTGGCATGGTTTAACTGTTTTTTTAGGAGTACTTACCATGCCAGCAAAACTGATTGACCAAACGG
>JAOUFG010000190.1 GCA_029858345.1 Phycisphaerae bacterium
AACGAAAAAGCAAACGCAGAGAGCTTGCTCGGTTTTATCATTACAAGCGACATAAGCTATTGGCTCCACTAAGGGTTAAAGAACGAAAATGAAATTGGACAGTAAAAATAAAGGAACGATACAATGAAGTTATCAAAAAAGATTATTTCGGTTGCAATGATGTGTGTGTCTGCTGTCGTATTTGCAGCCGACTGGCCCAACTGGCGGGGTCCCAATTATGACGGCATCAGTACCGAAACCGATTGGAACCCGAAAGCGTTGGAAAATCCTGAAATCACATGGACCGCTGAAATAGGAACAGGTTTCTCCTCGGTCTCAGTCGCTAACGGAAAGGCCTACACGGTCGGCAATGTCAACAAAGAAACGGATGTGGTCTATTGCTTTGATGCGCTGACAGACAAGGAATTGTGGCGGCATGAATACCCTGAACCCCTTGCTCCCAAAAATTATGAAGGCGGGGCCAGTGCGACTCCGACCATAAACGATGGAAAGGTTTATACGCTCAGTAAAAAAGGCGTGGCTTTCTGTCTCGATGCCGATTCAGGAGATGTTATTTGGGAAAAGACAATGCCGTTCGATCCGCCGAACTGGGGTTATTCAAGTTCTCCTCTGATCATGGATGAAATGGTTATTTACAATGCCGGCACCGCGGGTCTGGCATTAAATCGGAAAAACGGTGAAATTGTCTGGCAAAGCGACAAAGGGGCGTCGGGCTATGCGACTGCCGTCCCGTATCAACAGGATGGCAAGGCATGTGTCTGTATTTTAGGTAAGAATACGGTGGTGGGGATTGAGGCCAAAACGGGTGCTATTCTCTGGTCGTATCCTTGGGAAACAAAATATGACGTTAATGCGTCCGATCCGGTCATTTTTGAAAACAAGATTTTCGTTACCTCCGGCTACAATCATGGGTGCGCGTTGATTGATATTTCCGGTTCGGAGCCGACGCTCGTTTGGGAAAATAAAAACATGCGTTCTCAATTGAGCGGTCCCGTATTGATCGACGGTTTCCTGTATGGCATCGATGCCAACCAGCTTGTGTGTGTCAACTGGAAGACCGGCGAGCAGGTCTGGGCTGAAAAGGCCCCGAAAAAGGGGTCCCTTTCTGCCGCCGGACATAAATTAATCGTCCTCGGTGAAAACGGAACCCTCTATATCGTCAAAGCAACGTCGGAAGGATACCAGCCCATTGCCTCCGCAGAGGTTTTAACGGGCAAGTGCTGGACAATGCCGATATTGGCGAACGGATATATCTATGTCCGTGATGTTAAAAAAGATGTTCCGGGGAAACTGGTGTGCATCGATGTTCGGAAAAAAGATGAAACACAACAATCCGCCGCATCCCTGAAACAGGACTGGCCGCAATGGCAAGGCCCCAAACGAGATAACATCAGCACCGAAACAGGCCTCTTAAAGCAATGGCCCGCGGACGGTCCAAAAATGCTTTGGTCCGCCAAAGGCATTGGTCACGGCTTTTCCAGCGTAGCCATCGCCGACGGAAAGATTTATATTACCGGGATGTTGGAAGAGAATGGGTTGCTGACCTGTTTTGATATGAACGGCAGCCGACTCTGGCAGGTTGACTATGGTCCCGAGTGGAAACGCTCGCATCCCGGTACACGATGTACGCCGACTGTCAACGATGGATGCGTCTATGTTATCAGCGGTACCGGACAAGTTGCCTGTTTCGCTGCCGATAGCGGCGACAAGCGTTGGCTGGTTGATATTTATGGGCAATTTGAAGGTCAGTATCCCAATTGGGGCTATGCCGAATCACCGCTTGTTGTGGACGGCAAAATCATCATTACCGTTGGAGGTAAAAAAGCTCTTTTTGTGGCCTTGGATAAAAAAGACGGCAGCGTGATATGGACTACTCCGCCCAACGGCGACAAAAGTGCTTTTTGCTCGCCGGTTGCCTTTGGCTGGGCGGGTAAGACGCTGATTGCTACTATGACGGCCAACCATATCATGGGCATTGACGCAAAAACAGGCCAAGTTGCATTCAGTTACCCGACATCAAACTATATTACGGGGGAAATTAGTGGCAATCATCCGAACACCCCGATCGTCAAGGATGGAAAAATCGTTGTCTCCAGTGGTTATGATATGGGGTCGATCCAATTGAAGCTGTCGGCCGACGGAGCGTCTGTCGAGGAGGTATGGAGAAATCAGGGGTTTGATAACCACCATGGGGGAATCATTCTGGTTGACGGCAAACTTTATGGAGCCAACTGGCAAAGTAATAAGCAGGGTAAATGGGCCTGTGTGGATTGGGACACAGGGAAAATCCTCTATGAAGAGAAGTGGGGAAACAAGGGCAGTTTATCCTATGCCGACGGAATGCTCTACTGTTATGAGGAAAAAAGCGGAACCGTCGGACTGGTCAAGGCAACACCGGATGGTTTCAGTCCTGTCAGTTCGTTTCAGATCACGCTCGGCGAAAAAGAGCACTGGGCTCATCCGGTGGTTTGCGGAAAACGGTTGTACATCCGCCACGGCGACGTCCTCATGGCATTCGACATCGCCGGATAATTTCCTTTCCAACCTGATTGAGATTTC
>JAOUFG010000098.1 GCA_029858345.1 Phycisphaerae bacterium
ATGCAGCGAGACCTATACCTGGCTGATCAGAAGACAACGATAAATACATTACATTGGAACAGAAACGGTGAAAAACGAAAAACAGGATAGAAAGAAACTCTGTAAAGATGCTACAGTCTCTTTTTGTCTTTTAATTTTGTTGTGCCTTGGTACTGCCGTAAAAACGGTTGGCGGTTTTTTTCAAAAACGGTCAATTTCCGGAAGGGTCGCCGCGGCTATGGAATTTCTCGATACCCAGGATAGTAAGGTAAAGGAGTATCTGGAGGCGTATGGAAAAGAAGTTACGAAGCTGAAAGAAAAAGGAATTTTTTGTCCGGAGGAAAAGAAGCCCTCGCCGCCGCAGGTGTCGGGGATTCTTGGTGACAGCGCACTCATTAACAACAAATGGTGCAAGGTGGGCGAGGAACAGTCTGGTGCCAAGATTATTAAAATCGAACCAACTCAGGTCACGATTCTTTGGGGGGGGAAGGAGATGAAACTGTCGCCGCTGCTGACGAGTTCTTCGGGAAATGCGATTGAAAAACCAAAGATGAAGATCGAAAAAAGAAGGCCCAATGAGAAAGCGATTAAAAAACATCCGAAGCCAAGTGCTGAACCGGTTGCCGTCCAGGCCGCGGATGATCCTCTGGCCTGGCTGGGGATGGAGGTTTCAGCTGAGCTACGGGCTTTTCTGATAAAACTGTTCGAGGCGATGCCTGCCGATCAGGTCGAAAGCGCCAAGCAGGAATGGGCGAATATGTCTGAAGAGCAGAAAAAAAAGCGGCTGGATGAAGCACAGGAAATGGTTGACAGCGGCCAGGCGGATACCATGCTCGAACAGATGAAAGCCGGTCAGGGTTAAACGATAAACGGAAATTATAAATATTGACCGAGGAGCAAAAATGAATCGAACAAAATGGACAATAGGGGTCATTGTTATTCTTGGGATTGTTGCACTGATTGCAGCCAATATTGTCAATCATCAGAATCCGGCCCCGCAAGCGAAACCCGCTCAGGAAACAAAAGAAAAGATGGCTGTCTCTGATGGGCCGGCTCAACCCGAACTGTCCGCTGAGAAGCCCAAAGCGAATAAGAAAAAGACTGATTCACAGGAACCGCCCAAAGAAGAAGGTGCTAAAGAAGCCGCCGGGCAGGGCACAAAAGAAAAAGGTGTTCAGGATTCCAATTCGCTTCCGGACGAGAAGAAAGCCGTTCAGGACCCGAACATGCCTTCGGAAGAAAAGAATGCCGCCGGGGATCCCAATACCCCTCCGGGAGAAAGGCCGGAAAAGATTAATTTGAATAATGTTGAGATGAAACAAATCATCAAGACAATTGCCGAATGGACCGGCAAGCCGGTGATTCCGTATGATGATGCGGTCATGAAACAGAAAATCACGATTTATGCCACAAAAGAACTGCCCCGCATGCAGGCATTGTCCTTGATTTATGCGGCCTTGCGTGCCAAGGGATATGCTCCTGAAGAGGCCCAGGGCGCGATTTATTTGAAACCGCTTTCAAAGGCCAAATATGGTGTTGTCCCAACACTGGGCTTCGATGAACCACTGGCAAAAGTTATTGATAAATCGCAGATTGTCGAGAAGTATTTTAAAATTGAAAATTACTCTCCATCCCGGCTCCAGGAAATAGTGACACCGTTGACCGCGGAGTATGGAAATGTGACGGCTGATGACAGTACAGGAATCCTGGCTGTCATCGATACAGTTGAAAATCTTCAGCGTGTTGAGCAAATCATCAAACAGTTTGATGTTCCTGAGTACGGACAGTTTACGACCCAGGTATTCAAGCTGGAAAACGGCGACCCCAGTGAAATTGTACAGCTTATTGAGTTGATTATTTCCAATGAGGCAAGCGGGCGTTTCAAAGGCGGCGGGTCAAAAGGCGGTGGCGGGTCAAAAGGCGGCGGGCAAGCATCCTCTATACTTGTTACATCAACGAAGATGCCGCTGCTGCTGATTCCGGAACAGCGCCGCAAATGGATTATTGCCAAAGGCGCCCCGGAAGATATCAGAGAGGTTGCAAAATGGGTTGAGGAGCTTGACAAGAAAGACGAGGTTTCATCGGAGCAGAGCGTTGTCCAGATCAAATATGTGGATGTGATGGAAGTGGCCAATGCGGTTGGGAAAACGCTGGCGGAAATGCCCGGTTCGCAATTGAAGGCCAATATCGTTGTGCAGCCGCTGCGTCAGGCCCGGCAGATTGTGGTTTTCGGCAGTAAAGAAAACCGCAAGATCGTGGAGGCCTTGATTTCGGAAATTGACCTTCCTACGTCCGGGATCTTTGATGAAAAAACATTTGAATTAAAATATGCGGATTCCGATCAGATCAAAGAGAACATCGATGAGCTTTACGGCGAGCAGCAATCCAGTTCAAGATATAGGTCCTACTACAGCTATCGCGATGGCGGCAATGAAAAAAGCTCCGATACGGTTAAAGTGATTTCGTATCCGACGGCCGGGAAAGTGACTGTCATTGCCTCTCCTGAAAATATCGAGAAGATCTCTAAGCAAATTGAAGAATGGGATGTGCCGTTGAATATCGAACGACAGCCCTATCGGGTTATAGTACTGCAGAATTCCGATTCGAAACAAATGGCCGAATTATTATCAACCTTGTTTACCGAACAGACACAAGCATCACGTCCCTGGTGGTGGTATAACGAGGGGGGGAGTGATGCCAAAAAGAAAATCGTCGGAAATTTATACGGCCAGCTTTCTTTTGAAGCCGTACCCGAAACCAAAAAGATTATTGTGATCAGCAAAATCCCGGAAGCGTATGATGTGGTTGAAGATCTGGTTCGGGAACTGGATCGACAGGAAGTAGCCGAGGTGCCTAAGGTGATTACCCTCAAGTATGCCGACAGCGAGGACCTGTGTGATCAGTTGAACGCCATCCTGAATGAACCGGGAACGGTGGCAACAATCCGCCGAACACGTCGGGGGCTCAGTGATTATAACAATGACACAAGTACTTCCGGCAGCAATAATCAAAAAACCAATAACAGCAGCAATGATCCCGATTCGCAAAACAGTAATCCGGGGGAGATCAAGCCATGGTGGAATGCCGGAATTGCTCGAACCGGAGCGGATGAGGCACTGCCGACCAGTAATTTGATTGGCAAGGTTAGATTCGTCCCGGTTCAGCGGAGCAAGGCGCTGCTGGTTTTAGCACCGCCGGAGTATATGGGTGATATGGTGACCATGATTGAAGAACTGGACCAACCGGGCAAGCAGGTTATGATCAAGGCGGTTATTTTATCTGTAGATCACAGCAGTGTCACATCTCTCGGTGTCCAATTCAGCACGAATCCGTCCGCCTTTGGCGAGCTGACGGAAAATTCCGTCCGCGCCATAACGGAGCTTTCAACCGGCTTTGAACGAGGATCCTTTACGCTGTCATCGGGTGCGAATATCAACACGCTGATCGAATTTCTTGAAAAACACGCCAAAGCCCGGATTCTTAATCAGCCGACTCTGTGGACCAAAGATAATGAAGAAGCGGTTTTCTTCCGCGGACAGGAGGTTGCGTTTATTGTCAGTGAAAATACCAGTGCAGAGGGAACAGCGACAAAAGGGCAGTATAATTATCGTCCGGTTGGTGTGACGTTAAGGATCCGGCCCAACATTACTCCGGAGAAGGCGGTCGATACAACAATTAACTTGAATATTTCTCAGGTCTTGCCGGAAATCATCAATGGCAACATTGCCACCAGCAAACTGGATACAACAACGCATGTGATCGTCCAGGACGGCGAAACCATTATGCTGGGCGGCATTCTGTTTCAAAACGATTCAAGTATTGAGCGCAAGGTGCCGCTGCTGGGAGATTTACCGGTTCTCGGCGGTGCTTTTAAGCATAATGAAACGGAGGTGACCAATAACGAATTGCTGATGTTTATCACACCTTATGTTGTTGAGAATTCCGCTCAAATCGATAACAGTTCGATTCCTATGGCAGAAGAGGGATTTAAAACACTGGACCAGACGCAGCAAATACTTGAAGATAAAATGATGGGGCTGGGGATAGGTTCTGATGCCGAACAAGATGGGGAAACACCATAAGGCCTTTTGAATAACGATTCCGACGTCCGTTTCGGTTGATTTCGGTCTTAAAGTGGTAAATCTGTAGCCGTATATACCTATAAATTTGTATTTTTACATAAAAATGAGAAAAAGTTTATTGACTAAATAGTCGAAAGTGACTATATAGTCAATAATGACCATCGAGCCATCAGGAAACAAAAGAGACGGAATTGTTGAAATTCCAAGAAAGCCCGTTAACAGGACTGAAAAACGGGTTGCGAAAACTCAAAAGAAGCTTTTGAGTGCGGCTTTGGAGGTTTTCAGTGAGTATGGAGTCGATGCAGCGACCATTGACGATATTACGCAGCGTGCTGATTTGGGAAAGGGTACTTTTTACCGCCATTTCAGCGACAAAGCGGAAATTATGGGCTGTTTAATTGATCAGGCCATTGAAAAGTTGATTGGAAAACTCCGGAATATGGATGCCGGAGCGACGATTGAGGATGCGCTTGAGCACATTATCAATATGCATTATCAGTTCTTTCTGGAGAATCAGGAAGAGTTTATTTTATTGTTTCAGGGGCGATTATTCCTGAAACTGGATCGGCGGATTACCGAGCAAATGGAGGAACCGTTTAACCGGTACTTCGAAGCGATCGAGAGTTTGCTGTCGCCCTATGTAAGTGAAAAAATGGATATGTTAAGGATTCGGCGATTTGCCTGTGCTGTTGCGGGATTTGTGTTTGGTTTCTTTTCTTTCGCGATGATCGGGATGGAGTCCGAGGAAATCGAAACCGGTATCAAACCCCTGCGTCAGAGTTTTGTGAAAAGTCTATCCTCGTTTTTGGTTCAATAAATGTCTTTTACAAACGTATAGAAAGGAATGCTGAACCATGGAGCAGCAAAATGTATCGGTTACACAAGAACTCACGGAAGAGCAGTCATCAGAACCCCCAAGTACCATGAGGGCGGTTCAGGGACCGTCCTCCCCCCAAGCAGAAAACGAACCCCTTTTCAAAAAGCTGCCCCAGTGGAATGACTGGCGGTGGCAGATCCGCAATCGCATCCGGTCGTTGGACCAGTTGGCTAAGTATGTCTCTTCGCTTTCCCGGCGGCATGAACTGCAGAACGTCATCGAGAAATACCCCATGGCCATCACGCCGTATTATGCCTCCATTATCCAGCAGGCGGACCTATCGGATCCGGTTTTTCGAATGAGTGTCCCGAATATCCAGGAGATGTATGATCCGCCGTGTTTGACGGACGACCCGCTGGAAGAACATCAGGATATGCCCGTGCCGGGGTTGGTGCACCGTTACCGCGACCGCGCCCTGTTGATTGCAACGACCATGTGTTCAATGTACTGCCGCCACTGTACGCGAAAGCGTATCGCCGGAACACGTGAGACCGCGATTTCCGCCCGCCGGATGCGTCAGGCACAGGAATATCTGTTCAATCACCCGGAAATCACGGATGTGATCATTTCCGGCGGTGACCCGCTGACCATGTCCGATGCCGCGATCGAAGCGGTCTTGAGTATGCTGCGGTCGGTGCCGTCGGTACAGGTCATTCGTATTGGAACCCGTGTGCCGGTGGTGTTGCCGATGCGGATTACCGACGATTTAGTGAATATGCTCAAGAAATATCATCCACTCTGGATCAATACGCACTTTAATCACCCCAATGAGTTGACCGATGAAGCCCGCGCTGCCTGTGCAAAACTGGCCGATGCGGGAATCCCGCTGGGCAACCAGACGGTCCTGCTTTGCGGTATTAATGATGACCCGCAGGTGATCGAGCAATTGTGCCGGGGGCTGATCAGTACCCGCGTTCGCCCGTATTATATGTACCAGTGCGACCTGGTGCGAGGCGTCGAGCATTTCCGCACGTCCGTCCGCAAGGGCATGGAGATCATGGAATACCTTCGCGGCCGTGTCAGCGGCATCGCCATCCCGACGTTTGTCGTGGATGCACCGCACGGCGGCGGCAAAATACCGGTTTTGCCGACCTATGTGGTTTCGATGAGTCCGACGCATACGGTCCTGCGAAACTATGAAGGTTTTCTTGTCAGCTATCCGGAACCGGGTGTGGATATGGAACCGGAGACGGTGACAATGGTTAGTGAACCGGGCGTGTGGGAACTGGCATCCGGCAAGGCCGATGTGATTATGCCGGCGCATACGCAGCGCATGGGTCGCCGTGATAAAATCACCGCCCCAAAGGGACCGTCATCGTCAACCGGTTATCTGTTTGACGCGTAAGATATCTGTCTGAAAAGATATTCAACGGAGCCGTTGTTATGATCCGAATTGCGCGTGTCTATCGCACCGTGATGCCAGTTGCCAATACCGCGTACGAAATGCCCGTCGGCGGATGGCCTGCGCCTTATTTGTTGTACGATGTCTTGGACCGCAATCAGCCATTACGCCGCTCACAATGCCGTGCGTTGATGCCGGAAACGATGAAAAAAATCGGCGCAGCACGGGCTGTTGCGAATCTGTCGACACTGGTGGTCCAAGAGGGCGATTGCAGTCGGAGGAATCTCACGACCGGATCCGTTGCCTTGTTTAACAGCTTTGCGGGTGTGATGCGTCAACAGGTAAAGAGCTATCATCTTAATCAGGAATCTAAAAAATGAAACGATTGGTGGGCTTGGTCTATGACCTGCGAAGTGAGTATCTGGCCGAGGGGTATTCGGAAGAAGACGTTGCCGAGTTTGACTCGGATGCGACGATCCGGCTTCTACAGGAAGCAATTGAGCGGTGCGGCTACCGGACAGAACGAATCGGTCACGGCCAGACGTTGAGTCTGAAACTGGCCGCGGGGCATCGCTGGGATATGGTGTTTAATATCGCCGAGGGTATCGGGGGACGCTGCCGGGAATCGTATGTACCGGCGCTGTTGGAAATGTACGGCATTCCTTACACTTTTTCGGATCCGCTGGTCTGTGCGTTGACGCTGGACAAGGCGATGGCCAAGCAATGGGTGGCCCATCACAGTCTGGCAACGCCGGCGTTTGCAGTGGTTAAAACAATGGCCGATATTGACGCGATAAAGCTGACGTATCCGCTGTTTGCCAAACCGCTGGCCGAGGGTACCGGTAAAGGAATCGACCAGAATTCGAAAATCGAAAATGTTACCAAGCTCAAAGCCGTTTGCGCCGAATTGCTGAGCCGGTATGGACAGCCGGTACTGGTGGAGGAGTTTTTGCCGGGTCGTGAGTTTACGGTTGGTATTCTCGGGACCGGCGAGGGGGCTTCGGTGCTGGGGACGATGGAGATCGAATTAGTCTCAAAAGACGAGCCGGCGATCTACTCCTACCTGAACAAGGAAGAGTGCGAGTCCCGTATTTACTATCATCCCCTGCAGGATAATCCCGCCCTCAAAAACCAGGTCGAACAGCTCGCCCTTCGCTGCTATCAGGTACTCCAGTGCCGGGATGCCGGTCGTGTGGACATCCGCTGTGACAGTGACGGCAAGCCCTGTTTTATTGAGGTGAATCCGCTGGCGGGGTTGCACCCTGAGCATTCCGACCTGCCGATGATTGCGACACAGGAGGGGGTCAGCTATGATACACTGATCGGAACCATTCTTGAAAATGCCTTCAGGCGTACAGGTGCCGGGAGCCAAAAGACATGGAAAATATCCTGATTTTGCATAACACGTTTGGTTCGTCGGACGATCTGCTGTATGAGAGCCGGGCGGGAGTGATGGACCAAGTCCGTGCGGTCGAACAGTCGCTGGATGTGCTGGGGGTTGGCAGCGAGGTGCTGGCGCTCGAAAATCTGCGGCATTTGACGCAGGTACTGGGGGCACGCCGGGAGAGTCTTATTTTTAATCTCGCCGAGGAATTTTTGTGTTCGATTGAGCAGGCCTGCTATGTGCCGGCGGTTTGCCGGGCGTTCGGCAAACGCTGCACCGGTAATGATACGCCTGCGCTGCTGCTGTCACAGAACAAGATTTACGCCAAGGCTATCCTGCGTAATGCTGGACTGCCGTGTTCAGAGGGGGTTGTTATTTATCCGCAACAGAAAGCCGACTGGGCTCAGGTATCGGCAGGTCGCTATATTTTTAAGCCGGCGTTCTGTGATGCCAGCGAAGGCATTACCGCCGAATCGGTTCTTTCGCTGCCGGAGGAACGGAAGCAGGGCGATGCACTGATTGAAAAATTGCATCGCGAGTTTAACCAACCGGTCATTGTGGAGCGATTCATCCCGGCGCGGGAACTGAATGTTTCGGTGATTGAGCGAAATGGAAAAATCAAAGTCCTGCCGCTGGCGGAGATCGATTTCAGCGCCTTTTCGGATTCACAGACCAAAATTGTGGATTACGACGCCAAGTGGCAGAAGGATTCGTTCGGTTATAACAATACGCCCCGCAAGATCCCGGCGGATGTGCCGGAGAATGTTGCGTTGCGAGTGGAATCGCTTGCGGCGGCGGCGTTTAAGGCGGTAGGGTGCCGCGATTATGCCCGAGTGGATTTTCGTCTCGATGAAGATATGGCCCCATTTATTCTCGAAGTCAATCCGAATCCGGATATTTCGCCGGATGCGGGTTTTGCCGCGGCCATCGAAGCCGCCGGCATTCCTTACGAACGGTTCGTCTGGACGGTATTGACCAATACCCAGGGCCGCCTGAAGGATCCTTCCACTGCTTCCCCATCGAAACATAAGGAAACCCTATGCTGAAGACACCGGATGACGTTCAAATCCGAAAGGGGCAGGTTGCCGACCATCCAGCGGTCATTGATATTGTCAAAAAAACCGGTTTTTTCCGGCCGGTCGAGATAGAGATTGCCTGTGAAGTATTCGATGACGCTGCGATGAACAAGCTCGGATGCACTTATCAGTCGTATGTGGCCGAGGTCGGCGGTCAGGTTGCGGGTTGGATTTGTTACGGAGCGACGCCCTGTACATTGGGAACATTTGATGTGTATTGGATTGCGGTCGATCCCGCACAGCAGCGGAACCGCATCGGCTCAAAGTTACTGCACTTTGCCGAAGCGAAAATACGACAGCAAAAAGGACGGATGATCGTCATCGAAACCAGCGGTTCGGAGCGATACCTGCCGACTCGGCGTTTCTATGAACGAAACGGCTATGATCTGGCCGCAGAGGTCAAGGAATTCTATGCTCCCGGAGACGACAAGTGGATATTCCTCAAAAGACTTACATTTTCTTAAGGGTAATGGGCATCCTGCTCTAAATGAAAATGGGTACCGAGGGGAATTTCAGGCATTCCCCTGATGATTATAGAAAGAAAAGTGTTGCCGTACCATGCTGATACGCTATAATGCGGGCTTAACGGGGTGTAGCTCAGTTTGGCTAGAGTGCATGACTGGGGGTCATGAGGTCGCAGGTTCAAGTCCTGTCACCCCGACTTTTTAAGTTGTTGTTTTACAAGTCTTTACAATCGGCCCCCAAAATCACTACGGGGGCCGTTTTCCCATTAGGGCGGATTATGGGGCGGATTGTCTGCGCCGGGGCGGGTTTTTGCCCCTATCTGCCGGAGCATATCAAGGCGGCAATACAGGCCCTTGTGAAACCATTCAGCGGAGAATCGGATTGAGAATAAATGAACAGAAAAGAATGCTTTTTTAGACCCCCCCCCAAGGAAGGCGGGGGCGGGTACATGTTAGAAGTACCTACTCGACAAGCAAGTATTTAAGTGTGAGAATCTCTATTGATTTCGGCAAAAGGAAAATAGATCATGGGACGATGGTATTATGATTCAAAGACAACCGTAGAGCAAGCAACCCAGCTTAGTATCTTTAAACTGAAAGAATTTGGGCTATTGAGGGGGCATTGCGGTTCAACTCTGACCTGGACACGCCGACTCTCTGGACATGAAACCTCTATTGGAATTTGGGTTGATATTCATCAGTTGTATGCAAAAGTCAATTACACGAATACAAACGGATATACCGGCGAGAAGACCGATCTTGACTATAAAATACCTCTGACGACAACTCCCTGCCATTTAGGGGGTGTTCGGTATTGGTTTATCTGTCCATTGACTGTCGATGGAGTCTATTGCGGGCGCAGAGTTGGAACCCTATACCTTGCATCTGGAAAATACTTTGGTTGTCGGCATTGTCATAATTTGTCTTATGAAAGCCGGAACGAATCCCGATTAGGTCGGTTTGGACAAATGGGATATTTTCTTGTACTGGATAGAAAACTGGAAGAACGTTATAAGAAACTAAAACGCCGGTATTATGCCGGAAAACCTACCCGAAAATACAAGCAGATATTAAAATTAGAGCGCCAGCTTGACTCGATACATATCCCGAAAATGGAAGAGTTGCTTTTTTACGGAAAAAAACGATAAACAGCTATTAAAAACTGTACAACTTTTTAGTTTTTTTATAAGCCCCTGATATTAAGAGGTTTATAAAATCACATTTTTGTAGAATTCCGAGCTATTGGCCTTTGTAGTGTGAGTTTTCGGCAATGCTGAAAAAAATTATTTTGAGGCGCCAATGCTTTGCAACCGGTCGTTGTAGTTCCAGGGCATCCAGTCCGCCGGGGATGCCATTGCGGTATTGATGTGTTTTTGCAACTGG
>JAOUFG010000013.1 GCA_029858345.1 Phycisphaerae bacterium
GAATATCAGACTGATTCATCGTCGAAGCCGCCTGCACCTGGAAGTGTTTTCAAGAAAATGTAAAAATAACAAAATGATAACTTGACAAAGGTCGTTCCATATCAGCCGGGGGCGTGAGCCCCCGGTAGCAGGGTCTCAGGATATTTAAGCCCTGAGGGGGCGAAAGAAATGATAGCCAACCTGTCGCCCCTCCGGGGCTTGTGTGTTTGAGTGAGCATTCCTTTCCGGAGGTTTACACCTCCGGCTAACAACCTTCCGAGCCTTTGGCTCTGAAATATATTTTCCCGGCACTGCCGTTCCGGGCTTTTTTTTCACGATTTTTTCTGCAACACTCTTCTGTTTTCGGCATCTTTACTATAGGTAATAGCCCGTTTTTGGGAATCAATGCGGATTCCCGATAAAAAAACGTTGCCATTTAATCAATAACGATTATAACAAACTACAGAAATGGCAATTCAAATTGTTTCAATGAAAGGAAACAATCATGGCACACACGTTTAATGTACGAAGGATCAACTCTCCTCAGCAGATCAATCCGATTGTGATCTGGAGGATCATACGATGGGCCGTTATCGCCGTGCTTGTCGTCTATGGGGTCATGACCTCGCTCTATACGATCGAAACCAATTCCGCCGGCGTGGTCAAGCGGTTCGGCAAGTACAACCGCATCACGGAGCCGGGCATTCATCTAAAACTGCCCTTCGGCATCGAAAAGGCCATTGGGGTTCCCGTCAAGAGCGTGCAGAAAGAAGAATTCGGATTTCGTACCGTCAAAGCCGGTGTTGATTCGCAATACCTTGGCATCGATGAAATTCAGTCCGGCCGGTACAGCCGGGAAGCACTGGTCAATCTCATCCGTGAAAGCGGCGAATCCCGCAGCAGCTCCGGCAATTTACAGAGCTTTGCCAAGGAACTGCTGCAGCGCGAATATATCATGCTGACCGGCGATCTGAACATCGTCGATGTCGAGTGGATCGTGCAGTACAAGATCAAAAACCCGCGGCAGTACCTGTTTAACGTTCGCAATGCACGTCAGACCATTCGCGATTGCAGTCAGGCGGTCATGCGGCAGCTGGTCGGCAACGGCAGCGTGGATGAGGCCATCACCATCGGGCGAACCGAATATGAGAAATCCGGCGAAAAAATGCTTCAACAGCTTTTGGATAATTATGAAACGGGTATTCATATTGTGACGGTCAAGATGCAGTCCTCCAATCCGCCGCAGCGCGTTCGTCCGGCATTTAACGAAGTCAACAAGGCCCTCCAGCAAAAGGAACAGCGCATCAATGAAGCGATGAAGCAATACAATGAAGTGGTTCCGAAAACGAGAGGACAAGCTCAACGTGTTATCGAAGCAGCCAAAGGATATGCCGCCGAGCGTGTCAATGAGGCACAGGGGGATGTGAATAAATTTGAAAAGATCCTGACCGAATATCAAAAGGCCCCGACCATCACCCGACAACGGCTTTATCTGGAAACCATGGGTAAAGTCCTGCCGCAGATTCCGGAAAAATGGATCATTGAACAGGGCGGCGCCGACGGCGGCATCTTAATGAAACTGGATCTGGATAACGTAACCCCTTCAAAGTGAGGTCAATTATGGACATATATGAAGATAACAAAACAATACCCGTCAAACATCAAAGTCTTGTTCGGCTGTTAATCGAAGCAGCGATCGTTGTCGTGGCACTTATCACGGTCGCATCCGTTTATATTGTTGACCAGTCCGAGCAGGCGGTCGTCACCCAGTTCGGCAAGCCCGTTAAGGTGATTATTAACCCCATCGAAGGCGTCAAGGCCGAAGCTGTCCAGGCCCGGCTCAAGAAAAAGTATAATGATGAAGGGATTACCGTCTCAATGGGGGCGGGACTGCGGTTTAAAATCCCGTTCATCCAGCAGGTTAACAAGTTTGAGCGGCGGCTGCTTCGCTGGAACGGCTACCCCGAACAAATCCCCACCAAAGATAAAAAATATATCTGGGTCGACAGCACTGCCCGCTGGTATATCGAGGACCCGCTGCAGTTCATGCGTTCGGTGGAAACAACCGAACAGGCGCTGGCCCGTTTGGACGACATCATCGACTCCTCCACGCGAAACTCAATCACCAAGCGCAACCTCATTGAGGTCGTCCGCACGGATAACCGCCCTATGGAAGTCGCTGAAGAAGAGCTGCAGGAAACGACCAAGGTTAGTAAACTGACCGAAGGGCGACCCGTGATTGTAAAAGAGATCACTGATACGTCACGCAAATCCTGCGAGGAGTACGGCATTGGTATTCACGAAGGCGGCGTCCTGATCAAGGGTCTGATCTATGTTGAAACCGTCAAGGCAGAGGTCGAAGGCCGGATGATCGAAGAACGCCTGCGGATCGCCAAGAAATATACGTCGGAAGGCGAAGGCGAATATGAGCGTATCATGGGAGATAAAGAGCGTGATATACGGACGATCTTGTCGGAATCCTACAAGACGGCCCGCGAAATCGAAGGGGCCGCCGATGCCGAATCGACCCAGATCTATGCCAATACCTACGAAAAAGACCCCGAGTTCTATCGCTTTATTAAAACACTCGAACTGTATGAAAACTCCATTGGCGGTCAGGAGACGAAATTGATCCTCGGCACCGACAACCCACTGTTCAAACTCATTAAAGGAGATATCCAAACGCCGGAGTAAACCGACGAGTAATGCCCTTCAGGGTAATATCCCGATAAATCTGGATCCGCGGGAACGACTTTAATGCACTTCGAAAAAGACATTGCCGCGCAATAAACGCTGTTTTTTAGGGAAATGGGGATTATGCCTGATTAGAGAAGATCGGGTTCATCTCCGCGGCCCATTTTTTGAGCTTTTCCATCTGTCGTTCGGTAACCGGTTTCATGTCGGTCGCCAGGTCCAGGGCCATCCGAAACAGCCGCACATCCCCCGGCGGAATCGCCGCAGTCACCGGCTGACTGAGTGTAAACGCCATCGCCAGTTTGGCCTCATCGAGATCGGTAATCGGCTGATACCAGCACTTGGGATACTCCTGTCGAACGGGATCGTCTTTCGGCGCCCGCTGCCGCGCGAATATCTTCAGGGCCAGGATCGCCATCTCTTTTTGACGGGCAATTTCAATGACCTCGGGACTGAATTCGCCTTTGAGGTAGCCGGCGAAATTCACCGGGAACAATGTGGAGTCAAAATCAAACCGGTCCATCGCCGCTAATGCTGCCGCGTGAGAATGCGCCGAGAAACCCAGATACCGAATGC
This sequence comes from Phycisphaerae bacterium, assembly GCA_029858345.1. GTDB lineage: Bacteria > Planctomycetota > Phycisphaerae > Sedimentisphaerales > Anaerohalosphaeraceae > 4572-13. The sequence goes on from JAOUFG010000013.1 coordinate 3,250, forward strand.
GGCCGTTTTTCTTTTCCTCGATCAGCAGTTTCATCGCGCCGTCGTCGGCAAACGCAGCGTCCACGTCCTTGGCCACGTCGGTGATGGCGTGAAGCTGGTAGAGGTCGAAATGGTCGGTCTTGAGACGTTTCAGCGAGGCCTCGAATTCTTCTTTCGCTCCGGCGTAGGTGCGCTCGGTTGTCTTGCAGGCCAGAAAGACCTTCTCGCGATACGGCTGCAGCGCCGGCCCCAACTTGGTTTCGGCTTCGGTCTTGCCGTAAGACGGGGCGACGTCATAATAATTCACGCCGCGTTCAAAGGCCTCGGCAACAATCCGATTGACCTGTTCCTGTTCGTGACCCATCACGACAATGCCCCCGAACCCGATCACGGAAAGCATGATGTCGGTTTTGCCGTATTTACGTTTGGGGATAAATCCCGGCCGATGTTCCGTAGGAAGCGGGGGATTGTTGGGATCGGCAAAAAGATTGAGATTGCTCATGGTCATCAGTCCCGTCGTCAGTACTCCGCGTTTTAAAAATTCACGTCGCTGCATGGTTGGCCTCCTGACTTCAAAAAGATTCACTGTATCGCACTATTGTACTGTGTCGTGCTGCCAAGGTAAAGCAGCTTTTAAAAGGACAACAAGACCTTAAAGACAATTATACTGATCACGATTGAAGTTGCCCATTTCTGCGAGGCTATGTAGAGTTGCTACCGTAAGTCATGGCTTGCGTGCGGGAATTTATTACCCTGAAGGGTATAAATGCCGGCATTCTTTGTCTATTACATCGAACTACGCCATTTATCGGCGGCAGTGTCAATAAAAAAAGCCCCTCGTTTTCACAAGGGGCTTTCTGAGTTCAACCAAACAACTGCTATACCATTAGCAAGGTTTGACGGCTGTTGCGCACGGGCCTTTTTTGCCTTCGCCAACTTCGAACTCGACAGACTGGCCTTCTGCCAAAGAGGCATAGCCCTGCGAGACGATCTCGGAGTGATGGACAAACAGATCGTCGCCACCGTCATCCGGGCAAATAAAACCAAAACCTTTGCTGTCATTGAACCATTTTACTTTACCTGTACTCATTTTTACTACTCCCGGCCCGTTATGGGGCCTAACTCAAAAATCCCTTTCCTAACTATTTGAGAGCGCCGGTCCAAAGGGACCCAAAAACCAACGCTCGCTGACACTGCGGCCCCGTCATCAACGCGATGACAATCGCCGCCGTGCTGTATGCTCATCTGCACCGCGATGCTTAGTACCGGTTTCCGCCGCCCCGGCTGCCGCCGTCACGTCCACCGCCACGGCTTCCGCCGCGGTTTCCGCCGCCATAGCCGCCACCAAATCGACGTCCGCCACCGCCGCCGCCACCGAAACCGCCTCTGCCACCGCTGCGGGCGGGGCGCTCCTTGGCCTGATCGACCTTTAATTCACGGCCCATAAATTCTTTGCCGTTCATTTCCTTGATCGCGGCCTGGCCTTCACTGACTTCGGCCATCTCGACAAAACCAAATCCTTTGGACTGGCCCGTCTGTCTGTCCGTGAGAAGATTGACGGATTTCACTTCGCCAAACTCACTGAACGCCTGCCGTAAGTCATCTTCGGCTACATCATACGATAAATTACCAACATAAATCTTCATACTTGTCCTTTCCGGAAATTGCATCATTAAAACACGATAGGGTTAGGTGCGGGAAAAATTATCGGTTATCTGAGCACACGATGCGCCCTGACCAGTAAGAACGCCTGTTCCGATACCGGTTTCAAGAAAATGCTTTCCGTCAGACAAGACACCATCAATTCTCAACGCACTATACATTTTATCAAAGAAAGAGAAATGACGGCATTAGATGGAAGGTTGTCTTTGAGGTTTACCTGCACTCGCTAATACTCAATAACTTAACGACTTAAGCTATCATTCCAATATGAGGGGCATTATCCCACGTCGGGCCGACCAATGCAAGCATATTCTTTTCCGGACCGAAAGAATATTTTTACCTCCGGCCGGCCAACTGGGCGATACGGGACTCGAACCTGTGACCTCACGGGTGTGATCCGTGCGCTCTAACCAACTGAGCTAATCGCCCTTGGAATAGCGATTTAACCGCGCAGCCGCAGTGCTGTCAAGTCTATTTCGGCCCCGGCGACGGCCCCCTGCCGCAACGAAAAAAAAACAGGCCGTGCCGATAATATCGGCGTTTTCGGACAGCTATGCGGTCCTTTTTTCAAAAAACACCCCGATTTCCGGAATTTTTAACTAAAACGCAGCTTTTTTGCTATAATGCAGATATAAGCTTCGGGGGAAACAAGGCATATAAGAGCAACGTAAGGCCGTTTTCAGGTATGAAAACGAGGAAAAAATCACGGATGTCCAATTTTATGAAAAGGGTGTGTTTATACCGGCTTCGGAGAACAACATTATTATTAAGGGGTGATGAAAATGGACGATGTGAACTTCCGCGAAAAACTATTCGAACTTCTCAAGGACATTGACGGCGTAACGACACCGGAAAAATCCAAGGTCATCCAACTAACCAAAAAGACCCGTCAAGGTCAGGATATGCTCCAGCAAAAGCTCAGCAATCTTCAGCAATCCCTGGACTCGCTGCGGCTGGGGCTCAAGTACCTGATCTTTGATCTGGAAGCCACCCGGCGCGAAAACAACGATTTGCGAAAACGACTCGATGGGAACCCGCCGCGCTAATCAGGTATCGCAGCAAGATTATCCAATGATGAATTCCAGAGAAACAAGGAACAAAAATATCCCTTAACCTCTCTTGTCTCCTTTGGAAAAAATACAGAGGCCGTGATCTCCCGCGTCACGGTCTCTACTTTTTTGCGCCATCAAGGCTTTCTTCTGTCCGAAAGTTCGGGTATAATCCGGTACCGTACCCACTGTGCGAATAACCGTTTTAGCCGAAAAGGATTCGAGGCAGTACACTTGGTGCGTTTTTATGATGAATAAACTTTGAAAAGGAGATGGTCATGCCGCTGTCACAACACATTATTCTGGGCGTTCACATTACCGACCGCATTCACCACGTCGACCCGGTCCAGCACCTGCTGACCGAGTACGGCTGCAGCATCCGAACGCGACTGGGCCTGCACGAAGCCGATGCCGGTTTTTGCTCGCCCAACGGACTGCTTTTGCTGGAAATGACGGATGATGAAACCAAGGCGACCGAACTGATGGACAAACTCAACGCCGTCGAAGGCGTCGAAGTCAAAAAAATGGCCTTCGACCACCCGTAACCCCGAAGGGGTGAAAGGTTATTAGCCGGGCGGCGTAAGCCCCCGGAAATAGATTTGAATAAATCAACAAGCCCTGGAAGGGCGACAGAAAGCATCTTTCGCCCCCTTGGGGCTTCGCCTCATATTCGATCCCCAAACCGGAGGCTCACGCCCCGGTTAACTCACCTGATCACTGATTACTATTGACTGTTGACTGATCACTGCTAACTGATCACTGAACATCCACCGGCCAGAAGACGGCGTCGCCGTCATCAGCCCAAATTTTGGGGCGACCTTGCCTGTCTTTGCCAGTGACAACTCCGCCGTCATCGGTGAAATTGTAGCCAATGCTGTACAAGATAAAATCATCATCGGTCTTACGATAGATAAGCGGCTTGTCGCTATACGGATCCATCGGCACTGCTTTCAATAACTCCTTTTTCACCAGAGCATCAAGAGATTCGGGATATTCGCCATGTTCTTTTTCGTATTGCAAGATTGCCAGAGTCGCCAATGTTGCCTCACTGTCTACGCGACTGCGATGAGAATAAGTTACCAGTTTTGTCAGTGCAGGCATCAGGATGCTAAGAAAGACACTGTTACTCATGGCTTCCTCGGCAAATTCATCCATATCCAACCCCTGTTCTTTAACCGATGCTGGCGTTAGAACAGAAAGCTTTTCTATTTCAGCATAGAACCGCTCAACATCTCTGAGCGTTTGCTCTTTATCGGGATGCGTAAACAAGACATGCAGCCCGCCTTTAATCCAGACAGCAAGTGCCTCTTTATCAGTAATGTCTAACCTGTCGATTTCCAGCAAGCCGAACTGTTTAAGTCGTGGCAGGTATATATGGCTTTTGCCAAATCGGGATTGCGTAAAGCATCGCTGTGCCTCATCACGCATAAATAGTTTTTCGCTATCAAAATCAATTGCAAAATCCTTATCAGCAATCATCGCTTCGAGCCGTTTTGGGACTGAGTTCAGCACCGGCACATCAATCTCCTTGCCATATTCAGTCAAAAACATCCGTAAAATATCGGTAGATGTCCATTCGATAGACATCGCCACAAGCTGTTCAATCAGCGTGATATTCTGGCCTCGCAGGTGTTGCCCGAATGAATATGTTTCAAGAATAATGTCAAAAGCCCTTTCAAAATCTCCCTGTTCGGCACTCAATAATCCCTGCCAGCACATCAGATATGTCAAATTTCGATAATCCGACAAGTGCGGCACATATATCGCAGTTAACTCTGTTCGGTCTTCTTTTGTGGGTTCTTGCACCCCATATTCCCGCCAGTAATAGGGCTTTTGGTTCCCCTGTCGAATCAATTCCAGTGCCCCCTGATTGTCGCTGATGGATTGCTGGATAACCTGCAAATCCTGTTCGGACCGTGTGAAAGGGGAAGGGCTGGTGGGGTGGAAATCAAACTTTTCATCCTCATTTCCATCTTCGTATTTGACAAATTTTTCCGCTGCCTGTTTATAATGCGGCCATGCGTTTTGGCTGTCATCGGCAATCGGACGCACTTGCTGATTCATGATATCCAGATAATTCGTCGTAATTTTCGGCTTGCCGGTAAAGAACCAGCCGATATAGAAAATCAACAGCAGAATCGACAGACCAATCAACTGAAACGCCCGCGCGACCACCGTTCGCCACAAAGGACGGCAGCGTTTTTTGGCTCGCTTCAGAAGCTTGCCTAAAAGTTCGATATCCCCAAATCCTTCTATCAGTTCTTTTGTAGCTGCTTGTTTTTCTTCCTCTGTCTCACACTCCGCCAGCGCATCGGTAAAGTGGTCCGTCAATTCCTGCCGCACCTCGGCCCGCACGCTCCGTCGATATTTCATTGCGTCAATAATTCCATCAATCAATTCCCCAATCGACTCCGGCAGCAATTCGATGCCCTGGGTATGAATCTTTTTAGAAGATGAACCAATAAAAAACAGATAATTACATATGAAAACACATACCGAAACTAAACCACCGATTAGCCACAGGTCAGCGTGTGAGGTCTTGGTAGCATCTAAGGAAATAACAGCATCCAAACCCCAAATGATCAAAAAACTGCTGGCTAATCCAAGTATGGTTCCGGCAGTAAACTTCAGTATTTTAATCAACACCTTCATAATCGCGCTCCTGTAAATCAAAAAGCCCAACCAACAACAGCCGAGCCGCGCGAGCGGCCGGATTGCGACACCCACACGGTTACGCTTATCGGGCGGCTTGCGCCGCCGCGCTTTTGTTACGCCGTCGCTAACCCACCAAAGCCGAACACCAGATTGACGCCCTGCTGCAGTGCCATCCATTGTTCTTTCTGGGCGGCGAGCTGGCCCTTGCCTTTGGAGGTGATGGAGTAATACCGGCGTTTGCGTTTGCTTTCGTTCTCGTCCCATTCTGCCGCAACCAGCCCCTTGGCTTCGAGATTGTACAGCAGCGGATACAGCGTCCCGCGGCCCAGCGTCAGAATCCCCTCGCTGCGCTGCTCCAGTGCCTCGCTCAACTCATACCCATACATCTTACCCCGGGCCAATATCTCCAAAACCACAACTGGCGCCACGCCTTTAAGTAGTTCCCGTTCAAATTTCATAATCGATCTCCAAAAGAGTCATTGTTTAGTTTTACATATTATGTATTACATACTATACAAAGTCAATTAAAAAATTGAAAAATGCAGCTTTTTATAAGACATTTATTAGAAACTACTTAGGCTTTATTTTTCGAGTTTTTCGCTTCGGTTTTTGGGGGTTGAGTTTATCTTTCAGGTAGTGTGCTGTATAGCTTTGTTCGTTCCTGATGATCTTTTCCGGGGTGCCGGATGCGATGACTTCGCCGCCGGCGTCGCCGCCTTCGGGGCCGAGGTCGATAATGTAATCGGCCATCTTGATCACATCCAGGTTGTGTTCGATCACGATGACCGTATTGCCCAGGTCGGTCAGCCGCCGCAGCACATTCATCAGGTTGTGGATGTCGGCAAAGTGCAGTCCCGTCGTTGGCTCATCCAGAACATACAGCGTATGCCCCGTCCCCGGTTTGCCCAGTTCCGACGCCAGCTTGACCCGCTGGGCCTCGCCGCCGGACAGGGTTGTGCTGGACTGGCCCAGCGTCATATAGCCCAAACCCACATCGCACAGCGCCTTGACCAGCCGAATGATTTTCGGGAAATTGGCGAAAACTGTCTTGGCTTCTTCGATCCGCATATCGAGAATGTCGGCGATATTTTTGCCCTTATAGGTGATTTGCAGCGTTTCCGGGTTGTACCGCTTACCCTTGCATTCGGCGCAGGTCACAAACACATCGGGCAGAAAGTGCATCTCGATTTTCTTGGTGCCCTGGCCCTGGCAATGTTCGCACCGCCCGCCCTTGACGTTAAAGCTGAACCGCCCGGGTTTGTATCCGCGGATCTTCGCCTCGCGTGTCATCGCAAACAGCGCCCGGATCAGATCGAACACGCCGGTATAAGTCGCCGGATTGGACCGCGGCGTGCGGCCAATGGGCGACTGGTCGATCTCGATGACCTTGTCGACCCGGGAGGTGCCGACGATATTCTTATGCTTGCCGGGCTTTTCACGGGAACTGTAGAGTCTGCGTTTGAGGCCCTTGAGCAGGATTTCCGTCACCAGCGTACTTTTGCCGGAGCCCGAGACCCCCGTCACACAGGTCAGCACCCCCAGCGGGAACCTGACGGAGATATTTTTGAGATTATTGGCCGCGGCGCCTCTGACCTCGATGCAGTTAGTTATTTTCACTTTCCGGCGGCAACTCGGCAGCTCAATCCGCCTGGCCCCGCTCATGTATTGCCCCGTAATTGAACGTTCGCACCGTTTGACCTCCTCCAGCGTCCCGGTTACGACCAGTTCGCCGCCGTGTTCGCCCGCCGCCGGACCGACGTCGATAATATGATCCGCCGAGGCAATGACATCATCGTCATGCTCAACCACCAGCACCGTGTTGCCGATATCCCGCAGCTTCTTCAAAATCTCCAGCAGCCGGTTATTGTCCCGGCGATGCAGGCCAATCGTCGGCTCATCCAGCACATAGCAGCACCCCACCAGGCCGCTGCCGACCTGCGTGGCCAGCCGGATCCGCTGGGCCTCGCCGCCGGACAGCGTTCGGCTGGTCCGGTCCAGGGTCAGGTACCCCAGCCCCACGTCCATCATAAATTTCAGCCGTGCCCGAATCTCTTTCAGGGGCTGAGCGGCAATCAGTGTTTTTTCCTCATCCAATGTTAGCGACTGAAAGTAATCACAGGCCTCTTCAATGCTCATACAGGTGACATCGCTGATACTTTTGCTGCCAATGGTCACAGCGATGGCCTCCTGCCGCAGGCGGGTGCCGCCGCACTGTTGACACGGCGACTCGGAAAGATACCCGTGCAGCCGCGCCTTGACATATTCGCTGGTGGTATTTTTCCACCGATGGACCAGATTCGGAACCACCCCCTCAAAACTGTGCCCGTATTTCTGCTCATCCTTTTCGGTCGTGCCGTACATCAGAATTTTTTGGATGGCAGCGGGGATCGTGCTGAACGGTTCGGACTTGCGAATGTTGAAGTATCGGCAAAAACGCTTGACCAGTCGGTTGTAGTAGATATTCATCCGTTTACCGCCCTTGCGCCAGGCCTCGATCGCCCCGTTTTCCAGCGACACACCCTTGTCCGGCACAATCAAATCCGGGTCGAATTCCAGCACCGTTCCCAGCCCGTCACAGGCCCCGCAGGCCCCATACGGACTGTTGAAACTGAACAGCCGGGGCGACAGCTCCGCCAGTGAGGCCTCGGGGTGGTCATTGCAGGCATATTTTTCACTGTAAACAACGTCGTACCAGCCCCCGTCCCCGCCGTTGGTTTTCTGGGCCTCCGGTTCCTGAACCATGATACAGACGATACCGTCGCCGAGCTTTAAAGCGGTCTCGATGGAATCGGCCAGACGAATGCGGATGGTGTCCTTGAGAATCAGCCGGTCCACCACCGCCGCGATGTCGTGCTTTTTATTTTTATCCAGCAGCGGCACGCTCTTGGCGTCATACACCTGGTTATCCACCCGCACCCGGACAAACCCTTCCCGCTGAATCTGGGTGAAAACCTCCCGGTGCTCGCCTTTTTGCCCCCGAATAATCGGGGCGCACACCTGGATCCGTGTCCCTTCCGGACGGGACAGGACCGAATCGACAATTTGCGTAGCGTGCTGACTGCTGATGACCGCCCCGCAGATCCAGCAGTGCGGCGTGCCGGCGCGGGCAAACAGCACACGGCAATAGTCGTAAATCTCCGTCGTGGTCGCTACGGTCGAACGCGGATTGCTCGAGGCGCTCCGCTGTTCGATGGCGATGGTCGGCGGCAGGCCCTCAATATGCTCGACCTGCGGCTTTTGCATCTGCTCCAGAAACTGGCGGGCATAGGCGCTGAGCGATTCGACATACTTCCGCTGACCCTCGGCATAGATGGTATCGAACGCCAGCGAGCTCTTGCCCGAACCGCTCATGCCCGTCACCACAACGAGCCGGTCCCGCGGGATCTCAACGTCGATGTTCTTCAGATTATGTTCACACGCCCCGGTGACGCGGATGGCCTTTGGCTCGCTCACGACTTTACTCGCTTTTCAACCCTGTTTATAGACTCAATTTTTCTATGGCAAAGCAAGTGAATCATTGTACCATAGACAAGCGGACGAGTAAACGGTTTTTCTGATGTGGATTAAAGATGACAGGCATTCAGAATTTGCATGGCTGGGACGTAACCCCTGCACAGGCAAGGGGGTTACAGTTATCGCTGTCGGGGCAGATTTCACTGTCACCGATGCGAAAAAAAATACGGTTCGCCGCCGGACTGGACTGCTCGCTGAATAAGCGAAGGGGGAGAATATACGCCGCGGCGGTCGTTTTTTCATTCCCCGATTTAGCACTCATCGAAACAGCGAATGCTGAATTACCCTTGGAATTTCCCTATGTCCCCGGCCTGCTGTCGTTTCGGGAGGCGCCGGTCTGCCTGGAGGCGGCCGGGAAGCTAAAACAGGCACCCGATGTCTGGCTCATCGACGGTCAGGGCATCGCCCACCCCCGGCGAATTGGGCTGGCGAGTCATTTGGGTTTGTTTTTGGATACGCCCACCATCGGCTGCGCCAAGAGCCGGCTCATCGGCACCTACGACGAACCCAACCCTGAAAAGGGGAGCTATTCATGGCTGTATGACAAAGACGAAACAATCGGCGCGGTGCTGCGCACCCGGACCGGCGTCAAGCCCCTCTTCATCTCCCCCGGGCATTTGTGCAGCTTTCAAGATACTATCTATTATACACTGGCCTGCACAACCAAATACCGCCTGCCCGAACCGACCCGCATCGCCAATCAAACGGTGGGAAAGATCAAGCGGTAACGCCGGGCTTGGGAACGCGACCGTCTCGGTCGCACTTTTTATTGCGGGCGGGACGCCCGCGTTCCCAGTTCCCTCAATCCATCGTAATCAACACACGCATCCCTGTCTCAACCCGCTCATACAGGTCGATCACATCTTCCGGATTCAGCCGAACGCATCCGGCTGACGCAGGCCGCCCCAGATCGTCCACAGCATTGGTCCCGTGGATGTAGATGTACCGGCTGTAACTGTCAACATTGCCGCCGCGGTTGCATCCCCCTTCAGCCCCCTCAAGCCAGAGAATCCGCGACAGGATTAAATCGTCCTGAGTGTCCTGGCCATCTTTGTAAATGTTCCCCGTCCATTGGCGATCCTTGAGAACTGCCCCCGCAGGGAAATTGTCGCCGATTTTCGCCCCAACCCGATGCCAGCCCAGCGGTGTCTTGCCGGAATCTTTTTTGTTCCCCGCCCCGTTCGCCGCGGTCGAACAGCGATACTGTTTGACGATTCTGTTATTATCGATCACCACCAATTCCTGCTTTTCGATGGAAACCCAGATACCGGTTCCAGAGCCCACCATCATCTGCCAGTTATCAGCATTAAATGTCTCGGTGCAATCACCCACAAGTCGGCTCTCTAACGAACACCCGACACAGCAAACAGCTATTACGACAATATATAAAGCATTTTTGATTATCTTATTTATCACAAATTCCTACAACTTTCACAGGCCTGTGTCCGATTTTGCTCTCATAGAGCCGAAGGCTCAAAAGGCCGTTAGCCGGGCGGCGTAAGCCCCCGAAACAAGGTTCTAACACACAACCCAAGCCCCGCAGGGGCGAAAGTTACTCACTTGAACACATACTTCGGATCATATTTTATATGATGCTTTTCCAAAAGCCGCATCAATTCTTCCTCAAATGATAATTTCTTGTGATGGGCCTGCTGATTTTCAATATATTGAATCACTTTGTCCATCCCTGAATATGAAACCGAAAATGCTGAATACCCCTCCTGCCAGGAAAATGTCTGCAAGGATTCAAATGTTTCATGAATCCATTTCGATGAATTTGTTTTGATTGTGCCGACGAATGATGAAACCGACACACTCGGATGCAGCCCCACCGCCAGATGGATATGGTCGGCGGTGTTGTTGACGCAATGCAGCTTTGCTTTCATATTGCGAATCATGCCGCCAAAATACGCATTCAACCGTTCGTCGCCGTTCGGATCAAGAAAAGTCCTGCGTTCTTTGGTCGAAAACACAATGTGATAATGCAAACTCGTGTAAGACAACGCTGCCTCCTTTCGCCCCTGCGGGGCTTATCATAGAAAGAGAAGAGGGAGTTATTGCAATCTTCCAGACCGGGGGCTCACGCCGCCCGGCTAACAACCTCCCGGACCTTCGGTCCTATGACATCTCAATCGCTAACTCGTTCTTTTTTCATAACATTCATTCAACACGATTTACTCAATAAGCAACAACAAAATCATCATATATTTTGACTGGCGTTACACACAAAACATTTCAATTTACGCTGTTTAAGTCCCGAAGGGACAAAAGGCCGTTAGCCGGGGACGCAAGTCCCCGGAGCAAAGTCTCCACACAACCCAAGCCCCGCAGGGGCGAAAGCTATTCACCATTCGGCCCAAAATATTATTTCATTTTTCTCTTTGCTAATTGCAACTCCATGCTCTTTAGAATGCTCAGGCAAATCGTCCGGGTTCTCATCAAACTGCATAATCTCAAAGTCCTTAGACAATTCAATTATTTCTGAATCACCTTCACCTCGAGGTCTTCGGTGTACCCATGTGTCACCATGCCAAGACTTTGTTGTGAATTCTTTAAAGTTTTCATAATAAGCATCGATTTCCACTTTTTCTGCTTGGAATCTCAGTTCAATCCTTGAACCAGATTGTAGAAAGCCCGGAAAGTAATAAAAGTCAACATTTGTTGCTTCAGGAGGAATTTCTTTGGGGAAATGCGAAACAATTTCAGGTGAAAAACTCTTCCACTCCTCTATAATTTTTGAATATTGCTGAATGTCTGTGATAGGTGTATTAGCTTTTTTAATGCCAATGTACATTCGGACGAACGTGTATGCAAAAAAAATAACTATCAGAATACAAATAATGATAAACAGTGTCACGAGCCCCTTTAAAATTACCTTTGTTTTCTTATTCATTAACAATTCCTCCCTTCATCTTTTCTATAGCTTCTTCTTTATTGACTGTTTCGAGAATATTGTAATCATTGATCTGCCAGTCAAAGCGGCAGAGGGGGCGGTAGTCGCACCAGGAGCATGGCGAGCTGGTTCCGATGCGGTAGGGCGTAATGCTGATACATCCGGTGGATAAATCCATAATCAATTTTTTAATGCGTTGCTCGGTATAGTTCAGTAATGCCTGGAAATCGTCCGGTTTCAGGGCGCCGCTGCTGTTGTAAAAACTGTACGGCTCGCCGTCTTTATTCACATAAAAGTTGTAATATCCGCTCCACCCGCTCGGCGCGGCCTCCGTATCAATCGCATCAAAGAAACTGCCGTCGAAGAGCCCCTTGGCCTTGTTGAACCCCGCCTCAACCGCATCCAGACCGGACAGTGCCGCCGAATTCGTCCCGCTGGCAATCGGCAAAAAGAACGCTCCGGCGGGCGTCATTTTCTGGTGCCCCATCGCCAGCAAATACACCGGAAGCTGCAAATCCAGCCCGTACAGCATCCCCGCGAAATCGACGCTCTTGCCGCCGGACTTGTAATCGAACACAACCGCCGCCTGGCCTGTCCCGAGTTGCGTCGAGGGATTGCCGTCGATGTCCGCGACATCCAGCCGGTCAATCAGCCCTCGAAGATGGATTTGCCGCCCATCATTCAGCGGCACAACCAGCCGCAATGTGTCGTCAAAGCCGAATTTCAATTCCGCGGCGGCCTGCTTAAAACGACTCGCTCGGCTCAACTGCCCCAGCATCGGCACAAACAGACGCAGCACCTCGCGCGCCGACTGGATAATATACCGGTGATGCGACCGCTTCCGCATAAAGTTGACCAGCAGCGTATTGCTCGACAGCACCTTCTCCGACTCGGCATCACAGAGCGTAACCAGGTCCTCGACGCTCAAATCCCCCCAATCGGCACCCCGCTGTTTCAGGGCTTTGAAAATCGCCTCCAGCACATCATGATAAAACGTCCCCACATCCATCGGCTCAAACCGCAGCAACTGCCGCTTTTCCAGCCCGAGTGTATATTTTGCAAAATACTGATACGGACACTTGGCAAACGTCCCCATCCGCGTCACCGACATCGTCATCGGGAAATGAAAAAGCTTTTCGGCCAGCCCGGCATCCATCGTCGCGGCATTATCATAGCCAAGTGATTTTTCCACCAGGGCGGCCGTCTGTTTCAGCGACGGGTCGTCACTGTCGGCCATGCGATGCAGAACCCGCGCGCCAATTTCCTGACTGTTAACTGTTGACGGGTCACTGATAACTGAAGTCCGGTCCTTGCCGAGCCGCTGAGAAAGCCACAGCCCCAACTGGTGCGGATTTTGAATCTCATTTGCATCCTGTATTGATGCCTGCGGAAACCGGACCGCGACATCGGTAAACATCGCCGTCAACTGTTCGATGCCCGACCACGGCACGACCGCCGACCCCTTTTCGTCCAGCAGCGGATACGACAGATAAACCCGTTTCGATGCCCGGGTCAGCGCGATATAGGCCAGGTACGGCCGATGCGTCAGCGACACATCGTACGGATTGGCCAGTTCAAGCGAACCGCTCGCCGCAAGCTGATAATCCTGCTCGGTCAGCAGCGTTTCGCCGGCGACCGGCACGGGAAACTGCTTTTGCGTGGCCCCGATTAAAAAGATGGCCTTGATATCCGGATGACGACTGCGTTCAATCGAGCCGACCAGCACCTGATCCAGCGTCGGCGGAATCAGCTTGATCGTCTCCGAGGCCAGCGCGCCGGTAAAAATCGACCCCCACGCCGAAACGGGCATTTCGATGCCTTCAAAGACCGCGCACAACTCGTCCATCAGCCCGACCATCCCGGCGAAGATCTGCCGATGCCCGAACCGCTGATCGGTCGCATCCTCGGCGGCCCATTGCCCCAGCACGCTTTGCACATCCAGCGTTTGAAGCAACTGCCAGACGGCCTGCGTAAACTGCCCCGCCGAAATCGTTTCCCGATCCGTCAACGCTTGCTCCAATGTCCGCAGGGGCGCAATCAACTCCCGCCGGAGTGCGTCCATCGCGGGTTCGTCATACCGCTGCTTTTCCGTGTCCGAGGCAAAACGCCACGCCGGCTTTTGAAGCCATTCGGCGCCCTGCACATCAAACGCCTGGCAGTAATTGCCCAATGCGTCCACCTGATCAAACGAAGTACCCGCCAGTGGAGAGCTGATAAAACTCAGAACATCGGACGATGTAAATCCGTTTTCAACCGCCTGCAGGGCCGCCCCGATCAACTCGGTCAGCGGGTGGGTCTTCATCCGGCGCGGGCGGTCCAGAAAGTACGGCAACTCGTATTGGTTGAACGCCGATTCGATATAATGCTGATACGCATCCATGTCCGGCACGACCACCGCAATCTGGCGGTAGCGATAGCCGCTGTCTTTGACAAGGGCCCGGATTTGCCCGGCCACCCACAGTGTTTCCGCTCGCACATGACCGCACGCCGCGATCTGCAGGGCGCCATCGGAAAGGACCGGTTTGGCAGGTTTATCAGAAACGAAATTCGCCTCCAGCGCCGCTAACGCGGGCGCCTCAGAAAACCGAAGCGGTTTATCCAACACAACCGGTTCACGCAATCGCAGTTTACATCCTCGAACAACTCGCAGCAGTTGGCAATACGTCTGCTCGGTCGAGGCAAACAGCGAACACGGATCAAGTTTGTCTTCGTCGTCATTGGCAAGGTCGATCGCTGCCAGATCAAGACACAGCGCAATCGAGGCGTCTTTGCACACCTTGAGCATCTCGACCAGCAGATCCCGCTCCTGAACGCTGAAACCGGAGAACCCATCGACCCACAGCCGTGCCCCCTGCAGAAACGGAGCCGATGCAACCATCTCCCTGGCGAGCGTTAATTCAATATCCGGATTTTTGAACCGGCTTTCAGCAGAGGCGAAAAACGTCTCGTATGCTTCAAAGACAGCCGCGATATCCGTCCACTTCGCCGCGGCCAGCTCCTGCCCCGGCTTGGCCCCCAGTGCATCCGCCAGCGTGCGAATCTGTTTGGGCGTGCAATCGGCGTGCTGAAGCTCGCCCAGCAGGTCGGACAGTTTGGCCGCCAGTCCCATCCGCTGGACATCGCCTTTATACAGGGTCAGTTGGCCGGCCAGTTCCAGCAGAATCTTATGCAAAATCATCTGCTTGCCGGTGCGGGATACCTCCGCGGCGCCGCCGCGGCCGGGCAGCAGCCGGAACTGAAGCCGATTGAACGACAGTACATGCAGACGGGAAAAGCCCTTGATGTCCGGATGCGACAAAATCGCCCGCTCGGCCTGATACGTCGCCTGCTCCGGCACCAATAACACCAGCGGGCCGTCACCGGCGGCGGTCAATGCCTCACACACCGCATCAATGCACCACCGCGTCTTGCCGCTGCCGCTGCGACCCAGAATGAATTGAACGCCTGCCATGAAAACCTCTCGAAAAAACCTCTTTGAGGTCTGAATTTAGCACAAAAACCCCCCGTTTTCAATTTCAAACTGTTTTCTGATGCACTCAGCCCGAATCGGACGATAATATGATTGAATCCTGTTTGGATAGTGAAGCATTTAGAACGTGTTTTGGATATTCGAGATTTCAATTTAGAATTTTCAGATAATATGGAGGCCTGTTATGCAGATGATTCAAAGACATAAGATAATGTTATTTTGCGGACTGATTGTGTTGGTGTGTACAGCGTGGATGATCGCGGCGGAATATTCGTCGAGCCGGGGCGACGACCGGGAGGATTATACCTTTGTCGTCGGCCCGCAAAAGTCGGATATGCAGCGGATGATCGAGGCGTATGAAAATCTCTCCAGCCAGTACCTGACCCTCGTACAACAGAACCTGCAGCTGATGGTCTCTCGGGACCAGCAGATTCTGAACAAACTGACAGCAATGGAACAGAAGATTGATGCCCTGACTATGCAGGTCAAACAACTTCAACAAAATCACCAAATGAAACCGGTGAGCGACAAATGAACGCCCCTGTCGCATCGAAGACATATCGGGCGGCCTGATAGGCGGCCTGTTCCGGCGCTGGCAAAATCAGCGGTTCGTCACCACCGGCAACCAATGCATCACAAATCGCATGAACGCACTGCTGTGTCTCGCTGGTGCCGCTCCTGCCAAGAATGAATTGAACCTGTGCCATGAAACTCCCGTTTGATAATGAATCGTTTCCCACTTATTTCTATCACAGAAAACGGTTTTTTTCAATTGCAAATTGTTTTTGACGGGCGACATGTTCAAGCGAAGCTGGGTGGCACGGTCAGGGGATTTAAAGTAGTTGTTATTCTTCGGCTTCAGGGCACATCATGATGTATTCGCGGACCTTGTCCAGATCGCCTATCGCGACAGCAACTTTGTCATCGGCGGCGCCGTAGTACAGATAAAGCTGGTTGGCTTCGGGCATGACCACGCCGCCGGTCACAAACGTGACATCGCTGACATCGCCAATGCGTTCATAGTCTTCACGTGGGCCGAGCACCCATTCCTGGCTGCGGCGGAGTACACGCCACGGCTCGTTCTTGTCCAGCAGCGCCAGGCCGGTGCGATAAATCTGGCTGGCGGTGGTATGACGCACACCGTGATACACAATCAGCCAGCCCTCGGGAATCTCGATCGGTTGGCAGCCCAGACCGATACGGGCACCGTCCCAGTGGGCATAACGGGTCGTCAGCAGCACCCGGTGGTCGCCCCAGTGCTTCAGGTCCGGCGACAAACTCATCCAGATATGCGCCTCGCCGCGAACGATGGGCCGGTGAATCAGCGCAAATCGGCCATGAAACCGCCGCGGGAACAGGCAGGCGTCCTTATCTTCCGGCGGGATCATCCCGCCCAGACGAGCAAAGGTTTTGAAGTTACGCGTGATCGCCAGCGACACAATCGGCCCGCCCAGCCCGAATGAGACATACGTGATTCCGTACTGCTTCTGCTCTTCGAGCCAGACAATGCGCGGGTCCTCAAGGCCCCAGCGCTCCTCATGACTTTCCTGGTCGGCCTGCAAGGTTGGTTCCGGATCGATCTGCCAGTCCGTCAGGCCATCCTTGCTGCGGGCCACACAAAAATGGCTGAATCCGCGCATATCCTCAACACGGTTCAGCAGCAGTACCTCGCTATTGACCCGCACCGCACCGGGGTTGAACACTGAATTGATCGGATACGGCCAATCTTTGGCCGTTAAAATCGGATTACCTTCAAAACGGCTGAAAAGCTCTGAGGCCAGCTTGGCGCGTTTCAACGGAGTCATATGCTTATTCCCTGAATCAATACCTATGAACAGCGACTTATTTTTCAATCGATCCTAATTTATTAGTTCGGCAATTAGGGTTTTGCTAATAAACATTAATCTTTCATTTTCCAAAAAACAACCCGAAAAACCGCTCTTTGGAAAAAAGAAAGTCCGGAAATACCGTATTGGGGAGCATTTTTCTCTTTTCAAACCCGCTGGGATTAGGTTAATCTTGGAACAATAACGAGTTACCTACGTATCAAAAAAGATGATATTACAGCCGATCGAAGGGAAAATACCCATGAAAAATAAACCGTGTTTTCTATGGCTCGTGCTGAGTGTCGCGGGCTTGTGGTTTGGGGCCAGTAACGCGTCAGCCAAAACCCTTATCACCCAATATAAGGACCAATCCTCCAGCGCCTCCATCCAGCTGGCCCGCATGAAGGACCAACCCGGCATCGCCGTGGTCTTTGAGGGCACCGACGATCTGCACTATTACGCCACCGCAGAAGCCGGCGGAGTGCAACTGATAGAGCTAAAAGTTTCCGCAAAGGCAGCTGGTTTGACTTTTGGCAATGCCGTGTATCCTGAGCCCCATTATTATGACGACCCCGCCGTCGGGAAAGTCCCGGTTTACGAGGGCAATTTCACCGTTTTTGTACCGATTGCAGGAGGCCCCATCATAAACGCGGCCAAAGAAAAAGATGTTACAGTAATCATCGAAGGCCAGGCCTGCACGAGTAAATTATGCCTGAGACCGTTTACCAAAGAAATTACCGGTAAAATCAACCTGCTGTTTGACACCGCCCCGGAACTCGACTTCAAAACCGCCGCGCCGCGGGCTGAAACAGCCAGTCCCGAAAAAACAACCGGCCCGCCACCGACCGAAATGGCACAGGGCGATACCGGTCTCGGAAAGCTGCTGGCCGGCTATCAGGAGTCAAGTACGGACGAGGAACGAATTAACAGCACCGCGTGGTTTTTCCTGCTGGCGCTGTTGGCGGGACTGTCCATCAATATCATGCCGTGCGTGCTGCCCGTGATCCCGCTGATCATCATGCGGCTGGTCGGCCAGGCCAAAGAGTCCGGCCCCCGGCGTGTGGCGTTGGGCTTTGCCTTCTGCGGCGGCATCATTTTGTTCTTCGCCGCCTTTGCAGCCATTTCCACGGCGATTCAGTTCGGCACCGGCGTCAAAATCGATTTGAACAGCTTGTACCGCATTCCCGCCGCGGTCATTACCTTGTTTTTGTTCATTGTTTTCTTCGCACTGGTACTGCTGGATGTGCTTGTGATCACCCTGCCCGGTTCGGTCTCAGGCCATCAGAGCGGCGGCGGGTTTGCCGGGTCGATCGGGATGGGCTTTTTTGCCGGTATCTTAAGCATTCCCTGCAGCGGCGCGATCATCGGGGCGGTGCTGGTCTGGGCGCAAACCCAGCATTGGATTGTCAGCAGCACGGCATTGGTCCTCATGGGCGTGGGGATGGCCCTGCCGTATGCGGTACTGATTTCGGTACCGAAACTGCTGGACTATATTCCCAAGCCGGGCACCTGGATGGAAATCTTCAAAAAAACAGGCGGCTTTTTGCTGCTGATTATCGCCGCCAAGTTCATGCTCGCCGGGCTGACCAAGGACCACATGCTCAACGTCCTTCTGTACGGCGTGATCTTTGGCTTCTGTGTCTGGATGTGGGGAACATGGGTTACGTTCTCAACGCCGAAAGGCAAAAAATGGACCGTACGTCTCATCGCATTGGTACTGGCAATCGCGACTGGGTTTTGGCTGCTGCCTGCCCCGGCGGCCTCCGAAGTCAACTGGCAGGACTACGAACCCGCGGTTGTGCAGGATGCACTGGAAAAGGACCGGCCCGTTCTGATCAAGTTTACCGCCGACTGGTGCACCAACTGTAAGATCGTGGACAAAAATGTTTACAAAAACCCCGACATCGCGGCATTTTTAACGCAACAAGGATTCACGACCATCAAGGCCGACACTACGCAGAACACCTATCGGGCCACGATTGATTATAACGCGATCTTCAAAGGCGCCGGCAGCGTCCCGAACACGATCCTGCTGAATCCGAAGACAAAAACGATTACCAACCTCCGCGGCATCTTCACGCCGGAGGAGTTAAAACAAATCATCAATGAACAATTTTAATCATCTATCAAATACCGTCGCAGCATTTGTGCGTTGCGCGGCGCATGGGCGTGGTCATCGTTGTTGAAGTAGGCGTATACGTCAATCCCCTTTCCGAGATAGTCTTTAAGCCACGTTGCCCAACCTGTGAGCATCTGGTGCGAATATAAACTTCCATACAATCCGGGTCGGCCGTGAAAGCGGACATAAATAAAATCGGCGGTACATTCTCGGATTCCATGCAGTGCCGGCATATCGGGCAGGACCAGTGCTGTACGATGTCGACGGAGCAATTCATAGACCCCGCTTTCGAACCAGCTTGCGTGACGAAACTCCACGGCAAAACGAAAACCCTCTTTGAGCTTGTTTTGTGTCTCGTCGCACAGGGTCAAAAATGCCTCCAGCCGCTCATCATCCCGGCGCATACTCGGCGGCAATTGAATCAACACAGGCCCAAGATGCTGCTTTAACAGAACTGCACGTTCAAGAAATGTTTCCAAGTCAGGAGCAATGTCTTTCAGCCGCCTGCGGTGGGTAATCCATCGCCAGAGTTTGACGGTGTAGGTAAATCCGGACGGCGCCTGCGTGTGCCATTTGGCAAATGTGGTGTCCGGAAACAAGCGGTAAAATGTCGCGTTCAACTCGACCGTATCAAGCTGCGAGGCGTAATACTCAAACCGGCGGGTCTTGGGAAGGTCAGCCGGATAGAATAAACCGCTCCAGTGCTCATAGACATAGCCCGACGTACCGACCCTGATGTGTCCGGTTTGTGTTTTCTTTCCCGCCATAACAATCATTATACGCTTGCAAGATACTGAAAACAAGTGACAACAGCGCAGCGGCGCGCTTGTCCATCGTAGCTTTAGCGAAGATGGAAGCCGCCCGATTTCGCGACCCTGCGAATGGCTCAAAACGGTATGTGAATACGTAACAGACAGGGTGTCGCAATCGGAGAGCTTGCGCTCCCGCGCTATTGTCACAAGCGAAAGCTTGAACTCTAACCCTTTTTCGAGTATAAGCATACCCACGATGGCAAAGGCAAAAAAAGCAAAAATCACCGTCGATCCGGCCCAGGCGAAGGAACGGGGGTTGAAAATTATCCCGATCCTGAAAAAGACCTACCCGGACGCCAAAATCGCGCTGAACTGGGACAACCCGTGGAATTTGTTTGTCGCGGTGGTGCTGTCGGCGCAGTGTACGGATGTGCGGGTGAACATGGTCACGAAAGACCTTTTTAAAAAGTATAAAAAACCGCAGGATTATCTGGATGTTGAACAGGAAGAACTCCAGCAGGACATCCGCTCGACCGGCTTCTACAAAAACAAAGCCAAAAATATCCGCGGGGCGGCGGAAAAACTCATCCGCGATTTCGGCGGCAAGATGCCCAAAACGATGGACGAACTGCTGACGCTGCCCGGCGCCGGCCGCAAAACCGCCAACTGCATCCTCGGCAACGCTTTCGGTATCCCCGGCATTACCTGTGATACGCACGTCATCCGCCTGTCGCGGCGGCTGGGCCTGTCGGCACACAGCGATCCGGTCAAACTGGAATTCGACCTGATGGAAATCGTCCCCAAAAACAAATTCGGCGGCTGGACCATGTTTTCGCACTACATCATCTTCCACGGCCGGAATATCTGCAACGCCCGTAAACCCGATTGCGCCAACTGCCCCATCGCCGAATACTGCCCGTCGGCCAACAAGCCGGAGTTGTGGTAAAGACCGATGCCGAAAATGCCGAAATTAATACAGGAACATACGAATGTATGAATGTACGAATATAAGGAAGTTTATGAAGTCATATTCCTGTCTACCTATATTCCTACATTCCCGATTTGAGACTGGAGACTGAACGAAATGACTGATTTTTACGTATCCGCTGAAGAAACATGGCG
The DNA here is from genome assembly GCA_029858345.1 of Phycisphaerae bacterium. Lineage (GTDB taxonomy): Bacteria > Planctomycetota > Phycisphaerae > Sedimentisphaerales > Anaerohalosphaeraceae > 4572-13. The sequence goes on from JAOUFG010000013.1 coordinate 24,289, forward strand.
TATTTTTCGCATCATGGCCGAATTTGTCGAGGGCTTTGAGGAATTAGCCAATATCGGCCCGGCCGTATCCATTTTCGGCTCAGCCCGGACACAACCCGGCGAACCGTATTATAACTTAGCCGTAGAAACCGCGCGTCAGGTCGGGCAGGCCGGCTTTTCGGTCATTACCGGCGGCGGCGGCGGGATCATGGAAGCGGCCAACAAAGGCGCCGCCGAGGCCGGCGTCAAAAGTGTCGGCCTGAACATCGAGCTGCCTCACGAACAAAAACCCAACGAATTTCAGGATGTCTCGCTGCACTTTCGCTATTTCTTCTGCCGCAAGGTCATGTTCCTCAAATACGCTCACGGCTTTATCGTCATGCCCGGCGGCTTCGGCACGATGGACGAGTTTTTCGAATCACTGGTTCTCGTCCAGACACTTAAGCAGGCCCATTTCCCCATCATCTGCATGGACCATACATTCTGGGATGGGTTGATCGACTGGGTTAAGGAAGTCCTGCTGAAACAGCACGGCTACATCTCACCGGAGGATATGGACGTGTTCAGCGTGGTTGATGAACCCGAAGAAGCGGTCAGAATCATTACTGATTTCCACAAAAAAAACGGCCGCGCCGGAATCAAACAGCCCTGGGGGCTGAAGCGCCCCGCTCCTGAGTGCTAAACGATCCTCAATTAGACAATTCAGCGTTCGGTCAGAAAGGATACCGTGCCCGGCTACCAGGTTGGGTATTACGTATTTTTCGTTACATACCGACCGCTGCCATCGGCAATGGAGACATAAATAAACATCACCTCTGCCCTCACACACCATAATAATTATTGCGTGCTTTGATAAGCCGGATATTCAGTCGTTAACGGGTTAAATTCAGTAAACGCCATCGAGCCAATGCTCGGCCAAAACACCGAAATCGGGCAGGGTTACCATGCAATCATACGGCAGAGCGATATCGGCAGTCATTGGTTCCGGATCGTCATCCTGGGCATAGTAAATATCCCAATCCCTTGGAGCAAATTCGGATTCATCGTAAACATGCAGTTCGAGTTGCCCTTCGGGCATGCATTCGAGGACTTTCATCGTCATATCAAACGGCTGGCCGGAGCCGATCCCCGGTCCTGAGGTACAGGTCCATAGCCATCCGCCCTGAGGCAACGGATCCCCGGTGTTGGGGTCAGTTGTTGTATACGTAACGTCCCAAGTATTCAATCCCGTGTGGTCGTCCAACCCCGGCAAAGCCAGTGAGTCAACTGTTGCCTGCGTGTGCGTCATAAGCAGTTTGGTGATCGCCCGTGTATTTTCCGTATGTCCGATCGTTGTCTCATAAAGGTCGCACTGATTACCCATGACATAGCATTTATAGCACCAGTACGTGATCTCTATGTCAGCGAGCAGATTGTAATTTGAGCTTGTGTTTTTGATCTTGACACACTCCCAGTCCGGCTGGGGGGTGAAGCTGATTTCTCCTACCCAGTAGGTGCCTTTGGAGCCGGTATTTGTAAAGCCGTTTGGGTCGTCAACGGTTCCGTTCACAGTTGAACCGGTTGGGGTGTATCCGACAGCGGACTCAATTTCCAACTCGTCGTCCCAGCTCGCATTGATCCGTACCTTCATGTTTTTTGTGTGTTCCGGTCTATACTCATTGTAGCAACCGATCCAGATATAATCTCCCGGAGCGAGGCCGATCGGCTCTTTCGCACCGGACCAATCCCACGGCGGCTTGGCGGGGGGCTTTTGGGTTGGTTGGGGCGCATTGGGGTCGGTTACAAACGGTGGAACCTGCTCAATGGGATAGGCAAAGGAGCTTGAAACAATAACAGTCAGTGGGAGAATTAGCAGTAAGATTTTCAGGTGCGGCTTCTTTATCATCATGGTTCATGTCCTCCAAAAGAAACAACATTAATGATTACGATCCTGATCTTGAAGACCAAAATCGATACAGTTAGTTTTTAATTTACCATCTTATCGGACGATTTTCAAGGAAAAAATAGGGAATTGGACAATTTAGTACTTTTTATAAATGATACCGTTGGGATTCCTTGTTATGACCAGAACCTATCCCAAAACCTATAAAAAACAGCGTTTTCAGTACTAATATCGCCTAACCAAGGGGTTTTGGGATGGCTTCTAAAAACCATGGCTGTTTACATTAAAAAGCAAATAAAAAAAAGTGTAATCTATGGTTTCGATGGGTGATTTTGAAATTAGAGTTTTTGTGTTCTTGGTATTGAGGTATAATAGATTCTTAAGAAATTTACATCTGCGAAGTGAAAGAGCTGTCGTGGAGTTTGCGTTCCCTTGTTTTTGTGGAGGCAAGAGATGCTGTGCCAACGCTACTTATCAAGTCTTGTTTTGGCGTCAGTTTTGCTGTTGTGCACTTCGTGCAAAGAAAACATCCCCGTTCCGCGGACGAATAACCCCACCTCCCACAACTCCGCCGTGGCAGCGGCTGTATCGTCATCACGAAATGAATCTGCGAAAACATTTGATCCAAATGCCCCGGTGTGGACGCATCCGCGAAGTGATGAGCGGGCCGATGAGCGCAAGCGGATGGTGGATGTGCTGCGGCAGCGGTACGGCATGACGGATCCGAACATCCTGCGGGCGATGGAGGCGGTGCCGCGGCACTGGTTTGTACCCGCCAATGTCCAACGGTCGGCCTATGTTGACGGCCCGCAACCGATCGGGTATGGCCAGACGATTTCCCAGCCGTTCATCGTGGCGTACATGACGCAGTTGCTGGAGTTGTTGCCGGAATCAAAGGTACTGGAGATCGGCACCGGCAGCGGGTACCAGGCGGCGGTGCTGACGGAGTTTACGCCGCACGTGTACACCATCGAGATCGTCCAGCCGCTGGGCAAACGCGCGATGGCAACGTTCAAGCAGCGCAGCTACAATACCATTCGCGCCAAGATCGGCGACGGGTACAAGGGCTGGTCCGAACACGCCCCGTTTGACGCAGTGATCGTCACCTGTGCGCCGGACCATATCCCCAAGCCGTTGATCGACCAACTTAAGCCCGGCGGCCGAATCGTCATTCCCGTAGGCAGTCAATGGGGCGTGCAGGACCTGATGCTGGTAACCAAAAACAAAGACGGCAAACTGAAACGCCAATCCAAGATGCCGGTGCGGTTTGTGCCGCTAACGAGGGATTGACAATGGACGAATGACGATGGATTAATGATTCCTGCGTTTTGTTAAACCGTAGATGATGGCGCCAGCAGCGAGGATTGCGGTGACGACGGCGAAGCCCAGCGGCCTTTGACTGACGGCGTAGGCGGCGGAACTGTAGAGCATGAATACACACGCCGCGGCGAACAGCACCGTTGGAATCGGGTACAAAGGGACCTTGAAGGGGCGTTCGGCGAGGGGATCTTTTCGGCGGAGAATCCAGACCGAGGCGCAGGTACCGGTGAAAAACAACCAGACAACCGGCGCGGTGTAGAGGATGGTATCCAAAAACGACCCTGCACACAGGACAATGACAAGGCCGATGAAGCCCTGCAGCATCAGCGACCGAAGCGGGGTGCCCAGGCGGCGGTGCCAATGTCCCAAAAAACCGAAAAGCGCATGTTCGGTGCCGAGAGCATACGAGATTCGGGCGCCGGTAAAGATAAGCCCATTCACCGCTCCCAGTGCGGAAACGCAGATCAGGATACTGATGAGGCGGCTTGCGATGGCCGGCAGCGTTATGGCCAGCGCATCGGCGGCGACGGCTTCGGATGCAGCCATTTGTGAATATCCCAGCGCATTCAGGAAGGCCCCGTTAGCCAGCAGGTACAATACGGTTACCGCGACGGTTCCGAAAATGAGTGCGCGGCTGATATTGCGAGCGGGGTTTTTGACCTCTGCGGCAACATATGCCATTTCGTTCCACCCGCCGAAAGTATACAAAACCAGGATCAAAGCCAGCGGAATAGCGGGGGGTAATCCCTGCGTTTGCCCCTCCGTTAAAACTATGGAGGACAAGTCGGGCTGTTGTGCGGACTGGGGGGCGAGCAGTCCGGCAGCAACGATAGCCAACAGGCCGATAACCTTGATGACGGTCAGCAGATTCTGCGTCCATTTGCTCTGCCGGACGCCGAGAATGTTGATGATACTCAGGATGATGATGGCCGTTGCGGCGTAGATGATTTTGCTCAAAGCAAACGGATACAAAGCCGACGCATACCGACCGAAGACGAAGGCCATCAGGGCGATGTCGCCGGGACGGATGATAACCAGTTGTGTCCAGCCGAATAAAAACCCTGTCGGGCGGCCAAACGCATGGGTCAAGTAGACATAATCACCCCCTTGCCGTGGGTAGGCGGTGGCCAGTTCACTGTAATTGAGCGCCCCGGCCAGCGCGATCAGCCCGCCGAGGAGCCAGATGCCGAGCATCGCCGAGGCCGAACCCATGCTCGCCGCGACGGTAGGGGCGGTTTCATAGATGCCGGCGCCGATGATGATGCCTATGATGACACAAACCGAATCGAATACCGATAACGTCTTTTGCGGCTGGGGCGTGTTCATGGCAAAACCTGCTTTCGATTGTATTATATCATCGAAAGGCGGATTTTATAGGAGAAAAATTATTGGCAGGACAATACCCCCTCCCCCTTCGCTCGCCAGCTTCGGCGGGACAGGTCGGGGCACTTCCCCTTTGCAGGGGGAGAGCTTTAAGGCTGTTCCAGTTGAAAAACCTCTTCAACGGTTTTGCCGAAGGCGCGGGCGATCTTGATGGCTAAGGGCAGCGAAGGCGCATAGCGGCCCTGCTCGGTGGCGATGATCGTCTGCCGCGTCACGCCGACTTTATCGGCCAACGCCTGCTGAGTCATCTCCCCGGCCTCAAACCGCAGCCGCCGGATATTGTTGCTAAGCCGATCGTTACCCATCACCGCCCCCACCGGACCCCATCGGGGTCATCATAATAATAGCCGCGGGTGAAGGCCCAACAGGCCGAAACCCGTGGTTTGAGAAAGTTGTTGTTTTAACCGACCCTGTAGGGGTCGAATAAATCGCGCCGCTTTTGTCATCGAACGCTTGTTCAACCCCTGCGGGGTTGGGATGGTTGGGGTGCCTCGTTACCACGGGTTCCGTCCCGATTCCATCGGGACTGCACCCGCGGCTATTGGTATTGAAGCCCCACGGGCTTCTAAAAGATGCTGCCTTTAAATCACAATTCATGCGTCACCTCCTTCGGTTTGTTTTCGATACAGAATAATTTTTGTTAGAAAGTAGATGGTCATGCAAACAGCAAAGACAGCCGTAGAGATTGAAAAACAGAAAAAAATCAACGCCGGAAAGGGTGCATTATCCGAGCTGAATCCTAACAGGATTATCATAATCAAAAGTAAAGTTAGTGGCCACAGGAACCAGACAGAAATGAAACTCATGCGGATCGCTTTGTTTTGGACCGCGGCATCCAATTCATCAAAATCCGGCTCGGCCGGACTTTGCTTTTTACGCGGGAGCAACAATAGTGTCAATGCGATAAAAGGCAGTATCAGTGGCCAGTGCCGTAATATGTTCCTGACAATTATTTCGATTTGACTTGGCTGGGGTTGAAATTTGAAACCGGGTACAGGAGTAGCAAAAAACATTCGTCCCGCAACAAAAAAAACACAAAAAGCAATCGCGATCAAACAATTGACCAATCCAAACCAGGCATTTTTCTGTGCGCGATTCATTCGACACCTCCTTCGGTTTCTCCATCGTCTTCCTTTGTGCACTGGAACAGGATAATAAATGACTGGGTGCATTGAGCGAAGAATACCCCTGCAAAAAGCATCACTGGCATGAAAACAACAGGGATATTTCCCCCGCCGCCGATCATAAAGAATCCGGCTAAACAAAATATCAATAGGTATAGCGTAAAAGACATCATGCTGATTGAAAATGCCTTTTGGATTATTTCTCTTTCGCGTTCATCGAACTGTTTGAGCTTTTTTGTTTCCCATAGATATAGCCCGAGACCGGTGGGAACACCGACAAGGACCCAAATCAAAAGAAAGTCTAACCCTTTAGCATTGGTATGTGCCATAATCAAAAAAAGTGGAATTGTAATTAGGGTGCATATGCTGCTTGCAAAAAATTCTGTTTTTGCTTTCTTCTTCAACCGGTTCATGTTTCTGCCCTTTCCAAATAGAAGCCCGTTTATATCCAGTGAAATACAATGTATGGTATTTCGGACACAATGTCAAGTTTGCTTTACATGTTTTTCCAAAAAATTTTCTATCGGTCATACATTTCTTTTGCCGGACCGATTGCAGTCAATTTAACATACTGCCCTTGAATCATATAAATCATTACAATGTCGGATGTTATATAGCAGTCATACCACCCTTCGCCGCGATTGATAAGCCGATTAACTGTAAATGATTTCGAAATATCTTTGCCCATCTGAAGCAATGTGACGGCTTTATTGAACGATTTTCTGAAAGAAACGGGGTTTTTGAGTGTTGCTTCGAGCCGGTTATAATCTTCTTTGAAGCGCCTCCTTGCTTTGATTTTCACCGATCAAGCTCCTTAAATAACTCTTCAACGGTATCGAATTCCATCATATCTTCGTCCCTTTCGACTTCATCCATTCTTTCCTGAAGCTCTTTACTGGGTCTTCTGAATTCGATGCCGATTCCCTCTTGGCTCACGGCCTGCCCCAAAAACAATTTAATCGCCTGAGACAGGGTCATATGCATTTTTTCAAAAACCTTGACCGCCTGTTTTTTCAGGTCTTCATCGACCCGTATCTGAATTGTTGTTTTTCCAGCCATAATCACCTCTCTTGTAGTGATATTGTCATTACATTGTCACTACATATAGTATCGCAAATTAACCTGTTCGGTTCAAGGAAAAAACTGAAAAAAGTAACGCATTAGTTATAAATGAAACGTCTGGATGCCGGATCAAGTCCGGCATGACAGCATGGAATTTTCCAAGTTGAGCATGCGGATTTTGGTTTCGGTGCCGCCGGGGGCGGAGAAGTCGCCGGGTGCGCCGTCGGCTCTGATGACCCGGTGGCAGGGAATAATCAGCGGCAGCGGATTGGCGGCCATGACCGAGCCGATGGCCCGCGCAGCTTTCGGATTGCCGGATAATTTTGCCAATTGACCGTAACTGACTGTTTCGCCGTATTTTACAGTTCTTAAAACCGCCAAGACTTTCTGCTGGAACTTGCTGAAGCCGTCAAGCCGGACGTTTACATCGGAAAAATCGACCGGCTGGCCCCTATAATAGTAATGAATCTGCGTTTCCAACATTAAAAAGGCCGTTTTTGACCTCTCGGCGTTCGGAATATCCGACAGCATCCGGCCTTGAACGGCCTCTTTATGGGCGACCGGCAGGCACGTGCGAATCAAGCCGTTTTCATTGCCGAGCAGCCCAAACCATCCCCAGTGAGTTTTGAAAATATCATAGAAATAGGGTTGTTCCTGTTTCATTTCCATAAATATAGTGATTTTTGGATTTTGAAGCAATCTCTTGTGTGAATTTCGTTGACGGAACGGGTGATTTTTGGTATTTAAGGCGTTTCTGCTAACAGGGAGAGAGTCTATCAATAGATTCAGGACGACAGGTCAGAAAACGGGTTACTCGAATGTCACTGGAAGAACTGCGTAAAAAAATTGATGCGATTGATGAAAAGCTCGTTGAGCTGATCAATGAGCGTGCGCAGGTCGTTGTCGAGGTTGGCAAACTCAAGCAGGCCGGGTCCGAACCGATCTATGTGCCGCATCGGGAAAAAGCGGTTCTTGACAAGATAGCCCAGCTCAACAAGGGCCCGCTGCCTGACAAGACGATGCAGGCGATATGGCGAGAGCTGATGAGCGGGTCGTTCTTTTTGGAGCGACCGTTGCTGATCGGCTATCTCGGCCCGCAAGGAAGCTTTTCGCACAATGCCGCAATGCTCAAGTTTGGTCAGAGCGTGGACTATGAGGCGCTGACCGATATCCGCGGCATCTTCGAAGAAGTCAGCAAGGGCCACTGTGATTTCGGCATCGTGCCGATCGAAAACAGCGCCGGCGGCGGCATTCGTGAGTCGCTGGACGCGTTCGTCGAAACGGATGTCATGGTCTGTGCCGAAGCGAATATGGCGATCCATCACAACCTGCTGGCCAACTGCCCGATGTCTGAGGTCAAAAAGATTTATTCGCAGCCGGAAGTGTTTGCCCAGTGCCGCAACTGGCTGGCGGCGACGTTCAAAGAGGCGGATATTGTTCCGATGGCCTCTTCCTCGAAAGCCGCTCAATTAGCGGCCAACGAACCGGCTTCGGCGGCGATTGCGTCGGCCATTGCCGCGGAGATTTACGGGCTGAAGATATTGTGCCAGAACATTGAGGACGTATCAAATAACATTACCCGCTTTCTGATTATCAGCAAGCGTGACTCCCAGCCCAGCGGGGATGATAAGACCGTTGTACTGTTCAGCACGGCTCATAAAACCGGTGCCCTGGTGGACGTGCTGAATGTTTTCAGGGAATATGGCATCAACATGACCAATATCGGGTCCCGGCCGAATAAAAAACGGGAATGGGAATACTACTTCTTTGTGGATTTTCTGGGCCACCGGGCAGATGACAATGTCAAGAAAGCGCTGGCCGAATCCAAACAACATTGTTTGCAGCTTTCGGTATTGGGAAGTTTTCCCCGCAGTGCCTCAATTTTATAACCGATTAAATGACTTGAATAATCAGGAGACAAAAATGAGAAAGCCGTTTATTGCCGGCAATTGGAAAATGAATATGAATGCCGCCAGCGCTGTTTCACTGGCAAGCGGACTGGTAAAAGAGCTGGAAGGCGTGGACAGTGTGGATGTTGCGGTTTGTCCGCCGTTCGTGTACCTGCAGGCGGTAGCCGCGGCGCTGAGTGCATCCAATATCGCATTGGGCTCCCAAAATGTCTATTTTGAAGAAAATGGGGCCTTTACCGGCGAGATCAGTTGTGACATGCTCAAGGATGTCTGCTGCACCTATGCGATCATCGGTCACTCGGAACGCCGGCATGTCATGGGCGAAACGGACGAACTGATTAACAAAAAAGTCTCCGCCGCAATTAACGGTGGACTGCTGCCGATCTTCTGTGTCGGGGAACTGCTCGCCGAACGCAACGCCGGAACCACCAACGACGTGGTGGCTCGCCAGGTCAAAAAGGGCCTTGAGGGTATTTGCGACGAGCGGATTCAGGCCGTAACGATTGCATACGAGCCGGTGTGGGCCATTGGCACGGGCCTGACGGCGACGCCGGAGCAGGCACAGGAAGTGCACGCGATGATTCGCGGCTTGCTGACGGAACTGTACGGCAAGGATATCGCTCAATCGCTCCGGATTCAATACGGTGGGTCGGCCAAGCCGGGCAATACCGCCGAGCTGATGGGGCAGCCGGATGTGGATGGCCTGCTGGTCGGCGGCGCCAGCTTGAAAGTTGAAGATTTCGCTGCAATGGTCAAAACCGTTGCGTAACAGTATAAACAAATTTAAAGTGAATTTTAATAAGAGGATTGAATATGGCTCTTTCGCTTGCACTGACATTGATTGGTAATTTGATTGTCGCGCTGTTTGTTGTGGTGTGTACAGCGCTGATTTTAATTATCCTGCTTCAAAAAGGCCGCGGCGGCGGTATCGGCGCCGCGTTTGGCGGAGCCGGCGGAGCCGGCAGCCTGCTTGGAACCAAGACCGGAGACTTTCTGACATGGGTGACAATTTGCCTGGTGGCGGGTTTTCTGGTGCTGGCGGTCCTGATGGGTAAGTTCATGCGGCCGCAGGGAACCTCGTCGGACCTGTCCGCTCCTTTGGGAACGCAGACGACAACGGTCGATGAGAGTACCGCGGCGGGCACAGAAACGGTAGAAGTTCCCGTAGATACCACCGCAGCGGCAGGGGTTACCGAAGAAACGACGCCGGTGCCCGAAACCGCAACCGACGATGTTATGAATCAGCCCGCAGGCGATGACGCCCCGAAACCTGAAGCTTCTAACGAAAACAAATAAGGAATCCCCGCATGATTTGCAGTATGACAGGATTTGGTCAGGCCTGCTCGGAAGTTGACGGCGTTGTTTACACCGTTGAGATTCGTTCGGTCAATAACCGTTATTTCAAGGCGCAATTACGGATACCGGATATTGCCGCTTATCTCGAAGGCGAGATCGAGCGGGTCCATCGTGACGCGATTCATCGGGGCACGGTCAGTTTCTCGCTGCGGATGAAGAATATCTCGGGCAAATCGCTTTTTGATATCGACGAAAATTCACTCAATACTTATATTCAGCGTCTCAACGATCTGCTTCCGGCCGGAGACGGGCACAGCCGAATTGATCTGGCGTCCATGCTGTCGTTGCCGGGAATCGTCCAGCCGGTGATTCCGGACGAAGCCCACATGCAAAAGATGCGTCAGGTGATTCTGTCGCTGACAGAGGAGGCCCTGGGGTTACTTAAGCAGTCTCGCAGCGAAGAAGGTAAAACCATCACGGTGGATCTGCTGGCGAATCTGGACCTGATTGCCAACCGCCTTAAAGCCATTGGTGAGCGTGTAGGCGTTGTTGTTGAGGAGTACCATCAGCGGCTGAAAGACCGGGTCGATCAGTTGCTGGCCAAGGCCCAGTTGAAGATGGATGAAGCTCAGTTGGCGCGCGAAGTGGCAATCTATGCCGAACGCAGCGATGTCGCCGAGGAGGTTTCGCGGTTGGGGGCGCATCTGGCGCAATTCCGGGAGTGCTGTGAAAAAGGCGGCGCGGTCGGACGACGGCTGGATTTTATTACGCAGGAAATGCTTCGCGAGGCCAATACGATTGCCAGCAAGAGTTCGGACACGACGATCAATCAATCGGTGATTGAGATCAAATGCGCGATTGACCGCATCAAAGAACAAGTTCAAAATGTTGAATGAAAGAGTATTTGCACATTGACAGCGAAAGAATCTAAAACATCGGGAAAGTTGGTTATTATCAGCGGGCCTTCGGGTGTCGGCAAGAGTACGATTTGTGCACAGGCCGTTGAAAAGCTGGAGGCATTTTTAAGTGTTTCGTCGACGAGCCGTCCGCAGTCCGACTCAGAAGAATACGGACGGGAATACACGTTTTTAACCCGTGATGAGTTTAAAACAAAGATTCGCGAAGGTGCATTCCTGGAATACGCAGAGGTGTTTGGCAATTATTACGGAACGCCGAGAACGCCGGTCGATGAGGCGCTCGCCGCAGGACGTATCGTGATTCTGGAGATTGACATTCAGGGTGCCCTGCAGGTCAAGAAACAGCGGCCGGAAGCGAAAACGATTTTTATCTTGCCGCCGCGAAAAAAAGATCTGCTGGACCGTATTGAAGGACGCGCACGCGGAGAGGATGAAGCAACAAAAAAACGGCGGCTGGAAACAGCCGGCAGAGAAATTGCCATGGCCTGGCAGCATTATGATCACTTGGTCGTCAACGACGACCTGGACCAGGCCGTGCAGGAAGTGATTGATATTATCCAGGAAAAAATAAAGGAACAAATATGATCGAAGAACTGAAAAACACAGATATCGTGAACAAGGTCGGCGGACGGTTTAAGCTGTCGGCCCTGATTCAGAAACGAATGGTCGAATTGATGGAAGGCGGACGGCCGCTGATCGAGGATACCGAGGGCTTGACCCCGATGGAGATCGTCGTTCAGGAAATCAAACAGGACAAGATCGTTCTGGATGTTGTTGGCGACGAAAAGAAGCCGGCGATCAACCTGCTGTAACCGATTATGACGGAAGCACCGAAACAACTGAACAATACAAAGGTTCTCGTGGGCATCAGCGGCGGCATCGCAGCGTACAAGGCCGCCGACCTGGCCAGCAAACTAACCGCCGCCGGCGCTGTTGTTCGCACGATTATGACTGAAAATGCGTGCAAACTGGTGACGCCGGTCACACTGGAAGCCGTGACCGGACAGCCGGTTTATACGAGTTTGTGGACCAGACCGGAGGATTTCAAGATCGGCCATATTCAAATAGCCGACTGGGCGGACGCGGTGGCGGTCGCTCCGGCAACGGCGAATATCATCGCCAAAGTGGCAACAGGCATTTGCGACGACCTGCTCAGTACGACGCTGTGTGCCTGCTGGAACAAGCCGGTCCTGCTGGCTCCGGCGATGAACAGTAACATGTGGGCCAACCCGATTGTACAGCGTAACATGGCAATTATCACCGACCAGCTCAAATTCAACATCATCGGCCCGGAAAGCGGCCGCCTCGCCTGCGGCACCACCGGCATCGGCCGCATGGCAGAACCAGCCGACATTTTAGAAGCCATCATGAGACTTCTTTAATTTCTCACAAGCTATCCATACTTTATCTGATTTTAAAACTACTCTTGTTCAGATAGGTGCGGCCTTTTGAATCAAACATCAAGGTTTCTTCATAAGAAGTAATATCGCATGAAAGTGAGAGTTCGTAATATAGGCCGTTAGGATCGCAACTATACTCCCAGTTTACATGTGATAAATCTGAAAGATAGTTTGGTGTCAGTTGTTCAAGATTAGTTGGCCATTCACTTTTATCTTTTCTATATTTCTTTATTGCATCCCAATGATAGGGATCCGAAAAGTACCCCAATCCGTAGTAATACAACGAAGGTAAATAGTCAGGAACTAGCCTTTCGAGTAAATCAGGGTATTGCCCCTTTTGCTCTTTATATCTTTCAAGTGTACTTGTGTATCCGTACCCCACTTTTCCTAATGAAAGAAAATGGCATTTATCTTTGAGTATATCGCGTTCATCACTCAGAAATAGAATGTAAACTCCAGCACATAACAGTAAAAGTATCAGAAAAATATTCCATAATCGTTGATATTTTTTTTTCATCTGAAATTCCTTCAATGAAGATTATATGCCTTGATACACATCCTTTCGATGGCCGATTTGGACAACTAATACGAGTAATTGATTGTCTTTGATGGTGTAGATGATGCGGTAGTCGCCGGTGCGGACACGGTATAAATCCTTCTTGCCCTTTAGTCGCTTACAGTCATGGGGCCGCGGGTCAACTTCCAGCCCACGAAGTTTTCGAATAATTTGCTGCTGTATTGTTTTATCCTGTTTGCGGATAAACTTTTCGGCTTGGGAGCCAACATCAACCTTGTACATCCTTGTCCGTATCTCCTTCTTCGACTCCAAGTTCCTTTACCAGTTTATCCAAGGGGATAAAATTGCCTTCCTTGAGCGCTTCTTCTGCGGCCTTGATATCGATTTCATCTTCGAGTCGTTCCAGTAACTCTATATCCTCCATCGACACAATGCCGAATGCGGGTTTGTTGTTTTTTTCCACGATGACCCGCTCGCCGCCGTAGATGACGCGGTTGGCCAATTCGGACAGCTTTAATCGGATTTCCGACATGCTGATTGTCGTCATATTTTTGCCTTTCATTAATGCCTTCATTTATAATATCGCATAAATATGGTTTGGGTTCAAGAAAAATATGTAAACTTTAAAAAATTTTTAAACTATAGAAAAATTGTAACATTTTGTGCCCATTTTCAGCCTAAAAATAGTTAGAAGTCTGCGTTAATCTGTGTCTGAAAATATGGCTAAGAAAAAGCTCAACATCCCAATCACTGCCATCCTGAGTATCTTGGCCGAAGCCCTCTAACTTCGACAGTCATTTTCGAGCCGTCGATAAGGATTTGTATTTATGAGCCGGCCATTCTGCAATGCTTACACGGGCAGGCGTGTACTATTCTCAGTACCGAGGGGCCCAGTATTTCCGTTGCTTTAGACAGAATGGCCCCTTTTGCGGCCATCTCCCGAAAGGCGCGATCTGCCGCGGGGCGATTTCGCGTCCCGACAACATCTGTCAGCACCGTCACTTTTTTACCCCTGGTCAAAAGTCCCAGTGCCGTTGCTTTGACCGATCCTTCTGCTGTGGCGCCGATCAAATACAGCTCATCGGCCCGTAATCCCGTCAGCATCCTGTCGAGCCGTGGTTCTTCAAACGGATCCTCGCATCGTTTACAAAAAACGACCTGGTTGTACCGATCCAGAATATCCAGCGGCAAATCCGCTGAATCAGACGCCGGGTAGCATAAGCAGTTATCTCGAACCGTATACCTTAACTTTTTCAAACCATTGGTCCCCGCCAGGCAGTACCCCGGGCTGTGATAATCGGGATTGTAAACCTGAGTAGTCGAAATGGTGGGGATGTGGTTATGCCTTGCCGCTGCCATGACCCGATGGATATTGGCCAGGATTTTCCGGTGATTATAAACACTGGCGGCGCCATTGGCCACAAGCAAATCCCGCTGCGTGTCGATGTCGATCAGAATCTGTCTCGGTTGATATCGAAGTATGATCATTGTTAACCCCCTTTCTATTCAATATGAAGCTGCATTGCATTTAACGCATCCATTATCGGGATATAATTGGGTCAATTACGACGCTGTTTTTTTCACCGGACAAGACGGACAGAACTGATGGCGACAGCACGGACAAACTCCGGTTAGCATTTCATCGTAGATAAAGTGGAAGCATTTGGGACAAATACAAAATCCGGTGCTTTCATCTGTCAGACGCCGCACTTGCACCTGTTTTGTGATACATGCTTTTGTGGCATTCGCAGGAGTCGTATTTTTTGAATAGTATGCATCCATTTCCATACTCCTTTCACTTTTGTTCCAATGCCGGAATCAAAAGAATCAGTATTCGAATTCATCACAGAACGCCTTGATCGTTTCCCATGTTTTAGCATCATCTAAAACAACAAGAGCGATAGGCCAAAGGATGTCTTCTTCATAGGACAGATGGTCCTGTACCATCGGGATAAAATGCTGAATGATCTTTTGAAGATAACCATTGAAATCAACGAACTTGAAATCCCCAAAAGAAGATACCAATACAACAAGATTATTTATGTCAGCTAAAATCTTCCTATGTTCATCTTTGTCTGCCCTGCAAAGGCCTTTCCAACCGAACTTTTTCAGATAGGGAAAGATGATGTCCTCTTCCCGTTCGATATGCCGCTTGAAATGGTAGAAATAATCAATCGTATGCGCCAGTCGACGAAATTCTGAGCTCATATCAGAAAGGCGATCGAGATGATTAATCTCATCTGCAATTTGAACTAAATCTGCCAGATAGCATCGCGAAAGTGCGTGTTCGTTCAATATTTTCTGTAAGATGTGACTGTCAGGAAGCTTGGCTTCTGTTGCGTTGCCGTTCTCTTTACGGAGTCCCATCAGGATAAAGGTAGCGGCTGATATGGAACGACCTTTGTCAAGTTATCATTTTGGTAATATTTTAGCCATTTGAAGCAGTGAATTCTTTTAATGCTGGCAGAGTACCGGTTTCGAGGTAGACTTTCAATGCCTGTTTGACCGTCTCCACGGGATTT
>JAOUFG010000014.1 GCA_029858345.1 Phycisphaerae bacterium
CGGCTCTGTTGCCGCAAGGTAATAACCCGCGATTTTCAGTGGCCACACGCCACCGTATCGCATAAGCACTATCGGCTTATGACGACCCTTTACAATCGCAGGGCCGGTCGTTCCATATTTTCTATATCCGGCGTCAGGAGCATGAGGAACACGAGGAAGATCAAGGTCGCTTTTAACGGATAATGTAAACGTAAATGGCCGTCTTTGAGACGGCTCCTAACCGTCAAGCCACCCCTTTATGGGGTGCGTTATGACTTCCAATTGTAATACCCAACAAGATAATCCCAATGACAGAAGTCCATGTATAAATAGAAGACCCCAAATCACGGGCAATCAGTCTGCTTGCGACCAGTTCAATGATCATGATACAGGCACTGGAAAGAAAAGCCGTTAAGCATAATAGTAAAAGATAATGTTTTTTGTTTCCACTCATATTGAGATTTCTTCGCAAAAAAGGGATGACATATTCGTCGCTAATCCTTTATCGCCAATAAAATACTTCAAAAATGCAAGAAAAGCAAAAAAAATAAGTACAGTCTTTCCTTTTTTCATGCGTCCCCCACGGACACACCACATCCGTCGCGCCGTTTGCGATTACGCGTATAGAAAAGACTCAAATTGATAGGTGCGTTTGCCCTCCGTGCCAACATGGCACTGAAGCGTTGGCTAAAAGCGAAAAACTCTGCCGGATTAGTTTTTTTGGGAGGGCAATTTCAGTTTCGAGCCGACTACAAGCGTCTGCTTTTCTGAGATGTTAGGATTCAGCAGCAGGATTTCCTTATAGCGCATCCCGTTGCCAAGCTGTTGTTCTGCGATCTTCCAGAGACTGTCGCCGTCCTTGATGACATACTCGGTTGCCGGTCCCGTCGGCGCTGTCGCGGCGGGCTTTATGACCGGTTTCGCTTCTGTCACTGCGTCCGGGCCAGTGACGCCCGGCTGGATATTCTGGCTTTTGAGCCGGGTCAGTTCGGCTCTGGTGCGTGTCAGCTCTGTCTTGAGCTGATTTAGCACCGCTTGATTGCCGGCAAGCGTATTGTTTAATCGGGTAATTTTGTCTGCGGCTTTTTGGATGGTCTTCTCGGACTCGGCCTTCTCGGTCTGCATCAGAGCCATTAACGACTCGACAAGTGCCTGGTTTTTTTCCAGCTTTGGTTTTGTAATCATAAATCCAGCGCCGACACCGATGCCGATCCCCAGAACCAATGCGGCTAAGGATGCTGTCAATTGTTTCATATTTGAGTCCCTTAATGTAAAAATTGATTAAACCGTTGATCTGTCTCCCTGGATTGTACCGATGCAATACAGCCAAATCAAGCAATTAAATCCGGCCAATTGTTGATGGGGTTTTCGATGAGCGGTCAGGGGCCGTCAAATGCATACGCCGCGGCCCATTGCTGATCGGTGGTGATGGTGACGTGGCCCTGCACACGGCGATCCGGTCCGAGCCAGCCGGTCAGCCAGCAGGTTCCTTTTTCGCCCCCGAAAGCCGTGTCGCTGCCCAGCGGCCTCTTGGTATAGGGGCCTTTGGCGATAAAGAACAGTTGTTTTTTGTCCCTGCCTTGGGCGTCCTCATAGGTTCGTTTGACAGAAATGTTACCTTTCATCTCGGTGTCGATTTGGTATTCCCGGCCCGTTTGCTCATAGGCACACTGCCACCGGGCTGTCATTCGGCCGTTGGTATCGAAGGAGAGGGTTACGGTTCCGCGATCCGCATCGTCCCGGTGAACCGCAGCTGAGATCGAAAACGCTTCGTCCAGGTCCGGCTTGGGTGAGCGGGGCAGCTTAATGTCTTCCCCTTCCGGCACCAGCAGATCCTCGAGCACCCAGGGGTGCTGCTCAAGTCCCGCCGGCTGAGACGGCAGACCCGGGCCGAAAAACGCATCAATCTGCACAAAATACAGCAGCATCAGGATCGCCACGGCCACCAGCACGATCAAGATTGCAAAACCGCTTCTTCTGACATAAAAACCCAACATAATGCCAGTTTAGCATAAATGGTATTGTCGGCAATAGAATATTAAAAAAGCCGTCGGGTTTGACGCCGGCGGCTTGGAAATTTTTCTGCCGATTTGGTTGAAAGCGCTATTCAAATGTCAAATTTCTATACTGCGACGGTGTGAGTCCTGTTTTCTTCTTAAAGACGGTTGCGAAATACTGGCTTGATTCGAATCCGCAGGACATCGCGATATCCAATATGTTCATCTCCTGATTCTCGATTAACAGCCGTTTGGCTTTTTCGGTTCTGCAATGGTTCAGGTGCTCGGCGGCCGTCATGTTTGTGATTTGCTTGCAGTAGTGTGCAAAGCGGCTTCGGCCCAGATTGCAATGCTGGGCCATTGTCTCAAGCGTCCAGGGGTAATCGATATGCTCGTTCAGGCCGGCCAGAAACATTTCGACACTTCGCCGGGTACTGCTGAGTTTGGCGTTCAGCTTGATGTTTTGCGTTTGGAGCATTTCAAAGACCTCCAGGAACAGTTCGTTGATGTACAACTGAAGCCGTGTCTGGATGGATTCGGGGGCGTCGCTGTTTTGGATATATTCAGCGATTTGTTCAAAGCATTTTTCAATGTGTTTATTGCCTTTCCAGACAACCTGCTCGTTGTGACTCAAAAGTTGCGTCAACTGCTGTAGGTCCTGCGGGGCAAAATTGATCCAATCCGGCCAATTCCAGAGATCATTGGGGCGGCGGACGCCGACGTCTAGAATCAACCAGTGCATTCGGCTGGCAGATATTAAAGGGGATCCGACCTGGTGGGGCTGCCAGGGGCGTGTGATGGTCATGTCGCCGGCCTTGAGCTGATAGGGTTTTCCTTCTATGATAAAGTCCAGATTGCCGCGGGTAAGATAGCCCAGTTCGATGCCCTCGTTTCTGTGCTGCGGCAGGCCCTAGGACTGGTCCTTGTTGGCGTCCCATACGCAGGCAACGCATAATTCCGGCAGCATTTTAGGAGGCATTTTGACGCCGGGGTAGCAACCGTGAGCAAATGCGGAATGGAACAATTCGCCGCGTTTTTTTGCAGCTTTGAGGTTTTCGCAGGTATCGGCCTTGTGGGTGCCGTCTACGTCATAAAAGATCGCGGATTTTTGTTTGGTTTTGGCCATGCTGTTTTGATAAAATGTTTAATATTTACCACTGGTCAATTTTAGTAGATAATTTAACGCATTAGGTCTATATTTCAAGCAGATAACGTGAAAATAGTGTAAATATAGGCGGGCGAACTGTCGCAAGACCTTGTAAGATACTAATATTAAAGGGGATAGGTATGAATTTTGGAAGAACACTGAAAATGGGGATGGTTGGTGGCGGCCCAGGTGCGTTTATTGGAGAAGTCCACCGCAAAGCGGCTCGGATGGACGGGGGCATTGAGTTGGTTGGCGGCGCTTTTGACATCAACCCTCGCAAATCCAAAAAAATGGCAAAAGAGCTGTGTCTGGACCGTAAACGCTGTTACGGCAACTACGAAGAGATGATCGAGAAAGAACTGAAACTTCCCGTTGGCGAACGGATGGATTTTGTGACGATTTGCACACCGAACAACTGGCATTTTCCGATCGCCAAGGCGTGTCTTGAAGCGGGTTTTCATGTGATGTGTGAAAAGCCGATGACGGTAACGGTTAAAGAGGCCCGTCAATTGGTCAAAATCGTCCAAAAAAGCCGCAAAGTGTTTGGCCTGATGCACAATTACACCGGCTACCCCATGGTCAAGTTGGCTCGTGATATGGTCAATAACGGCGAAATCGGCAACGTTCGCAAAATCGTTGTACAATATCCGCAGGGGTGGCTGGCGACGGCACTGGAAAAAACGGGCCAACAGCAGGCCTCCTGGCGGACGGATCCCAAACAAAGCGGCGCTTCCGGCTGTGGCGGGGACATTGGAACCCACGCCGAAAACTTAGCCGAATACATTACGGGCTTGAAAATGACGGACTTGTGCGCCGAACTGACCACGTTTGTCAAGGGCAGGAAGTTGGATGACGATGTCAATTGTCTTGTTAAGTATAATAAAGGCGCTAAAGGTGTACTTCACGCCAGCCAGATATCTGTGGGCGAAGAAAATAACCTGGCGATCTGGATTTATGGCGAAACAGGCGGAATGGAATGGCATCAGGAGCATCCAAATTACCTGTATGTGACCCCGATGGGCCAGCCGACCCGCATTTACAAACGCGGCAACGACTATGTGGGCAACTACAGCGCCGCCGCAGGACGGGCCACCCGTTTGCCGTCTGGCCACCCCGAAGCGTTTCTGGAGGCGTTTGCCAATAATTATGTAAACTTCGCCGATACGGTGCGGGCCAAGCTGACGCGGACGAAGCCGGACGGTTTGATGCTGGACTTCCCCGATGTCAAAGACGGCCTTCGCGGGATGCTGTTTCTCGACACGCTGGTGGCCAGCGCCAAGAGCAAACAAAAATGGACAAAATTTAAGAAATAGGAGAGTTACAGATGGCACGACCTGTTACCATGTTTACCGGCCAATGGGCCGATTTATCATTGGAAGAGTTAGCAAAAAAGATGGCCGAGATTGGTTATGATGGCCTGGAACTGGCCTGCTGGGGCGACCATATGGACGTTTTTAAGGCCGCGGAAGATTTGGAGTATTGCAAAAAACAGAAGGCGATTCTGAAAAAGAATAATTTACAGCTTTTCGCCATCAGCAATCACCTGGCCGGACAATTGGTATGCGACCCGAACGACGACAGTCGTTCGGATATGTTTGCTCCCCAAGACTGTGCGGGCGATGCTGAAAAGAAACGCGCCTGGGCTGTTGATGCAATGAAAGCAACCGCTAAAGCCGCAAAGAATCTGGGGCTCGGCGTGGTCAACGGTTTTACCGGCTCGAGCATCTGGCACATGCTGTACAGTTTTCCGCCGGTCAGCGATCAGATGATCGAAGACGGTTTTAAGCACTTTGCCGACATGTGGAACCCGATCCTGGATGTTTTTGATGAGTGCGGCGTGAAGTTTGCCTTGGAGGTGCACCCGACCGAAATTGCCTTCGATATTGTCACCGCAAAAAAAGCACTGAAAGCGATTGGAAACCGTGAAGCGTTTGGGTTTAATTTCGATCCGAGCCATCTTCACTGGCAGATGGTTGATCCCGTTCGTTTTATTAAGGAATTTCCGGACCGCATTTACCATGTACACATGAAAGACGCGGCTTTGCAGCTGGACGGTTTCAGCGGCATTCTGTCATCCCATTTGAACTTTGGTCAGCCCGACCGCGGTTGGGATTTCAGATCTCTGGGGCACGGGGGAGTGGATTTTGAAGAAATCATCCGTGCCCTGAATCGCATCGGTTACACCGGGCCGCTGTCGGTGGAATGGGAAGACTGCGGCATGGAACGCTTCCACGGCGCTGCAGAGGCATGCGAATTTGTCAAAAATATTGATTTTGCCCCCTCAAATGTCCAATTTGATGATGCATTTGACAAGTAATCAGGCGGCTTCTTAAAACTGCGTCCGTCAGATTTGAAACATGCTGTCTGTTTGCAGCGTTCGTACTGGTGAATACACAGTGTTGTGTTTACAACTTGAATTCCAATGTCAGTGGGTCTTAAATTTGGAGAGGCCATGAAAATTAAAATGACGACAATCTGTTATATCGTATCGATAATGTGCATTCTAAACCACGGTTGTCAGGCACAGCAGGCCTCTGAGAGCAAAGAACCTGTCATCAAGAAATGGACAGAGCTTGATAACGATGGTAAAAAAGTTGAATTTATGACGATTGACGGGGTAATGGTTCACGAGAAGGACCCCGCCAAACAGCCGCCGCCGGAGAAAATCACTCCGGGCACACCCAGTTGCGGCGATCAGGTCGGCACGGCTCCCTCGGATGCGATTGTCCTGTTTGACGGAACCAAGGAATCGATGGCCAAGAACTGGACCAATAACAAGTGGAAATTTTTTGACGGCGCGATGGAGTCGGTAAAAAAGGCCGGTTATAACAAGACCAAGCAGAAGTTTGGTTCGTGCCAACTGCACATTGAATGGGCTTCCCCTGCAGTTGTAAAAGGTAAAGGCCAGGGTCGAGGCAACAGCGGCGTATTCCTGATGGATTATGAGGTGCAGGTATTGGATTCTTTCAATAATACGACGTATCCGGATGGACAGGCCGGCGCTTTGTACGGCCGGAGCAAACCGCGGGTGAATGCATCGCGCGGACCGGGACAGTGGCAGACATACGACATCATATTTCATCGCCCCATCTTCGATAAAGATGGAAAAGTCGTTAAGAAAGCCACATTTACAGTGCTGCATAACGGCGTGCTGATTCAGGACCATGTGGTTCTTAGCGGAGGAACAGGATGGAAAGGCCCTCATTCAATCTCTGAATACAAGGCACATGCCGATGCGATGCCGATTCAGTTGCAGGACCATGGAAACCCGGTCAGATTTCGAAACATTTGGATTCGGCCATTGAAAGATTAACCCTGAAATACGGACTGAGATACTATGAACAGAAGACATTTTTTGAAATCAACCACCGCAAGCATGGGCCTGTTTTCGATTGTACCCAGCCATGTTTTGGGGCTAAACGGCAAGACGCCGCCCAGTGGAAAACTGAACATCGCCGGTGTTGGCGTGGGCGGCATGGGCAAGGGTAATCTGCGTGCTATTTGCAAGCCGCTGAGTCAACGAAATGAGGAAAACTGGCCGGATGACAATTCTCAGAATATTGTTGCCCTTTGTGATGTGGACTGGGCTCATGCTGATAGAACATTCAAGGAGTACCCGGAAGCGAAGCAATTTAAAGACTACCGTGTGATGCTGAAAGAGATGGGTGATAAAATTGATGCGATTGTGGTTGCCACACCGGACCACACCCATGCCTGTGTTGCGATGGAGGCCATGCGTTATGGCAAGCACGTTTATGTTCAAAAGCCGTTAACGCACTCTATTCATGAGGCCCGTGTCCTGACGGAAGCGGCTCGCAAGTATGGTGTTGTGACCCAAATGGGCAACCAGGGACACAGCAGCAATGATATCCGCCGGATTTGTGAGTGGATTTGGGATGGTGCGATCGGTGATGTTCGCCAGGTTCATGCCTGGACAAACCGTCCGGTCTGGCCGCAGGGTCTGCCGCGGCCGACAGAAACCCCGCCGGTACCGGAAACATTGGACTGGGATTTGTGGCTCGGCCCGGCGCCACAGCGGCCGTATCATCCGGCCTATCTTCCCTGGAACTGGCGGGCATGGGTGGATTTCGGCACCGGCGCGCTGGGCGATATGGCCTGTCATATCCTGGATCCGGTTTTCTGGGCATTGAAGCTGAAATATCCTATCAGCGCACAGGGCAGTTACGCGACGAATATTATTGAAAAATGGGAAAAGCCCGCAATCACTGAAACCTATCCGCTTGGTTCAATCATTCATTTTGAGTATCCCGTTCGGGAATCGATGCCTGCGGTAAAAATACATTGGTATGACGGGGGGTTGATGCCGGAACGTCCGGACGATCTTGAAGAAGGTCGCCGGATGGGGATAGACGGCAGCGGTGTTCTTTTTGTCGGGGACAAGGGGAAGCTGATGTGCGGGTGTTACGGAGAAAGCCCCCAGTTGATTCCTTATTCGAAGATGAAAGCGTACAAAAAACCGGAAGAAACATTAGCTCGTGTCAAAACCAGCCATGAAATGGACTGGGTCAATGCGATTAAAGAAGGTCGTCAGCCCAGTTCAAATTTTGACTATGCCGGCCCGCTCACCGAGATGGTGCTGATGGGCAATCTGACTCTGTTCAAGCCGGGAGAAAAGCTTCTCTGGGATGGCGACAACATGAAAGTGACCAATTTTCCCGAATTAAATGAACATGTCAATCCGCCTTATCGGGAAGGGTGGCATCTGGAAAAAGATGCTTAATGCGGATCTGAAAGGGAAACTCATGAAGACGTATCTTTTTGTTTTATTTAGTGTTATTATCATGTCGACAATGGTTTCTGCTGAAAAAGATTGTTTAACGAAACATCCAACGCCGGAGACCTATGACGGCTGGCGGCTGGGAGTGCAGACGTGGACCTTTAAAGAGTTTACCCTGTTCGAGGCAATTGATAAGACCCGTTCGCTTGGACTGAACTGGATACAGGCATTTCCGGGTCAGCAGGTATCCGATGTAATCACCACGAAGTTCGGGCCCGGCCTTACCCCGGAGGAAAAAAAGCAAGTCAAGGAAAAGCTTCAAGACGCGGGAATTCAGTTTTTTGCGTTCGGTGTTGTCGGAATTGCGAAAGATGAAGCAAAGGCGAGAGAACTGTTTGAGTTTGCAAAGGAAATGGGTATTCCAATGCTTGCTTCAGAGCCCAAAGAAGACCAGTATGACCTGCTTGATAAATTATGTCAGGAATACAAGATTAAGCTGGCAATCCACAACCATCCCAAACCGAGTCATTACTGGAACCCGGATACCGTGCTGGAAATGTGTGCCGGCCGCAGCACGTGGATCGGTGCCTGTGTGGATGTCGGACACTGGGTTCGCAGCGGTTTGGATCCGGTTGAATGCCTCAAAAAGCTCCGGGGTCGGATTCACGATGTGCATATCAAGGAAATTGACGACGGTCATGATGTCATCTGGGGAACCGGACAAGGCCGGATGAAGGGGATTCTTGACCAACTGCATCGTCAGAATTATCAGGGAACATTCGCGATTGAGTATGAATACAACTGGGACAACAATGTCCCGGAGATTCGTCAATCGATTGCCTATTTCAATTCAATTGCGTCCACATTGAACCCCACCGGTTGGAAGGATCTTGTCGCTTCCGATTTTTCAAATGTGGATACTCCCCAAAACAACTGGAGCTTTGACGAAGGCGTATTAGTATTGAATCCGATGAAGAAGAACGCCGATCTGTGGACGAAAGATCAATACGGTAACTTCATCCTGGATTTTGAATTTAAGCTTGATAAAAGTGCCAACAGTGGTATTTTTATTCGTACACAGGATCATAACTGGCTGCCCTGGATCGAAGTACAGGTTGAAGACTCCTATGGAAAGCCCGTTAGTAATCATATTTGCGGTGGAATCTTTGACATCAAAGAGCCGACAGTGAATGCGGTGCTGCCTGCGGGTCAATGGAACCGAATGACCATCATGGCGGATAATTCCAGCGTGTGTGTTGTTTTGAACAATGAACCGGTTCTCAATATCGACCTGAATGACTGGACCGAAGCCCAAAAAAATCCGGACGGCACTAAGAATAAGTTTAATGTGGCGTATAAGGATTTGCCTCGCAAAGGTTATATCGGCCTGCAGGACCACGGGTTCAAGGTGTGGTACCGCAATATCAGAATCAAAGAGCTCTAAGGGATAAAAGAAAAGGATATTGATTGTTATGGTTTATCAATTAAACAGACGACAGTTCCTCCGGACATCAACAGCGATCGGGGCCGGCTTATATGTCAGCGGCAAAGCGCTTGGGGCCGATGCGAAACACAAAGACGTGATCAATGTAGCACTGCTGGGCGCCGGGGCGCAGGGCCAGGTCCTGATGGATGCCATCTTGAAAAAGATGGACCCAGGCATTCGCTTTGTAGCGGTGTGTGATATCTGGGAAGCAGGCAATCTCCGCAAGGTTTCCCGACGACTGAAATCATGGGAGAAAATTGGCCATAAAGGAACCCCCTATACGGATTACAGGGAAATGCTGGATACGGAAAAAGATCTGGACGCGGTCATTGTCGCTACGCCGGATTTCTGGCATTCGGAACATACCGTTGCCTGTCTTGAAAAGGGCCTGCATGTCTATTGCGAAAAAGAGATGAGCAATACGCTCGAAGGCGCCCGGAAAATGGTTGAGGCCCGAAATGCCAGCGGTAAACTGCTGCAGATCGGCCACCAGCGACGCAGTAACCCCCGTTACCGGCATTGCTACGATAAACTCATTCAGGATGCCGGACTGATCGGACGCATTACCACGATTAACGGTCAGTGGAACCGCAGCAAAGCGTCGTGTGAAGACCGGGCTTTGAGCGAAAAGGAAACGCCCATCGACGAAGCCACCCTGAACAAGTACGGCTTTAAGAATATGCATCAGTTCCTCAATTGGCGCTGGTTTAAGGGACTTGGCGGCGGCCCGATTGTCGACCTTGGCAGCCACCAGATCGATATTTACAGTTGGTTCCTCGGTTGTAACCCCAAGAGTGTCATTGCCAGCGGTGGCGTCGATTACTGGACCGGTCACGAATGGTACGACACGGTGATGGCGGTTTATGAATATGAAACCGCTGCCGGCCCCGTTCGTGCGTTTTACCAGACCGGAACCACCAACAGCTCCCGTGGTTATTTTGAAAGCTTTATGGGCGATCAGGGCACCCTGACAATCTCCGAAGACCCTAAAGTTGGAGGGGTTTACAGAGAGGGGTGGATTTTAGAGGAGCAATGGGACCAGTGGGTACAGGGTGGATATGTGCTCAAACCGAAGGGAGCGCCGGTTTTTAAGGGTGACGACGATGCAGAGGCCGTTTTGGATCCTCGTGCGACCGTTCCACCGGATCTTTATACGCTTCCGGTGACAATGAATGTACCGTATCACCAGCCGCACTTGATGAATTTCTTTAACACCATTCGGGGTACCGAAACGTTGAACTGCCCGGCGGAAATCGGATATGAAAGCGCCGTCAGCGTCTTAAGAGTCAACGAGGCGGTTGCCCAAAATCGCCGCCTTGAATTCAAGCCGGAAGACTTCCATATTTAGCCATTCGAATGAAAGATGTATCATTGTGAAGACATTTAGATTATTGACGGCGTTACTATTGGCGGTTTGTGTTTATCCGGTCAGGGCCGAAGTTGGACAGTTGGTCGGCCAGGGCAGCGACGGTAATCGGAGTACCCCGGTCCATCAGATTGAACTGTACGACGAAGAGGGGAATCAAATACGTCCTTTCGATAAGGATCCGAAGCCGTTTTCGACCCGAATCACCTGCGGCCGGTGTCATGAGTACGGAACCATCGCTTCGGGCTGGCACTTCAACGGGTATGAAAGTGAAGCATTCAATGACGAAGGAGAATTGGTTAAAATCGACTGGGGCCGTCCCGGCCAGCCGTGGGTGCTGACCGACAGCAAAACACGAACACAGATTCCGCTTTCCGGCCGCAAATGGCCCGGTACGTTTTCGCCGGACGAACTGAGAATTTCATCGTGGAAATTTCTTGAAATGATTTCCAGCCATTTCCCCGGCGGCAGCTATGGTGAAATAAAAGCCGAGCAGCCCTACGAGGAGAGGCGGCAGGAAATCAGCGGCCTCTACGAAGTCAACTGCCTGGCGTGCCATAATGCCGATCCGCATCAGGACCAGAATATGGCGGCTTTACAGGCGGCCCGTCAGAACTATCGCTGGATTCCTGCGGCCTCGAGCCGCATGGCGGATGTCAGCGGCGATACGCTGGATCTGACAATGTTTTATGACCCGGAAGTCAATATAAACGGACCGACGATGACCTATCGTAAAGATCTGTTTGATAGCGAAGACACGGTCTTTTTTGACATCACCGGTAAACCGTCGAATGAACGCTGCTATTTCTGCCATTCCAATCAAAACCTGTCCGTTAGCGAGGACAGGGAATGGACGCGGGACGAAGATGTGCATTTGAAATCGGGCTTAAAGTGTGTCGATTGCCATCGTAATGGCGACAACCACATGATCACCCGCGGCATCGAAACCGAAGGCGACGGCAAAACGCTGACCTGCGAAGGATGCCATTTGCCGGACCCTGCCGACACGCCCCAATCCGGTCGTCTCGGCGCTCCCGAACCCAAACATCGCGGCATCCCGACGATTCATTTTGAAAAATTGACCTGCACCGCCTGCCATTCCGGAACCTGGCCCGCCGAAGAGGCGGCGCGCTGGAAGACCGCACGCATGCATGAAACCGGGCTGCATGGTCCGCATACGCCGTATGTTCCCCAGCCCCATGTGTACGCACCGGTGCTGATGAAAGGCGCCGGCGGCAAGATCGGTCCCTATAAACTATTCTGGCCGGCCTACTGGGCCGCCCAGCGCGATGATGCAATGACGCCGATTCCGCCCGAACAGGTGCTTGAAAAAGCCGGCGATGTTTTGGGAGCGTATATCGAAAAGACCGATGACTGGAAGCCGCTGACAGAGCAGCAGATTGCCGGTGTTTTGGAAAGACTAAGCACCGGTGGCGAAAGGGGCGTTTATATCGCTGGTGGCAAGAGCTATCGGTTGGATGCCGAAGGAAACGTGACAAGTTGTGACGATGAAGCTGCACAGCCGTATGCCTGGCCGATGGCTCATGATGTGCGTCCGGCCGAGCAGTCGCTGGGGGTTCGCATGTGCAAAGACTGCCATACGACCGATTCGCCGTTCTTTTTCGGCAC
Source organism: Phycisphaerae bacterium (assembly GCA_029858345.1). GTDB lineage: Bacteria > Planctomycetota > Phycisphaerae > Sedimentisphaerales > Anaerohalosphaeraceae > 4572-13. Next base: position 12,343 of record JAOUFG010000014.1, read on the forward strand.
GGTCGAGATGGATACGCCGGTCAAAGCGGACAATGGCGTCAGAACAATGGAAATGATTCAACTGCAGGGCATCGACCGGTTGTATATGTGGGTCTTCAACGCGTCGTTTGTTTTCCGTCCGTTTTTGAAGATTGTTGCGTTCGCATCCTGTGGTCTGATTGTGCTGGTTTTACTGGCCTATGGTGTTCGGGCTGTTGCGGCCGTTTCTAATGCTTGTACTGAGGAGCCGGAATAAATGTTTCAATGGATTTCAATCATCGGATTTAGTGTTGTTTTTGCGGGCCTTTTTTTGCATCACCTGATATTTCCGTGCGGCTACAAACCGCGGTTTACAGCCGGTTCGCTGATTCGTAAAAAAGTGCATCTGCTGACGCTGCTGTTTCCGGAACAAAAACTGAATTGGCCGACGAAATTCAGAAAGCTTGTTTTCGTGCTGGGGTTGTTCAGTTTTTGCGTACTGCTGGCGACCGGCTTTGGCCCGCTGTTATGCGGTTGCCGACTGCATGGATATCTCTTAATGATCCACGCGACCTTTGCCCCGGTCTTCATCGGATGTGCGGCGATTGTGGCGATTTTGGGTGCGGGACAATATTGTTTCAATAAAAAGGATGCCGGTACCAAGGCGGGCTTTTGGGTACTTCTGGCGCTGTCACTGCCGGTTACACTGACAATGGTGTTGAGTATGTTTCCCCTGTTTGGGACCCACGGCCAGGAAATCCTGCTCGACGCCCACCGCTGGAGTGCCCTGATATTTGCCTTGATTGCGATTATTGAACTCTATATGCTGATACGGATGGAAGTTCTTAAGGACACGGAAAGATAACATTAACTAATCAGGAGAATGACCTAATGGCAAACGGAACATTACCAAACTATCTCAGTGCGGCAAGTGCGAATCCTATAGAAGCACGCGGCCCGTGGTACAAAAATACTGCTCCAGCTTATGCGGGCATTTTTCTGTCCGTACCGTTTATGGCGGGTATGGCAGGGGCATTGGCTTACGGCAGTATTCTGGCTACTGCGATTGGACTGATTATGGGCGCGTTTTTCTGCTTAGTCATTTACTATGTTCCGGCAAAACTGGGCATGAAGACAGGGATGCCGTTATATGTGGTAGCATCATCTACTTTTGGTTCGGCTGGAGGAGTTGCCATTCCCGGCTTATTAATGGGCATCGTGCAGATATTCTGGCATGCTGTTTTTACAACATCCGCGGCAGGTTTCTTTATGGAAGCGATTGGTAAAGTTCCGGCAGAAAATGTTGCGCTGTATTGGATTGTTTGTGCTGTCTGGGGACTGGCGATGGCATTTGTGGGAGCAGTTGGTATTGGACTGCTGGCCAAGCTTTCTTCATGGTTGCCGATCTTTCCTCTTGTGTTTATTGCTCTGGCGGCTATTTCAAATAAGAGCGGACTGGGCAATTTCAGCACTGCCGTTGCTCCGGCAGAAGGTGTTGTTGGCGTTGCGATGGCGTTGGCAATGTTTGCCGCATTGCAGTCGACAGCGGGCTTTTTTGCATCAGCGGGCGTTGCCGGCACGGATTTTGGGATGAACAGCCGAGATGAAAATGATGTTGCTTTGGGCGGCTTCTTTGGTATTACTGTTGCTGCGATCGTTGCCGGTCTTTTGGCAATTCTGGCAATCGCCGGTGCTGCTGGGAAAAATCCTGAAATTGCCTCGAAGATTTCCAACGGCGATGCGTTTGGTGCATTCTTTGCTGCGATTGCTGAAACAGGTGGATTGGCAAAAGTATCAGCTTGGGTGTTTGTGATCGCCTGTATTTGCCCGACGGGTTTTTGTGCGTTTCTGGCATCGAATGCTTTTGCAACCATGTTGCCAAAATTACCGCGTGTCCCAATGACTTTGATTGCTGGTTTGATTGGTGTGATTCTTGCTGCAACAGGCATTGCGAATAATCTCATCGGCTTCTTCCTCATGGTGGGTGCCGCATTCGGGCCGATTGCCGGTGTGATGCTGGCCGATTATGTTCGTAGCGGTTGGAAAGGTCCCCGCAGAGGCATCAATTGGGCGGGCTATATTGCATGGGCCTTTGGTCTGGTGCTCGGCTTGCTTGGTGTCATTACCAAGGGCAAATTTGGCTACGGCTTGGAAGCCTTGATCCCGATGGTTTCAGCGGCGGCGGCTTACTTTGTGCTGGCTGGATTCGGCTTAGAACCGGAAACCATTTCACTTGAAGAAAAGGCGGTGGCCTAATCGTGATAGATACGTCACTCACCGGGATAAAAAACTTTGCTGCAGGTAGAGTGAGAGAGTAGAATAACTGAAACGGTAAGTGATTTTAATTGGAGATTGAATCTATGAAAAAGATTATGATATTAGTATTGGTGGCTGCGATGATGGCGGTTATGAGCGGCTGTTCTAAGAAAGTGCCTGACGAAAGCCCTTCTGGTGGCGGTGAAGCTGGAAGGGCGCCGATTTCAATTGAACTGCCCAAGCCGCTGTTCGAGGGAACCCCGGAAAACCTGACCGGAATTGAGAATCTGGAACCGGACACCAAAAAGCCGCGGCCACCGTTTCTGGCTCCGGCAGGTGTGAAGAACCTGGCCCTGAATAAAACCGTCACCAGTTCGGAGATGGATCCGATCAATGGGACGCTGGACATGATTGTCGATGGTGACAAAGAAGCCACCGAAGGCAGTGTCGTGGAACTGGGTCCGTTCGAGCAATGGGTGGTGGTTGATCTGGGAGCCGAGTATGAATTATACGCGATCGTTTTCTGGCATTTCCATAGGCAGCCGCGCGTGTACAAGGATGTTGTCGTTCAGCTTTCCAGCGATCCGGAATTCATTACGGATGTAACAACGTTGTTCAACAACGATATGGACAACTCATTGGGCCTGGGCGTCGGTACCGATATGCACTATATCGACAAAGCCGAAGGAAAACTCGTCGATGCCAAGGGAACTAAAGCACGCTATGTGAAACTGTGGAGCCAGGGCAACAACCAGAACGATTACAGCCATTACATCGAGGTCGAAGTCTTTGGCCAATAGCATCCTCGTATGGCTATCGGGGAATTATCATTGATTGTGTGAAGGGGTCGGTATTTTTCAGCATAAAAAAAGCGGCACGGGCCAAAGACCCGTGCCGCACAAGATATGTCATACCAATCCCAATAAAAAACTGCGCTCGCTGCGTGGCTATGTCTATTTTTCAAAGTACGTTAGAGCCGTCCTCGCGGAAATTTATTACCCTGAAGGGTATCAATCGTCCGAAAGGATGCTATCCATTTTTCTTTTTGGCCGCGGTTTTGGGGCTTCGTTTGGCGGCTGTTTTCTTTCGCGCCTTGGTTGTTTCAGATTCCTTGGTATCAGCAGTGTCGGCTTTCGGTGTTGATTTTTTTCCTTTGGCGGCGGGTTTCTTTTCTTCGACGTCCTTTATCGTTGCTTTTTCAAGAATCTTTTCGATGCATTTCTCTTCACGAATCTGCAATGCAAACTGCGTCAGCGAGCCGTCGCGGGCCAGTTCTTCCCGCATCTTTTCGGGTCGGCGGCCGCGCATCGCCGCGACATAAGCGATATGCCCGTTAATCTCTTCTTCGCTGACTTCAATCTCAAATTGATCCGCGAGTTTGTCCATCACGAAATACAGTTTAAGCTGCTCGGCGGCCTGCTCTTCCGAACTGGCCCGCAGCTGATCCATCTGCTCGTCAATCTGTTCCTTGGCCATGCCCTGCATCAGCATATTTGAATACTGCCGCTGCAGCAGCGACAGCGACTGCTCAGCCACGACGGCTTCCGGGAGGTCGAACTCGATGTTGTCCTGCAGATAGCTGTAAACCTGCTCGCTCATGGCGGCTTTGGCCTGTCGTTCGGCCTGCTGGCTCATCTGGTCGCGGATGCCGTCTTTCAGCTCATCGGCGTCTGCAACCCCGAAGCGTTTGAAGAAGTCTTCGTTCAGCTCGGCAGGTTCCATTTGTTTGACTTCCTTGACCTCGATGGTGACATCGACCTTCTTGCCGCGATATTGTTCATTGAAGTAGGTTGCCGGGACATCCACGGTGGTCTTCTTTTCGTCGCCGTGTTTGGCACCGGTCAGCAGTTTGCCAAGTCCATCGACCGGGATGCCGGCGACAAAGCCGTTTTCCCGAATGGCGATCTCGGTGTTCTCACGTTTATCGTGGTCGGCCGAACCTTCGGTCACCAGAACCACATCCGCAATCACCTGATCGTCAATCGCCGCGCCGCCTTTTTCCTTAGGAGCCCAGATGCCGGCCCGTTTTTGCTGGGCGGCCACTTCCTCATCGACCCGGTCATCGGTGACTTCAATTTTGGGCTTTTCGATGGTGATGCCTTCCAGTTCCGGCAGGTCGAATTCCGGACGAACTTCGACCTCAAACTCAAACTTCAGCGGACCCTCGTCCGGCAGTTCGATCTTTTCATGGTCAATATCCGGGTCCCGCAAAGAGTTGATTTCGTTTTCCTTGATGGCTTCCTCGCTGGCAGTGGCCATCAGCTCCAGCTTGACCTGGTTGGAGATATCCGTGCCAAACCGTTTTTCCAGCAAGCGGATCGGGGCGCGGCCTTTGCGAAAGCCCGGCAGAACCGCATCGCGGCGGAGTTCCTTGTATTTTTCATCCAGTTTTTCATGGATCACCTCAGCGGGAATCTCGATCTCGACCTTTTTCTTGCAGGGGCCGGCATCGCTGACGGTGATGATGTTCTTGCTTTGTTCTTTGGTTTCTTCGGTTGTTTGTGTGTCTTTTTCAGCCATCGCCGAACTCCTAACAGTTTATTTTCAATTGAGTTATGTTTATATTTCACAAAAAAAGCCGACGAATACAATCCGACGACCACAAGCATCCAAAACTCATTTCGAGCTTTCAAACGCCAATGCGACCGGTGCCAGACTACTTTTAGCCGATAACTCGCAAAAGCTATGTCAAATTTTCAAATCTACCTAAATTTATGAGTGCTCCCCTGAACAGACGAAACTAACGCATCAATAATGCGTTCGCCCGTTCAGGAGTTTGGCACCCCTCCGGTAAAAAGCGGGTGATGAGATTCGAACCCACGACATTCACGTTGGCAACGTGACGCTCTACCACTGAGCTACACCCGCATAAGGAGTATAAAGTATACATCGTTCTGTACGGATTTCAAGCCCTAATCAAGCAAAATTTGTGATTTTTCTGTGCTATGAGTTGGGCCGATTTTGCTTGCGGTTTGGAGGGCGGGTACTACAATGATAGGCAGGATAGCCATTTATGGGAGAAATTGCGATATGGTTGACACATTTTTCAAGTTACATACCCGCCGGACTACGCTGCGGACCGAGATCATCGCCGGATTCACCACGTTTTTGACGATGGCGTACATCATCTTCGTCAATCCCAACATTCTCGCCGAGGCGGGCATGGATAAATCCGCCCTGATTGCGGTGACGTGCCTGGTAACAGCGATCGCGACCATTGCCACGGGACTGCTGGCCAATGCTCCGATTGCGATGGCGCCGGGGATGGGGCTCAATGCTTTTTTCGCCTATACGCTCGTACTGACCAGGCAGGTCAGTTGGCAGACGGCGCTGGGCGTGGTCTTTCTGTCGGGTTTATTCTTTCTGCTGCTGACACTGGCCGGGCTTCGCCGCAAGTTGGTCGAGGCCATCCCCAAATCACTGGTCGCGGCGATTTCCGTCGGCATCGGGCTGTTCATTACCTTTATCGGCCTGCAGAATTTGGGCATCATCGTCGATCACCCCGTCACCTTGGTCACCAGTGCGCACCTGACGCCGACGATCCTGTTCGGTCTGGCCGGGTTGGCGGTGATGATCATTCTCGAAATGAAACGCATACCGGGAGCGCTGTTGATTGGCATCGCATTCTCTACCGTGCTGGCGGCGTTGTTCGGCGAGATACCGCGGCCGGAGAAAATCATACAGTTCAATCTGAACATTTCGCCGACCCTGTTCAAAATGGATTTAGTTGGTGCGCTGAAGTGGAGCATGTTCTCCAGCATCTTTACGCTGATGTTTATCGACATGTTCGACAGCATCGGCACGCTGCTGGCTGTCGCTCCGCCGGCGGGCCTGGTGGATGAGAAAGGAAACATTAAAGAACTGGACCGGTTATTGATGATCGATGCGGGCGCGACGATGCTGGGTGCCGTTTGCGGCACTTCAACGACGACATCGTATATCGAATCCGCCGCGGGCATCGAGCAGGGCGGCCGAACGGGATTGACCTCAGTCGTGACGGGTGTGCTGTTTTTATTTTCTCTGCTGTTTGTGCCGCTGGTGGGAATTGTGCCCGGCCATGCAACCGCTCCGGCGCTGATAATGGTGGGCCTGTTCATGATGAAGCAGATTCGCGAGATTGATTTTTCGGATATGCAGCACGGGCTGCCGGCGTTTATCATCATGGTGATGATTGCCCTGAGCTATTCGATCAGTACCGGTCTGGCGTTTGGATTTATCGCGTACGTGCTGATCCAAATCCTGTCCGGCAAACTCTTCGAGATCAAGCTGACGATGTGGATTATTGCGATTCTGTCGGTATTATATTTTTATGTGTAACAAAAGCGCGAGAGCGCAAGCTCTCCGATTGCATGACCGTGTGCGAAACATAACAACACAGCGCCTGCTGTCGCCCACAGGGTCACGTAATCGGGCGGCTTGCGCCGCCTCGCTGTTGTTTATAGGAGATTGCTTATATGAACAAGTGGATGTGTTTGATGGTGGCCATGGTGACGCTGAGTGCCTGTAAACCGCAGGACGACCAGCAGAAAGGGGAGTCAAAAATGGATTTAACAGTAACAAGCACCGCGTTTGAAGACGGCCAGATGATCCCGTCAAAGTACACCGCCGACGGGCAGGATATCTCGCCGCCGCTGGCGTGGCAGGGCGCCCCGGACGGAACAAAAAGCATTGCTCTGATTAACGATGACCCGGACGCACCCATGGGGACCTGGGTACACTGGCTGGTGTGGAACATTCCGCCGGATGCGACGGGGTTAGATGAAGATACGCCGCCGGATGCTGAACTGGCGGATGGTTCACGGCAGGGGACGGCGGATTTCGGCCGCACCGGCTACGGCGGGCCCGCGCCGCCGTCGGGCGTGCATCGGTATTTCTTCAAGGTGTACGCGCTGGATACGATGCTGGATTTGCCCGCCGGGGCGACGAAACCTCAGCTGGAAAAAGCGATGGCCGGACATATTCTCGCGCAGGGCCAACTCATGGGCAGGTACACCCGTGAGAAGTGATTAGTCGTAAGCGATCGAAGTCTGTGCGGCGCCGAACATGCGGACGAGGCTGTTGTCGAGATGAACGATTAATCCCTCGACCGGATCAACGCCCCGGCAGAACCCGCTGAATCGCTGTCCGTCGCATTCCAGCGTAATGTGCCGTCCGAGCATCCCGGACAGTTCCAGCCAGCGGTCGACGACAGGGGACTGTCGATTGTTGATTGACGATGGACGATTTGCCTTATCGAGCCATTCTTCAAGCTTAGCAAGCAATTCACAGATAAGACCAGTGCGGTCAATGCCCTGACTCCCTTCAATCGCCAAACTGGTGGCGGGTAGATTCAGATTGTATTCTTGAAATGTTTCGCGAGTCTGATTGCAGTTGATGCCGATGCCTACGACAAAACACGGCTTTGATTTGATATTTCGTTTTTCGACGAGGATCCCGGCGGCTTTTTGGTTGCGGATCAGGATGTCATTGGGCCACTTGATCCGACAGGGCAGGTTGCAAAAAGCGCTGATGGCCTCTGCTGTTGCCACCGCTGCGGCCAGCGTCAGTAATTCGGCTTCGATATTGGTTTTTGTCAACAGGACCGAGCACAGGATGCTTTGGCCCGGCTCGCTGAACCACATCCGCCCGCGTCGGCCGCGGCCCTTGGTTTGACTCTCGGTCAGTACGCAGAGCCCGTCGTTATCCGCATTGGATGCATACTCCCAGGCAATGTCATTCGTCGATGCCGTGGACTGAAACACCACAACCTTGCTCCCAATCCGGGCATCCTTTCGAGGAATTACAACCTTGCTCCCAATCCGGGCATCCTTTCGAGGAATTAAAGGGGTCAGACACCTTTTTTTGTTTACTTTTGATGTCATCCGGCTGTTGTTTCTTTTTTCGGTCTGCCGCGGGGGCGTAAGGACGATTCCAGCGACAATTCTTTGGCTGCTTTAATCATCCAGTCATCCTTGCCGAACGGGCGGCCGCGTTGGATGCAGGTTTCGATTTCGTCCAGCGGCATATCGGCGACTTTATCCGCCTGCGATTTCCACAGTCGCGGCAGGTGGATCGGTCCGTCGGCCAGCGTCAGCGGTTTTTCTTCGCCGCAGCGGATGGCCAAACTGCTCCACGGCCAGTCGGCGCTGCGCGTGACCAGTCCCGCACGCAGCGGATTGCTCTCGACGTACCGCATCAGCGTCTGGTAGTACAACCCGTCCTGTACCGGAAAGCTTTTATACCGGCCCTGGTAAAGATGCCCGATGCCGACGGTGTTATGTGCGGCGTGCCAGCGGTGCGAGTGAGTGACCGTCACCCATTTCATAAAATGTGACAAGTCGCCATCTTGCCGCGGCCACAGTACCAAATGCCAGTGCGTGCCCATGATGCAGTAGCCGCAAAGACGCATGTCGAAACGTGCCAATCCTTCAGCCAGAATTGCTTCAAACGCCTCAAAATCGCCACGCTTCTTAAAAATACGCAAGCGACCGTTCGCACGGTTCAAGGCATGATAAACAAGATTTCCCTTCGCAATCCGCTTTTGTCGAGGCATAAGCGACAATTATAATGCCAAAAGCCGAAATGTCAACGAAAAAGGTGTCTGACCCAATCCTGTTCGGCACTGATTTTGCTTAGTTTTATCCTCTTGAAAATTTTTTCACAACTTACCTATTTTAAACTTGCGCGCTGTTTGACGCTGTGTTTCAATAGCGTTCATGAGTGACAAGCGTAAAAAGATCAAAGAATCGCAACTTCAGTGCAATTAAAAAGGGTCAGACACCTTTTCTCTGGAGAGGGATCTGTTTTGGCTGTCAATTCTTCTCGTTTTGTTCTGAAATCTGCCACCTGAATCCTTATGCCCTAAACGCCATCGCTCAATTTAGCCGTTTGGATAAATTCATTTTTCCCTCAAACCTGTAAAAATGTCTCGCCCGAGAGGGCGAATCCTCAATTTTGCATTTTAGACTTTGGTTTTTAATCTTTCAAATTACCGATCCAGCGCAATATCGACGGCGATGGCCGAGTGGGTGATCGCGCCGACCGAGATGCGGTCCACGCCGCAGCTTGCCACGGCCAGCACATTGTTCAGCGTAATACTGCCGCTGGCTTCCAGCAGGGGTTTTTTGCCGATCTTATCCCGCAGCTCTTTGGCGTGCTTAAGCTGCCACTGCCCCATGTTGTCCAGCAGGATAATATCCACGCCGGGAATCGTTAGCACACGGTCAAGCTGGTCGTCCACATGGTCCACTTCAACAACGACGAACTTGACGTTTTTATTGGCGCGTGCCTGTTGGACCATCTTTTTTAGCCGGGGTTCAAAATTGCGGCCCAGTTCGGCGATATGATTATCCTTGAACATGACCGCATCGCCCAGCGACATGCGGTGGTTGTATCCGCCGCCGCAGCGAACGGCGTACTTTTCCAGCTCCCGCCAGCCGGGAATGGTCTTGCGCGTATCATAGATCTTGGCTCGGGTGCCGCGGGTTGCGCTGACAAACTTCCACGTCATCGTGCTGATGCCGCACAGCCGCTGCAGGAAATTCAAAACCACCCGCTCGGCACTCAGCATCGGACGCAGCGGGCCTTTGATCACACCCAGCCGGTCGGCGACACTCGCCCGGTGACCGTCCGGCACCAACGCCTTAAACTCAAGCCGCGGATCGTATTTTTTCAGAATCATCGGCACCATTTCCATGCCGCTGACGACGATCTCCTCACGGCTGACCAGAAACCCTTTTGTTATTTCGTGAGCGTCAACGGTGATCTCGCTGGTCGGGTCACCCTTGCCGAAATCCTCTTGGACAGCGATGTCGATTAACGGTTCGATCTTGGCCAAATCCAGCGTTTTCAGATTTTTTCTCGCGATACGCTCATGCCTGCCAAGTGGGACGATTTTTTTCATCGCTGTTTGCCTTTCTCTTAGAACCACGAATATACACTAAATACATAGTTCTATATTAATGTTATTCCAAATTTGTGTTCGTTGGCGATTATCGATTTTTAATAAACAATTCTTTTCCATTGCACAGCCCACGATATCAAACACGTCTTCGTTGTATAGTAATTCGTGTTCATTTGTGGTTCCTTCTTTTAACACGTCCGTCCGTGGCGGGTCGCCTGCGGGCATTCTCGCCATCCATCTCCGGCATGTCTTTCAGTTCCTGTATCTGATCACGTAACTTTGCCGCCTTTTCAAACTCCAGCTTCTCAGCGGCCTCGAACATGTCTGCTTCAAGCTGCGCAATCATCTCCGTCCGGTCGTACTCGGTTTCCGTAAAGTGGACGGCTTCCTGGGCGGTTTTTCTGGCCCGCAGTTCTTCGGCCAGCCCGGACTTAATCCCTTTTCGGATCGTTTCCGGCGTGATTCCGTGCTCCGCATTGTAGGCCAGTTGAATTGTACGCCGGCGGTTGGTTTCGTCAATAGCTTTTTTCATGGAACCGGTGACGGTATCGCCGTAGAGGATGACTTTGGCATTGACATTGCGGGCCGTCCGGCCGATGGTCTGCACCAGCGAGGTCTCGCTCCGCAAAAAGCCTTCCTTGTCGGCGTCGAGGATCGCCACCAGCGACACTTCCGGCAGGTCCAGCCCCTCCCGCAGCAGGTTGATGCCCACCAGCACGTCAAATTCGCCGCTCCGCAGGTCCCGCAGGATCTCCACCCGTTCCAGCGTCTGAATCTCGCTGTGCAGGTATTTGCAGCGGATCCCTTTGCTCGACAAAAAGCCCGACAAATCCTCCGCCAGCCGCTTGGTCAGGGTGGTCACCAGCACCCGCTCTTTGACGGCCACACGCTCGGTGATCTGCTCCAACAGGTGGTTGATCTGGTCCGAGGCCGGATGCACAAAGATCTCCGGATCGACCAGACCTGTTGGACGAATGATCTGCTCGACCACCTCACCCTCGCACAGTTCCAGTTCATACGGCGCCGGCGTCGCCGACACAAACACCACCTGCTTCCACCGCTGCTGAAACTCCTCGAACCGCAGCGGCCGGTTGTCCATCGCGCTGGGCAGCCGGAACCCGTGGTCGACCAGCACCTGCTTGCGGCTGCGGTCGCCGGCGTACATCGCCCGAAGCTGCGGCAGCGTCACATGCGACTCGTCGATGAACAGCAGAAAATCCTCCGGGAAATAGTCGATCAGTGTATACGGCCGCGCTCCCGGTTTCAGGCCCGCCATGTGCCGGGCGTAGTTTTCGATGCCGCTGCAGTAGCCGACCTCGGTGATCATCTCCAGGTCGTACATCGTCCGGGCCTCCAGCCGCTGGGCCTCGAGCAGCTTGCCCTCATGCCGTAGTTGGATCAGGCGATGGTCCAGTTCTTCTTTGATGCTCGCACAGGCATGTTCGATCCGCTCAGCGGGCAGGATGTAATGCTTGGCCGGGTAAATAAAAACCTGCGATTCGGTGGCCAATGTTTCGGCGCTGACCGGGTGGATGTAGCTGATGCCCTCGATCTCGTCGCCGAAGAATTCGAAGCGAATCCCGAACGACTCATACGACGGCCACAACTCCACCACATCGCCGCGCACACGGAACTTGCCGCGGGCAAAGTCGATATCGTTGCGTTCATACTGCAGGTCCGCAAACCGCCCCAGCAGCTCGTTCCGCTCGATGGTATCACCAACGCGGATGGCGATGACGCTGGCCTGGTAATCCTCCGGGCTGCCCAGGCCGAAAATGCATGACACGCTGGCGACGATGATGACGTCGTCGCGGCTGAGTAAGCTGGTCGTGGTCGACAGACGCAGCCGGTCCAGTTCGTCATTGCGCGAGGCGTCTTTTTCGATGTAGATATCCCGCTGCGGAATATACGCTTCCGGCTGGTAGTAATCGTAGTAGCTGACAAAATACTCGACCGCATTATCGGGAAACAGCTCCTTGAATTCCTCATAAAGCTGGGCCGCCAGTGTTTTATTATGCGAGATGACAAGGGCAGGGCGGCGCACGCGCTCGATGACGTTGGCCATGGTGAACGTCTTGCCGCTCCCCGTAACGCCCAGCAGCGTTTGGTACCGCTTGTCTTCACCGATCCCGGCCGCAAGCGCATCGATGGCCCCGGGCTGATCACCCCGCGGCTCGAACGCACTGTGTATCTTGAATTGTCCCATACAAGCCCGACATCATAGCATGAATTTCGCAGGTTTACACCGTTTTTATGGCCATGAAGTATATAAGAATACAGGAATGTAGGAATACAGGATATTGTGGCCGAGGCTTCCAGCTTCGGAGTAAAATAGAAAAATTCCATAAGCCCGTAGGGCTTAAATGTTGGTAGCCCCGTATGAGCGAAGCGAAATGCGGGGTTTGCGATCCATAAATCCCCGACGACCCCAACGGGGTCGAATAATTTATAAATCTACGATCAAATTAAATTTTTCTAAATTTCCCATTGACATCTGGCGATATAGTGTTATAGTTATGTATAACAGTTATTGGAGCATGACATGTTTATACGAATAGAACCATCTTCATCGGTGCCCATTTACCGGCAGATTGCCGACCAGATCCGGTACCAGATCGCCGCGGGAATTCTCAAAGAGGGCGATAAAGTGCCTTCTGTAAGGGAGTTAGCGGCACAATTGGCAGTCAACCAAAACACCATCCTCAAGGTCTACAATGAACTGTGTCGGGAGAATATCCTGAAAATCGAGCGGGGCGAGGGCACCTTTGTCTCTTCCGGCAGACAGGATATCCCCATGGACGAGCGAAAAGAGATGGTTGCCGGACCCCTGCGTGAGGCGGCGGTCCTGGCGATGCAGCTGGATATCCCCATCGAGCAGGCGGCAGACCTTTTCCGCAAAGAATACGACAAAATCAATTCCCAGCGGACAAAAGGGCAAAACGAAGGCGGCACTAAGGAGCAAACCGATGTTTAAGCACTCTGGCAAAACCCAAGGTTGTCATTCCGAACGTCCCAATGTCATTCCGAACGGAGTGAGGAATCTATTTTTCAGCAAAATTCCTTATTTTGCACCGGCAGTTTTTCGACACTTACTCTGGAAAGAATGGCGAGAGAACCTGTGGAAATTGACCTTCGGTGGTGCGGTCAGTGCGGCATTTGTGCTGCTGCTGTTTCGGATTCGCCTCTTTCCGGATAGCCAAAATTGTATCATGATCTCATTCGTCCAGATGCTGGCACTGCCGGTGATCTACGCCCTGGACATTTTTTCCGGCGAGATGAGCAACCGCACCATCCACCTGCTGTTCAAGTTTCCCGTCCCGCGATGGAAAATCTTTTTCAGCAAATACCTCATATCAATCGGCGGGATGGCAATCGTCTTTTTTATCAGCAGTTTGTTGATGGAACTGGTGGCACAGGGACGAGAAACCGATACGGGATTCTTGCTGAAACTAAACACTTCATTTGGTGTGGCAGCACTGCTATTGTTTACCTGGTTTTGTGCCTTTGATGTTCAAAATCGCAGTGAAGGAGAGTCGTTGATAGCCATTATAGTGGTAATCATTGGCTGGGGGGCCGTTTTTCTCTGGGCAGGTGTATGTAATGTTAAATGGGCAATGCATTTTGTGCCTTATAATTATATTACAATCCATGTACCCGAAAAGTCCTTTCACATTGACTTGATTCGATTAATTCTATCCACAGGATTCGCGGCGATTATAAATCTTGTTATCGCCTGTTACCGCTTTGTCAAAATCAGGAGGGTGCTATGAAGATTGGGCGAATCATCCATCAGCAGGTGATGCAATTGCGATGGCACTTTCTGTCGTGCCTCGGACTTTTGATGGCATTGCCGATTGAGGAGGCGTTTATTAACTTAAGAGACGGACATGGTTTTTACGTTACCGGTTTATCACTCGGCATACCAATTGTAGTTGCGCCTTTGCTGGCCGGACTTATTGCCTGCGGCAATGTTCAGGCCGATCTTGATGAAAATCGCTTCATTTTTTGGCGGTCCAAACCGGTGGGTGTGAAAACTTTTATGACAATAAAATATCTGGTTGGGCTGTTCATGGCTTTTGTTGTGATTGCTTCACCCGTTTTGTTCGCGATTATAAGTTGTAAGTTTGTTCAGTACGAAAGAATTGAACTTGGCATTTATCAAGCAATGGGCAATTCTCTGATGATTTCTCTGCTGGCGTACAGTTTATGCTTTTTCTGTAACACGCTGGTACGAAAAACCGCGAGGGCATGGCTGATTGGGATGGCGGTGACTGTGTTTCTGTTGCTGGTGCCGTTTGTCCTGCCGTTGAACTTCAAAGATGTCGTTTCGAGCTTTCGATATTTTTCTGTGATCTACCTGGTAATCACGCTGACGCCTTCGCTTGTCGCGTTTATTATTTCTCTTGTTGCCGTCAGCCGCGACTGGCACCTGCAAACCAATCTCAAAGGTCTGCTTTGGACAGGTGCATCGCTTATTTTCCTGCTGATGTTGCTGTTCACGCGACAAGTAGCCAACATCAAGGTGCTGGATGAAGAAGAGATTTATAATGCTTACCCTCGTTGTATGAAGCGAATTGATGGAAAACTTCTCTTGGAAACTCAATCGATACGAGAACTCGGCTCCAGTCCGGAAAAACAAACATGTGAGAATTTTTATATTAATATAGAAAACAACCAAATCCACTTTGATACGATTGATGATCCTTTATTGCGATATCGGGGAGCAATCTTTGCTCCTGAAGCCTCTAATGAAAATGAACATGCCACAGGAAATTTAATTTTCAAGAAAAATGATGGAAATCTCTACATTGTTTCCATGTATGTTAACAGCCGTCGGGTAAAACCAAGCAGGAGCCAAACGGTACACGAGAACGTTTATTTGAGAAGCTATGACTTAAGCAATCCCAAGTTCGAGATGGTTTCAGAGATTGATTTATCCGAATTTGTAGAGAATCCTCAATCTTGGCCCGATGTCGTAATGCGGCAAATAGAAAATAAGATCATTGCAATAGTCAATGGAAGCTGTGTTGTTGTGGAATTTGGCCCTAAAGGTCAATTGAAGGTGGCTGAAAAACTAGTGCGAAAAATCAGAGTGGGTCCTGCTTATTGGAAGGGTAAGCAATTTTCAGTTCCAATAGTTCCATTGGAGTCGATCAGTTTGGAAGATCGGATTAAGCTTAGTCTGGATTTGGCAACTGTTGATGGCTCTTATTATTTGAAAGATTTGAGTGCACGAGTCGACAAGCGTGATGGGCAATATTACTTCATCGCTGTTTCAGAATCGGGAATAACACGTTATCAAGTGATTGGTTGGGATGATAAGTTTATTCAATGTGAGATCAAAGACTATCGTGCATTTACGGTTTTAGAACATATGGTAGATGACACATGGAAATATAAATCCCAATACTTTATAAAGGATGGAATATTGTACACCTATGCCAATAAATCTTTGGTTGTTTTTGACATTCGTTCTGATCGCATCCGAAAACTGGGACACTATATTCGACCGAAGCAGATAGAGGATATCGAAGTGCTTGACAACGGCGACATTCTTTTATGTGCTGAAACTGAAAAGGGGTTCAGAATACCTAGTGATGCAAGTTCCAGAGAGGTTAATTATCTTGTCAGAAGTGGTTGTTTTACCGGTAAAGTTTGTCTTTCTTTATTAAAAAATCCGAAATAGTGGGAGTAATATTATGACAGAAGCAGCAATAGAGATTAAAGATTTACATTTTTCGTATGGGCGTAAGAAGGTGTTGACGGGGGTGAATCTGGATGTCCCGGCGGGGTCGATTTTTGGGTTTCTTGGCCGCAATGGCGCGGGCAAGACCACGTTGATCAAGACACTGTTGGGCTTGCAGAAACCGTCGGCAGGCAAAGGTTCGATTTTGGGGTTGGATTGTTTCGAGCATGCACTCGAGGTTCGCAAGCGAATCGGCTACATGGCCGAGGACCAGCAGATGTACGGCTGGATGCGCGTCGGCCAGATCATTAATTGGGTCGCGGGCTTTTATCCCAACTGGGACATGACATTCACAGACGAACTGGTGGACATCCTGCGGCTGTCCAAAAACACAAAAGTCAAGGCGTTATCAAAAGGGCAGAATTCCAGCTTAGCACTCCTGCTGGCATTGGGTCACCATCCCGAACTGGTCATCCTCGACGACCCAACGCTGGGACTTGATCCAATCGCCCGCAAGGATTTCCTACGCCATGTCATCGAGCTTTTGCAGAGCAACAATGTCACCGTCTTCTTTTCCAGCCACCTGCTCTACGAGATCGAGCCGGTCGCTGACCACATCGCCATCCTCGACGCTGGCGTCATCCGCAAAACCGGCAAAACAGAGAACCTGCGAGACAGTGTTCGCAAATTCCTGCTGAGTCCAAAATCGGAGGCAGACTTTTCAAATATTGGGGGACTCTTGGACGTCATGCATTCCGGCGACAGCGTCTCGGTGACGATTGAAGATTGCACTGATGAAAAACGAAGCCAATTACAAGCCCATTCGGCAAACGGGATGACGGAAACGGCTTTGAACCTCGACGAAATCTTCGAAGCGTATGTGATTGGCAACAAAGGCGAATTGCTCGCGACAGGGTAATCAAACGGATTATTATTGAATGATTCATTTTGAATCTGTGGCTGTTAAAATCGCCCGGGGTTTAGCCGGACTGCTCGGAGTCGGGCGGGGACACAGAAACATGTTTCGAGCATTCCGGCCGGATCTGAGCAGTTTAGCAGCCGAATCGGTTGCGGCGATTTCTTTCCGTGCACTTCCGTGTATTCCGTGGTTAATTTTCATTCGCGTTTATTCGCGTGTATCCACCCTCCGTAGCAGAGCTACTGCGGAGGACGGGTTCGCGGTTCTGATGTTATGCGGGCGCGTAAAAAAGCCGCAGCGGGCTTTTTTCAAAGCGGGCTGCGACTGTTGGGATTCATCCGTTGAATCAATTGCCGTGTTCGCGTTAGATGCGTTTGGTCGAGCTGGTGATGCGGCTCATCCGCTGCGATTTTTTGCGTTTGCGGCGGTTGACCTCAGAGGGCTTCTCGTAGTAGCTGTTCCGCTTGATATCGCGGATCAGGCCTTCCTTTTCGCACATCTTCTTAAACCGCTTGACCATCTGCTGGATACTCTCACCGGCTCTTGACTTCACTTTAATCATACTGGCTTAAACACCTCTCTTAAACGATTACAAACGCTTTTACTAACTTACCACCCTTACAGGTGACGAAAAGCCCTAACATAGTTATTTGTCGGACAATTTCAAGAAAATTCACACAATTTTTTAAATAGAACCACGAATCCCAATGCATCGGGACGAATCATCACTAATCTTAAAAGCTTAAAATCGCCTTTTTCATGGCCCTAAGGCCGTTTTTCAGGTAAAAAACGGCCCGGTCTGTCATGTGGGGCTTGCTTTACTGTAAACGCTTTTATATAAATAACTTAGCGTGTATTTGTGTGAATTCGTGGTTCGATGTTATCCAAATTCAAAGGGTTTTTTGGCGACGGAGAAGGGGCGGTGCTTTCCGATGTTGTTGAGCAGGCCGATGGCGATGAGGTTGGCGACCATGCTGGAGCCGCCGTAACTGACCAACGGCAGCGTCAGCCCGGTAATGGGCATCAGTCCCAGCGTCATGCCGACATTGACCAGCACCTGCACGGCGAACATCGCGGCGATACCCACCGCGACCAACCGACCGAACGGGTCGGTATTGAGCCAGCCCAATTCGATGGCGCAGGCGATAATCGTAATATACAGCATCAGCAATACCCCGCAGCCGAGAACACCAAACTGGTGGGCGATCATCGGGAAAATCATGTCGTTATCCGCTTCCGGCAGATGGGCATAGGCGGTTTCCAGATACGGCCCCTTGCCGAAGCCGTAGCCGCACAACCCGCCGGAAGCGATGGCCCGTTTTGCGTGAAGAAGCTGAAAGCCCTCGTCTCCTTTCCAGCTCCGCAGGTTATCCGGGTCGCCCACGAGGATTTTGGCCAATGTCTCATGGTTTTCAGCGGCGGCAAAGATTTTATCATTCTGCAGCAGGACCGAGGAGATCCGCATTCGCTGGTACGACTTCATAGATTTCCACATGATCGGACTGACGGCCAGCCCGATGCAGAGAATAATGACCAGGTGCTTGACCCGGGCTCCGGCCACAAAAAGCATGGTAAACAGCACCGGCATCAATAATACCGTCGTCCCCAGGTCCGGCTCCAGCAGGATCAGCACCATGGCCAGCAGTGTCAGGGTGAACGGTCCGATAAGACCGGCGAATGTGCGGTAATTGGACCGAAACCGCAGATACCACGCCAGCGCGAGGATATAGGCGACCTTGCAGAACTCCGACGGCTGAATCAGAAAGCCGAAGCCGATCTTGATCCAGCGGTGCATGCCGAGGCGGTCGTGGACGAAGGGGATCGTGAAAATTTCCTTGTCCGCCAGAATAATGGCCAGCAGGAAAAGGATCAGGCCATAGAGCAGATAGCTGATCGGGCCGAGGTGTCGATAATCGAACAGATTTACCAGGGCGAGACAGAAAAACCCCGCTCCGGCATAAGCAAGCTGCTTTTTCCATTTATTGCTGTATTTATTGGGGCTTGAGACCTGAGGCCTGGGACCTGAGGCCTGAGAGTCTGTTCCGGGAGCATTATTCTTGTATTCCTGTGTTCCTGTGTCCTTGTATTCCTGAACCGGATGTCCGATGGCGTAGATGGTCAGGATGCTGACACAGACCAGCAGCATCGTTGCGGTAAGCAGCAGCATCCGCATCAGTAAAAACCGGCCCTCAAAAATCGAAAATATCATAGGTCCACAGATTACACCGATTTCACAGATTAAGATAGAAAAAAATGAACGCTAACGACGCTGTAAAATGTATACAAATTGCGTCCCTTGCGGCTTTCGCGTTAAAAACCCTTGTCAATCCAGTCCTTGGCGGCTATAATAAGAATCCAGCAATAGTCAAAGAAAGGGATTTTATGCCAACGGTGTTTCGATATCGGGGTTATCGGTTTTTCTTTTATTCGAATGAAGGCGACCCTCTTGAGCCATTGCATATTCATGTAATAAAGGGTGAAAAAATCGCCAAATTTTGGGTTGAACCAACGATTACGGTTGCGCAAAACTACGGTATGAGCCCTTCGGAGTTGACAAAGCTTGCAAAGATTATAGCCGATCACAAAGAATTAATCAGGGAGTCCTGGGATGAATACTTTAATTTCTGAACCGGTTGCGAAAAAAGTTACTTTTGATGCTGATAATATGTGGGTAGACTTTGCTGACGGCAGAAAACTCGGGGTTCCATTGGCCTATTTTCCCCGATTACTGCATGCAAAAAGCAAACAGCGAAAGAATTACATAATCAGCGGCGGCGGTACCGGGCTGCATTGGGAAGAGATCGACGAAGACATCTGCGTTCAGGCCCTCATGCAGGGCATCGGTGACAGAACCGGACCATCAAAATGATGAATGTCGATTGGATAAGGATGATTCAAAAAGAGGTTTTGCCGCGAATTAACACCTGCCGCGACGGGCATCGGCACGGCGGGCGAATTTTCACAAATTATGTATTTAGTGTGATCACGATTTGAATTTCCCTCTTTTCTGCGGTTTAAAATCGTCCCTTGTCCCTTCTTCATTCTCAATTCTTCATTCTGCGCAGCAGCATTCCTACCTCCCTATATCCCACCTCCCCACTCTCTCTTGTCACGGTGTAGCTTGAAGAGCGAAGACGGATACATCCCTGCATTCCTGTATTCTCAAGTTGCTTTCCCGAGCAAATACTGTTATAATACGCGCCAATAAACCAATGAATAATTCTTATTACAAAAAACAATGGTTGCTGATCCTGCTGTTGCTGGCGGTTTCCAGTCAGGCCCATGCGTATATCGGACCGGTGCCGGTTTCGCGGTGATGGGGTCTTTTCTGGCCATTTTTTCCGCGGTTCTGGCGGGACTGCTGGCGGTCTTCACCTGGCCCATACGCTATCTCATCCGGTCGATCCGCTACCGCCGGGCCTTTGCCAAAGCTCGCATCAAGCGATGCGTCATTCTGGGCCTGGACGGCATGGACCCGAAGCTGGCCGAAAAATTCATGGATGAGGGGAAGCTGCCGACCCTGGACAAACTCCGAAAGCAGGGGACGTTCAGGCCGCTGGCAACGACGATCCCCTCGATGTCCCCGGTGGCATGGTCCTCGTTTCAAACCGGCGTCAATCCCGGCAAGCACAATATCTATGACTTTTTGACTCGTGACAAACAGACCTATGCCCCCAAACTCAGTTCAACCGATATTCGCGGCCCCCGGCGAATGCTCAAGATCGGCTCGCTCAACCTGCCGATTGGAAAGCCCGATATCCGCCTGCTCCGCAAGGGCAAACCGTTCTGGGTCACGCTCGGCGAAAACGGCATTTTCAGCAGTATCCTTCGTGTCCCCATCACGTTCCCGCCGGAAAAGTTTTATGGCGTTTCGTTGTCCGGAATGTGCGTGCCCGACCTTCGCGGCTCTCAGGGTATGTTTTCGCTGTTCACGACCCAATCGCCGGACCAGATGGAGGTCACCGGCGGCCAGTATCATCATGTTCAGCGAAACGGCAATACGATAACCGCAGAACTCATAGGCCCCGACGACCCGTTTCATGCCGATGGTAAGCCGCTGACAATTAAATTTTCTGTAATTGTTCAAGATGACGCAACGGCGACAATGAAGATCGGTTCTGAGAAGATTACGCTCAAGAAGGACGAGTACACCGACTGGATCAAAGTGGACTTTAAGGCGGGCTTCGGGGTCAAGGTCAAAGGCATCTGCAAGTTCCTGCTGCAAAGTACCGCCCCGGATTTCCAGTTGTATGTCACCCCGATCAATATCGATCCCGAAAAACCGGTCATGCCGGTCACCCATCCGCTCGTCTTTGCCACCTACCTGGCCAAGAAGCAGGGCTCCTTCGCCACGCTTGGGCTGGCCGAGGACAGTTGGGCGCTCAACGAAAAAGCCCTGCCGGATGAGGGATTTATCCAGCAGTGTCTCGAACTGGACGAAGAACGCGAAAAGATGTTCTTTGATTCGCTGGACAAGGTGTCAAAAGGTCTGTGTGTCTGTGTATTCGACGGCACCGACCGCCTCCAGCACACCTTCTGGCGTGATATCGACGCCGACCACCCGGCCCATGATGACGCCTTCGATGGCCGCCATGTGATCGAAGATCTCTACAAGCGAATGGACGACCTGGTGGCCAGGACGCTTAAAAAGTGCAACGGTGACAACAGCATGCTGATGGTCATCTCCGACCACGGTTTTAACACCTTCCGCTACGGCGTGGACCTCAACCGCTGGCTGGAGGAGAACGGCTATCTGGCCCTGAAAGACAATGATCGCGAGGGTAAATACCTCACCACCGTCGATTGGTCCAAAACCCGGGCCTTTGCAATCGGTTTGTCGGGGATATTTCTCAACATAAAGGGGCGAGAATCGCAGGGGATCGTCGACCCCGGCGATGAGGCCGACCGGCTCCGCACCGAGATCGCTGAGAAGCTGTCGGGCCTTGCTCATGATACCCAACAGAACACACCGGCCATCAAGAGCGTATACAATGCACTCAAATTGTATAATGGACCCTATAAACAGAACGCCCCGGACCTTTTAGCCGGCTATTATCCCGGCTACCGGGCATCATGGGAGACCGCTGTCGGCCAGGTAACCGAGAGCGTTTTTCATAAAAATACCAAGGCCTGGAGCGGTGATCATTGTATCGACGCCTCGTTCGTTCCGGGGGTTTTGTTCAGCAACCGCAAAATTGAAGCCGAAAACCCGCGTCTGATGGATCTCGGTCCGACGGTGCTGGATTTATTCGGTGTAAATGTGCCCGGTTATATGGATGGCAAGCCATTGGAAGTTATGAGTTCGTAGGTAAGCGTTCACCCGGAATGACAAGCAGGTGAAATGACGGCCTGAAAGGCCGAGGTAATATAGCCCAGGGCAACGCCCTGGGAAAACCCGGAATGATAAGCAGATGAAATCACGGCCTGAAAGGTCGAGGTAATATAGCCCAGGGCAACGCCCTGGGAAAACAAATTGTCCAACAGGATAAAAGCCCCGAAAGGGCGAAATAAAAAAACAAAGAATGATTTATGAATAAAGACAAAAAAAATCAGATTCCGCGCAGGTCTTTTATTCAGGGCGCCGGTTTAACACTGGCCGGGGTGAGTGCAGGATTGTGTTCGGTTCCGGAGTCTGTTTTCGCAGGCTCGAAACCATCGGCCAGGCATCCCAAGGTGATCGTGATCGGTTTTGACGGCATGGACCCGTTTTTGACAGAGAAAATGATGGATACCGGCCAGTTGCCGACATTTGCGTCTCTTCGAAAAAGCAATGGCTACCGACGGCTTGGAACCAGCAATCCGCCGCAAAGCCCGGTGGCCTGGGCCAATTTTATCAACGGTGCCGGACCCGGCACGCACGGTATCTTCGATTTTATCCATCGCGACCCGGCCAGGCAGTGTGCCCCGTTTTTTTCGGCCGCTGAAACAGTTGAGGGTGAGGGTTCTATTGGATTTGGAGAACATCAGATCCAGCTCAACTTCT
Source organism: Phycisphaerae bacterium (assembly GCA_029858345.1). GTDB lineage: Bacteria > Planctomycetota > Phycisphaerae > Sedimentisphaerales > Anaerohalosphaeraceae > 4572-13. Next base: position 35,027 of record JAOUFG010000014.1, read on the forward strand.
GGCCGTTCAATCATTCACCCACACAGACATTACTGCGCCGTGAGGGCACCCCATTCTGGAACTACCTGGATGCCGCTGGCATTCCGTCAGCGTTTTATGACCTGCCCTCCAACTATCCGCCCAGCAAATCCCAGCACGGCCATCACCGCTGTCTGTCGGGCATGGGCACTCCGGATCTGTTGGGGACATACGGGACCTACCAGCACTACGCTGAAGACGGCCCTGTCCGAACCAAAGAGGAACCCGGCGGGATGCGGTCGATGCTCTTTTTTGAGAACGAAACGGCTCCGGCCAAACTCATCGGTCCGATGGACAGTTTCCTCAAAGAACCCGTTCCCATTACGATTGACTTTCAGGTCCACCGGGATCTGGATGCCAAGGCGGCCGTGATCGAACTGCAGGAGCATACTGTGCTGCTCAAAGAGGGCGACTGGAGTCCGTGGCTTCAGATCGATTTTCCCTTGTCCATGCCCGGTCCGGATAAGCACCTGTCGGGCATCTGCCGATTTTACCTGCAGGAGGTGGCCCCGAATTTCCGATTGTATGTCACCCCGATCAATGTGGACCCCTCCAATCCCGCGACGCCGATCACCGAGCCGGAAGATTTTTCAAAAGAACTCGCGTCCCGGTTGGGCCTGTTCTATACCACCGGCTTTCAGGAGGACCACAAGGCCCTGTCGAACAAGGTATTCAATGAGGCCGAGTTCGCTGCACAGGCACAGATCGTGCTGGACGAGCGGATGAACCTGCTCAATGATGCCCTTGAAAATTATGACGACGGCCTGCTGTTTTTCTATTTTTCTTCAACCGATCTGCAGTCGCATATGTTCTGGTGGGATTCCGACCAGGACCATCCCGCCCGTCCGAAGGAACAGGCACAGCAGTATTTTGAGCATATTAAGGATATTTATCGCACCGCCGACGGCATTGTGAGCAACATGATTAAGGACTACGGTGATACGGCCCGCATTCTTGTGATGAGCGACCACGGGTTCGCCAATTTCAGGCGGCAGTTTAACCTCAATACCTGGCTGCGCGACAACGGCTACCTCGGCCCCGCCGATGCAACGTCGATTATGACCGATGTCGATTGGAGCCAGACCCGGGCCTATGGATTGGGCATTAACGGTCTGTATCTGAACCTCCAGGGCCGCGAGAAATACGGCATTGTCGCCCCCGAAGAAAAGGATGCCTTAATGGACGAGCTGGTCGAGAAACTCGAGGCCGTTCGTGATGGTGACGGCAGCGTCGTCATTAAAAAAGTACGGCGATCCGACAAGACCTACAAGGGGCCTCATACCGCGATGGCACCCGATCTGATCATTGGGTACAAAAGGGGGTATCGCGGGGCATGGACGACGTGTCTGGGCGACATGGACAAAACGGTCTTTTCGGACAACGATTCGGCCTGGGGCGCCGACCACTGCGGTGATTCCACCGAGGTCCCCGGCATTCTGTTTTCCAATAAACCGATCGCCAAAGAAGATCCGGCCCTGATTGACCTGGCCCCGACCATTCTTGCTCAGTTTGGCCTGGATAAACCCGAAACCATGACCGGCAAAAATATCTTTTAGTTGTAAAAAGTGCTCTTTAAAAAAACGATTCATGCCAGACCCCGAAGGGGTCATAGTATGGTAGCCGGGGTGTGTGCTTGTCCCGCCATAGCTCGCAGAGCGACGGCGGAAACCCCCGGTGAGAAGGGCCCCGTCTTTTTTTAAGCCCCGAAGGGGCGACAGAAGCTGATATCTGATTACTGATTACTGATTGCTAACCGCTAAAAGCTAAAAGCTACGAACTACGAACTACGAACTACGAACTACGAACTACGAACTAAATAACTAAGGACTAAATTATGCCCAAGATCAAAATTGACAGTAACCTCTACGACCGGCTTAAAAGCGTTACTGAGGTTGCCGGTTACAGCAGCGTCGAGGAGTTTGTGACCCACATGATCGAAAAGGAATTGGAACAGATCGAGGCCCCGGACGACGACAAGGCCGTCGAAGAGCGTCTGCGCGGACTGGGGTACATCGAATAATGGGGATGCTTGCCCGCCTGATTAGCTGGCTCAATGCCGTTGGTAACGGTCTGTTTGGATTGCTGAACAAGCCGATGACGGTGTTGCCCGCATGGCTGTCGCTGACGCTTGTTTCAGCCGTTCTGGGCGTGCTGATGTTGATCCTGTTCAAATACACCTCCAATCAGGCCGCCATCGGCCGGGTGCGCGATGCGATCAAGGCCAACCTGCTGGCGATGAAGCTGTTCAAGGACAATATCCCTGTGGTGCTCAAGTCGCAGGCGAAGATTTTGCTGAATGCGTTTCTGCTGCTGGTTTTTTCCCTTCAGCCGATGCTGGTGATGATCATCCCGTTCTCCCTGCTGCTGGGTCAGCTGGGTCTGTGGTACCAGTCACGTCCGCTGGAGGTCGATGAGCAGGCGGTGGTCACAATGCAGTTGGCCGATTCCGGGACAAATCCCTTGCCGTCAGTATCGCTTTTACCGTCTGGAGCGGCCAGGGTGGTGGTTGGGCCTATTCGTGTGCCGTCCAAGCGGCAGATTTATTGGCAGATCCAGGCCAGAGAAAACGGCGAGCACACCCTGATTTTTCAGGTCGCCGGCGAGCAGGTCCGCAAAGAATTGGCCGTCGGCGATGGACTGATGCCGGTCAGTATGACCCGCCCCGGACTGAGCATAATGGATTTAGTCCTGCATCCGGCCGAAAAACCGTTTGATGAATCCTCGTCTGTCCAGTCGATTCGGATTGGTTATCCCGACCGACGAGCCAAGTTCACCGGCACCGATATCTGGATCGTTACGTTGTTCGTCATCTCGATGCTCATAGCGTTCCTTGTAAAACCATTCCTCAATGTAAAAATATAGCGTCACCCGCTGCTCACTGTTCACTGATAACTGTTCACTGATATCTGACCGCTGACTTCCTCTCTATCTCCCTGTATACCCGTGTACCTGCATACCTGCATCCCTGCATCCCTATATCCCTATATCCCTATATCCCTATATCCCTATATCCCTATATACTTGTGCCCTTGACTTCCTGCACCCCAAATCGCCCCGGAGCCAGCCGGGTTGATCAAAAATGGATGAGGGCACAGACGCTCGCGTCGAGTACCTCGGCCGTTTTGGAGGAACTGAGCAGCCGCAGGTTGCGGCGATTTCTTCCAGAGTTAGAATTCGTGTTATTAGTGATCATTCGCGGTTTGAAAGCTCAAAATCCCTATCTTTCGCGACTCTCGCGCCGCTTGCGTTAATGTATTTTTTCGTGCTTTTCGTACTACTTTTACTGTCCAATTTCATTTTCGTTCTTTAACCCTTAGTGGAGCCAATAGCTTATGTCGCTTGTAATGATAAAACCGAGCAAGCTCTCTGCGTTTGCTTTTTCGTTTGATACAGCGTCTGG
>JAOUFG010000191.1 GCA_029858345.1 Phycisphaerae bacterium
CGGCTCTGTTGCCGCAAGGTAATAACCCGCGATTTTCAGTGGCCACACGCCACCGTATCGCATAAGCACTATCGGCTTATGACGACCCTTTACAATCGCAGGGCCGGTCGTTCCATATTTTCTATATAGGCCTGCGACCGTCAGTTACGACTTTGCTCGCGGAAATTTACTACCCTGAAGGGTATAGAGAAAAGGAGTAATTCGATGCCAAAGAACAAGACACCGAAGATCGTTAATACGGCACTGCTTTTGCTGCTGATCAATCAAGTCGTGACCGGAATGTTGGGGATGAAGCTGTCGACAACGTTCTTTGAGTGGGGGCATCGACGAGCGGCTTGGCTGCTGATTACGGCCGCAGCGGTGCATCTGGCAATGAACTGGAACTGGATAAAGGCCAACTATTTCGAAGGGAAATAATTGACTTACAAATTAACTCTTTGGAAAGGAAATTTGTCATGAAAAAAGGAACGAATTTGCTGCTGATAATTTTAATAGGGATGATCGGAATTTTATGTTCAGGCGAGGTTGAAGCGGCCAACAAGGAAGTTAAAGTTGCCGTCCAGCCCTCTGATTTGCCGGACATCATCAAGGAGTCGATTGAATCCAAGTTTTCCGGGGGAAAGATTATTGAGATCCAAAAGGAACTTGATGGTCAGCGTCTGGTTCAATACGATGCGGTGATTGGTTCCGGCCAAAAGGTTCTGGATGTCGAAATCTCGCCGGAAGGCAAGATCATTGAGACCAAGGAACGAAAGACAACGGCGGCGTCTTCACCTAAAAAGCAGGAACAGCAGTGGACACAGTCGTTCAACATGGAAGAACGCACGTTTTCCACAACGGGCAGCAATCCGTATTTTATCCTGCAGCCGGGCCATCAGATGGTTTTGGAAAATGAAAACGAAAAGGTGGTCATGACGGTCCTGAAGGAGACAAAAGTCGTCGACGGGATTGAAACACGGATTTTGGAAGAGCGAGAATGGGCAGACGGCGAGTTGGCCGAGGTGTCCCGCAACTTTTTTGCCGTCTGCAAAGAAACCAACGATGTATTTTATTTCGGCGAGGAAGTCGATGATTACAAGGACGGCAAGATCGTGGGCCATGGCGGGGCCTGGGAGGCGGGGAAAAACGGTGCGACCGCGGGCATTGTCATGCCCGGGACATTTTTGCTGGGTTCACGCTATTACCAGGAAATCTCGCCGGACGTAGCGATGGACCGGGCCGAGCATGTCGCAGAGGATTTCACGATGGACACCCCGGCCGGAAAATTTGAGCACTGTGTGAAAGTCATTGAGACCTCGCCGCTGGAATCGGGAAAAAGTACCAAGATATACGCGCCGGGGATCGGCATGATTTATGACGACGGACTCAAGCTCACCGAGGTCAAAAAGGCAAAGTCAAAATAGGGCATACGCCTATGCACCAAAAAGATTCACTCTATTCAGAATACCGGGACCGGGTGGCGGATTTTGTATTTGATGATGCCGTCGCGGGGGTGTTTGATGACATGATCCGCCGGTCGGTGCCGGGATATGCGACGGTGATCGCGATGACGAAGGTCTTTGCTGAGCACTATGCCCAAGCGGGCAGCACTTGTTACGATCTGGGCTGTTCGCTGGGGGCGAGCACGCTGGCGATGCGGAAGGGGATTGTTCAGCCGGGATGCCGGATCGTGGCGGTGGACAATTCTGAGTCGATGGTGACCAAATGCCGCGAGGCGGTGGCTTTGGACAGCGGGGCTGTTCCGGTGGAGGTGGTCTGTGCGGATATCCGGGATGTGGCGATTGAGAACGCCTCGGTGGTCGTGATGAATTTTACGCTGCAGTTTCTTTCGCCGGACCAGCGGGATGTGATGGTTCAGACAATCTTCGACGGCCTGCGTCCGGGCGGGGTGCTGCTGCTCAGTGAAAAGTTCAGCTTTGAAGAAGCGGCCAATGACACCTTCCAAACCGACATGCACCACGAGTTCAAAAAACTCATGGGCTACAGCGACTTGGAGATCGCCCAAAAACGCAAGGCCTTAGAAAACGTGCTTATCCGTGATACACTGGAAACTCACCGGAATCGCCTTAGCAATGCCGGCTTTTCAAAAACCTATCTCTGGTTCCAATGCTTTAACTTTATGTCCCTTGCTGCGTTTAAGGAGCAACAATAAAATGGAGATATTTCTGAAATATGTATTACCTGTATTAAGTCTTTTTGTTACTTTGGGTATTCCATTTTTATATGTATTTAAAACGGAAAAGAATGCATATAAGGGAATATTGTAACCGTTCACAGTTTTTAACAGATTAACAACGGATATTTTTTACCGCTCCAATGAGCAATAACAGATTCATGAATAAAGTCAAAGACATTCTGGTTCTGCTTTTTACACGTTGCGATTGTCGT
>JAOUFG010000192.1 GCA_029858345.1 Phycisphaerae bacterium
TTCAGAATTCCGCCGTAAATACCCCACACCTGAGATGTGTGGTCGTCACCCATTATAAACAAGATATTCGGTTTCGACGAATTTTCTGCAAGCGCATTCATCACACAGAACAAACTAATAATGATAAATAGCTTTTTCAAAATAATCACCTCATATAGTTAAGTTAAGGGTTCCACCATGACCTCATTCAGTCGGATTCCTATTGCATAGCAGCTATTGTGATAAAACAATATCGATGGTCTTCTCTTTCTTATTCCACATTTTTTAAAATAAACGGACAAAAACACTATTCCCTACTAATGATAGCTACAGTTTTACAAAATTCATTCCTATCAACTCTTCACTTTTTTGCACATTTTATGAGAAGCCCAGGGTTGTAATAGTCTTATGGGGCAATGTGCTTCGTGTGGCCATCAAAACCTGACTGGACTGACACCGGAAGACGCATTCGAAAACTGCTCACACCGTCGCCTCGAATTATTCTAAATCTGCGCGGACTCCGTCTTCGTGGGTAACACATATTCCCCTCAATCAACTTGGTCTCATAGATACTTCCGGCCAACTCCCAGAATTGGACACGAAAAACAATAAATTACCCTTAAGATACAAAACTCAGCCAAAGTGAATACTCCTGATTCAAGAAACAATACAAACATATGAGTGCCCATTTAAGGACAATTTCTTGACAAGAGAAGTCTTTTACCAATTTTGCTGTTTTTAAGATTTTCATTTATGTACTGCCGCCACTGTCGATGTACTTCTGCAGCAGGCCCTTTAAATGCTCGACCACTTCAGGGTACTGATCCTGTAGATTGATCGTTTCGCCGATATCCTGACTCAGGTCATAAAGCTGGATCGGCGGAAGCTCTTTGGCTTCTTGGCTGTTGGGTATCGGGGGACTCCAGCCGCCGGAGCCCCGACACAATTCCAATTTCCATTTGCCCTGCCGGATTGAGAACGAGCCATTGACGGAGTGATGCACCGTCGCTTCTCGCAGCGGTCCTGTCGCCGTGCCCAGCAGATTCGGCAACATACTGACACTGTCTTCGCCCGCCTCAGCAGGCATCGTAAAGTCAACAATCGCCGCAGCAGTCGCCATCAAATCTGTCAGGCAAGTCGTATCATCGCACACCGATCTGGCCTTCACTCGTGCTGGCCAGCGAGCAAAAAACGGAACCCGATGACCGCCTTCAAAAATATCTGCCTTGTGACCTCGGAAAATATAACTGGGATCATGCCCAAACTGTGCTAATTCATCAAAATCAGCTTGCGGCGAACAGCCGTTGTCACTGGTAAAAATTATCAGGGTATTTTTTTTCATCCCGTTTCGTTTCAGCGTCTTCATGATCTCACCGACGGTCCAGTCAACCTGCAGAACAAAATCGCCGTATTCGTTTGTGCCGCTTTGACCCTGAAATTCTTTTGTCGGTAGAATTGGCGTATGTGGCGCCGGCAGAGGGAAATACAGAAAAAACGGTTTGTTTTTCTGTTTGCAGTTTTCAATATATGCAACGGCTTTTTCAGTCAATCTCGGCAGTACCTCAATGTGCTTAAAGTCTGCACCTGTCGGGCCTTCTCGCATGAGTGATTTCCCTTTTTTACCTTCCACAATCCGATTTGGTACAGCGGTCACGCGGTCATTTTCGACGTAAACATAAGGGGGCATATCCAGTGAAGCCGGGATACAGAAGGAATAATCAAATCCGTTTGTTGTAGGGCCATGAAGAATCGGTTTGGTGAAATCCACTTCGCTGATATCGTCATCTTTTTTCTGCCAGTGCCAGCCCAAGTGCCACTTGCCGATACAGGCAGTTTGATACCCCTGTGTTTTGAGCATTGAGGCCACGGTTAGTCGCCCGTCCTCAATCAAGTGGTTCGAATAGCCATTGAGAACGCCTTTTTTCAAACGGCTTCGCCAGCAGTATCGCCCGGTCAGGATCCCATAGCGTGTCGGGGTGCAGACAGCCGAGCCGGAATGAGCATCCGTAAAGATTATCCCTTCCTTACCCAGTTGATCCAAATTGGGGGTGTGGATCTTGGAATTTTTGTTTAAGCAGGAAACGTCGCCATATCCCAGGTCATCGGCCAAAATATAGACTATGTTCGGACGTGAAACATCCACCGTTTGGGGGGGATTGGCAGTCTGTGCGGCATCACAGCCGCCGGAGACAATTACGACCCCCAGTACTATACATAAAAGCAATCCTAAAACTAACCGTTGATTCATTACATACCCTTTCGAACAAAAGATAGTAACCATTCACAATTATTTTTGAAAAATTCACAAAAAAGACTTGCGCGATACACAACTATCTGCTATTCCATGATTTATGGACGATAAAGATGTTGTCATATCGCAGTTACTCGAAGAGATTGC
>JAOUFG010000099.1 GCA_029858345.1 Phycisphaerae bacterium
TACCTGTCGTGGCGAAATCGCAAACGTAATATCAGTATCCAAGATTGGAAAACCTATCGTCGTCATAAGAAAGCAGCATAACCCTTATGAAAAATCACGAAACTCTATTACTGGAAACGGCATTAGCTTTGGGACTTTCTATGAGGATGAACTTTGCATTGGTAACATGTGGATTTTAAATGTAAAATGATATCCGAACTTGAAACTTAATATAAGGAGATCGTTATGGGTTTGGATATGATGTATGTAGCCGGAAACGAAAGATTGTCCTTTAGATTGTCGAATAATGACATTGAGGTTTGTGAGCTTTTACGAAAAAAAAATCTCGAAAAGGAAATAGATGATATTTTTAATGTGCCTGATTTCGGAGAAAGTTGTTCGATTGAAAAGAATAGGTTGTCAGAATCTATAAACAATATCCTTCATGCTTTGACTAATAATCCGGAATTGTTACCATGTATTTTCTCGACCAAAGAAGAAGTTCCACGGGGTAGCGGCAAGTATTCGACAGGCGGGTGGGCGACTTGTGGACTTAAGATCAACAATGAGATGTATGATCTTGAGTATGGACTCGACAAATGTGAATTGACAAAAAAATGGCAGGATGAAGATGGTAAAATTCATCTGGGTGAACCTAAAGATGTACGAGATCTTTCCATTATAAAACAGGACCCAGACAGTTTCTCTGGTGATGTCATTATAACAAAAAGAAAACCTATGAAATTGGTGAAAAATTTGAAGCAAATAGAGTCTTTCCTCTCTAAAACAGATGCCAAAGTGGTTAACAAGATTCTTGGTTAAGCAACCGTACAATGTAAAAATTTGTCGGCACCTAACATTTTGTTCTTCCAAGGCACCGTTTGGTGCCTTTTTTAATGGCTTCATTATTTCAAGACACCCAACACCTCATAATTCTCATTTTCCTACACAAAAAAATCATAGCTCACGAAGATAAAGAATCATAAAGGGGCAATTAGTTCTGAAGTTCTTCCAACTCTTCCCAGCGGGTGTAGGCGGTTTGGAGTTGTTGTTTGAGTTCTTCTAATCGTGCGGCGGTGGTGGCGATTTTGGCGGCTTGTTTGTAAAAGTTCGGGTCGGCCATTGCGTCGTGGAGTTTTTGCTGTTCGGCTTCCAAGGTTTCGATCAATTGCGGTAAACTTTCTAACTCTTTCTTTTCCTTGTAGGATAATTTCCGCGGTTTGTCCGCAGATTGCTTTGCAGTGGGTTTTGGCGTCTTCTCTTGTTCCGGCTGGGGTCGGGTCGGTTCTTGGCGCTGGCGGAGCCAGTCGTCGTAGCCGCCGACGTATTCTTTGACGACGTCCTCGCCTTCCAATACGAATGTGCTGGTGACCACGTTGTTTAAAAAGGCGCGGTCGTGGCTGACGATCAGCACCGTTCCCGGATAGTTCAGCAAAAACTCTTCGAGCAGGTCGAGCGTTTCGATGTCAAGGTCGTTGGTGGGCTCATCGAGAATCAGCAGGTTGGACGGCTTTGCGAACAGCCGGGCCAGCAGGAGCCGGTTGCGTTCGCCGCCGGACAGGTTGCCCACGGCGTTGCGGGACTGACCTGGCGTAAACAGAAAATCCTGCAGGTAGCCGATGACGTGTCGCGGGGCGCCGTTGAACATGATGTTCTCGTTGCCGTCGGCGACGCTTTCATAAACGCTTTTTTCGCTGTCGAGCTGGGCATGCTGCTGGTCGAAATAGGCCGCTTCCAGATTCACCCCGTGACGCAGCGTACCCTGCTGTGCGGCCAGTTCCTTCAGCAGCACCCGGATGAGCGTTGTCTTGCCGGAACCGTTGGGCCCGATGATGCCGATTTTGTCGCCGCGCATGATCAGGGTGGAAAAATCCCGGATGATCGGCTCGTCCGGCTGATAGCCAAACGAGATATTCTTAGCTTCGATCACCAGCCGTCCGGAAAGCTGGGCGTCCTGCATTTGCATCCGAACCGTGCCGGTGACCTCTTTGCGCTGGCGGCGGCCTTCCCGCAGTTTCTTCAGTGCCCGCACGCGGCCCTCATTGCGCGTCCGCCGGGCCTTGATACCTTTGCGGATCCAGACCTCTTCGGCGGCCAGCTTTTTATCGTACAGCGCGTTTTCAGTGGCCTCAACTTCCAGTGCCGCTTCTTTGCGAACCAGATATGTGTCATAATCGCAGTCATAACCGGTCAGCCGCCCGCGGTCCAGTTCGAGGATGCGCGTCGAGAGTTTCCGGATGAACGCCCGGTCATGGCTGACAAATATCAGCGTGCCGCCGTACTGCGACAAAAATTCCTCCAGCCACGTAATCGCTTCGATGTCGAGGTGGTTGGTCGGTTCGTCCAGCAGCAGGATATCCGGCTGGCGAACGATCGCACGGGCCAGCAAAACACGCCGCTTCATCCCCGCCGAAAGCGTTTCGACCTGGGCATCCGCGTCCAGCTTGATTTGTTCGACAATCGTTTCGACATGATGGTTTAGTTGCCAGGCGCCTTCCATGTCCAGCGCGTGCTGGAGTTTGTCCAGTCGCTGCAGGAGTGTCTTGTTGTGCGGGTCGCTGGCGACATCATGACTGAGCAGGTGGTATTCAGCCAGCAGTTTTCCCCGTTTTCCAAGCCCTTCGGAAACAGCGTCAAAGACGGTGCCCTTCAGGCCCGTCGGCACAACCTGTGTGAGATACGCCACCGAAAGCGACGGCATTCGTGAGACAATCCCGCTTTCGGGCTCAATGTCGCCGCAAATCAGCTTCATCAACGTGGACTTGCCCGCCCCGTTGCGGCCCAGCAGACAGATGCGCTCGCCGCGTTCGATCTGAAAATTCATACGCTCAATCAGCGGCGGCCCGCCGTAACCAACATGAACATCCTGAAATCCTAATAGCGCCATAGCGTTGATAGTACCATGCTCTCAGGATTCCGGCTGTTGTTCAGGCTCGTTTGCGGAGGCCGCCATGATCGCTCTCCAGAAGCACCAGCCCAATCCGAAGACGATCAGGACGAAAACGACACCAAGGATGGTATAGGATGTGCCGCTGAGGTGGTCGGCATGTTCAATCGGGGCCTTATGTGTCCCTGCAACTTTTTTGGATAATTCGGTCAAAATTACCAACACGCACAAGCTAATGCTTATAATAGACAAAAGGCCGCCCCATCGTGCAAAGTGACTCGGCCGCGATACGCCGTTGTCAAAGCGTTCCATCAGGATATGACACAGCACCAGCGAAGCAACACCTACGCCCATCGATACAAAAAGCAGTGCCTGATTTTGTCTGCCTGTTCGTATATAGATAAACACAAGCAATGCCAGAACGGCTATCGCAAAGCCAACGATGCCCGTTGCGCGGGCCGAGCTTGTTTTAATCAACTCTTGCCGGGGGAGCTGTTTTTCGGCCTTGTTGTGTGGACTTCGAATAAAGCTCATGCTGACGGCCAGAATACAGGCCGCCGCCATGATGCCCATGCCGACGCAGTCATCGATCAGCCATTTGCCTTCTGTGTCCCTCAAAAACTTCCCGGCGTTAAACTCTTGGATATTATCATATAAACTCCAGAAAAACAGTGTGCCGAGGACGACGGGAATCAATACGCGAATCAGCAGGTTCCACCAGCGGCCCAGTCGCCAGTCGCTGCGTTCGTTGGCGTGCTGGCGCAGGACATCCAGCCGGCTGAACCAACCCAGTGCGACACATTCGATCAAGCCAATGAACGCAATGCCCCAGGTGCCGTTAACGAAACCGTCCACGGTTCCCAGAAAGCTCAGTCCGTCAATCGTAATGTACATCAGCCCCGTGCCGATGCCGACGATGCTCATCGTCGGCAGGACAATACTACGACGCCAGCCGGTTTTATCAACGATGCCCGCCAGAACGGACTCGGTAATCGAAAACGCCGAATCGATGCCCAGCGTGACCAGCATAAAGAAGAAGATCAAGCTCCACCACGCCGCGGCGGGCAGTTGAGCGAGTGCATACGGAAACGCCACGAATGCCAGACCGGGTCCGCCGTTGATAACTTCGTTGACCGGAACCGGTTGTCCGGCCTGACTAGTGACATAGGCCATGCCGCCGATGGTAGCGAAGATGGCAATGCCGCCGATGAAGCTGGTCGCAAAATCAGCAATCCCAATGATCGCGGCGTTGTTGTTGATATCACTTTTGCGATGGAGAAAACTGGCGTATGTCAGCATCACGCCAAACGCCAGCGACAGCGAGAAAAAGACCTGTCCAAAGGCGAACCGCCATGTCGTCGGCTTGGCCAGTTGGGTCCAGTCCGGGTCCAGGTAAAATGCCAGCCCTTTCATACAGCCGTCCAGCGTCAGGCCGCGGACGGCGAGAATGACCAGCATGATCCACGGCAGCGGCACGGTCAGCCAGACGATCTTGCCGACGAGCTTGACACCGCGGAAAATACAGAAATACATCAGCACCCAGGCGAGAATGAGCATGTAAAGGATTTCCGAGCGAAACGGTCCGATATAGGTTCCCCCGGTAAGATAATCTTTGAAGAAATAATTCGACGCATTCTGGACACCTTCGACGCCTTCGCCCGCCCACGGAAGCGGCTGGCCGCTAAATATCGCCGCGATGCTGTCGCCCATATAGCTGAAGCAGTAGGCCAAAATGATGGGGTAATACGTAATGATGACAAAGCCGAGGATGATGCCCCACCAGCCGATGAATTCAAGGCGCTTGTTGGCTCGCCGGAACGCATCCGGTGCGGCACGCTGTGTAAAGTGACCCAGGCTGAATTCCAGAATCAGCAGCGGAATGCCGATACAGAACATCGCGACGATGTAGGGAATGAGAAATGCCCCGCCGCCATAGCTGTAAAGTTTGTAGGGAAAGCCCCAGAGATTTCCAAGCCCGACTGCCGACCCCACCGCCGCCAGCACAAAGCCGCCGCGGGTACCCCACGTCTCCCGTTGTTCTTCGAGTAGTTCCATAGCAAAATATTAAAAAGCAAAAATTAAACAGTAAAGTTGAGGATTCGGCCATCGGCCGATGCTTTTTATTTTTTCAGCCCCATTAGGGTCAGCGTGTCGCGTTCGACGATGCTTCGCAGTTTTTCGCGCGGCACCTGTGGCAGGTTGGTATCGGCCAGCATCTTGTTAAAGCCCAGCAGCGTTTCGATACAGGCCTCCGGCTGAGCATAAGGGAAGCCGCTGCCGAACAGCATTTTGTCCATGACGCCTGCTTCGTAAGCACTGACCACGATATTGTAGGTTCGCCAGATGCGCTGCGGATGGATGGTCAGGTCCGCATAAACGTTGGCGTGCTTGGCCAGCAGGGATTCGGTCTGCCAGAAAAACGGCATGCCCACCCGTCCGATGATGATCTTCAAATCCGGAAAGGTCCGTGCGATCTCGTCGATCAGCCACGGCTGGGCGTAGTCCAGTACCGCCTGGGGTGAATAGGGCGGGCAATTGTGGAAATAGATGATCAGGCCGAGCTGCTGGGCGGCTTCGTAAAACCGAAGTGCCCGGCTGTGGGCGGGATGGAACTGGTTTTCGGCACAATACAGGACCGCCCCGGACAGGCCGCGGTCGAGCGTGAGATTCCTGACGGACTTGAGGCGAACCGCATCCTCGGCAGGATTGAGATTGGCAAAGCCGCAGGCCTTGGGATTGGATCTGACATAATCGGCCAGGTCCTGATTGACGGCCTCCCGGTCGTTCGACAGACCCGCCATGACGAAGCAGCCATCGAGCTTTTCGCACATTTCGGCGTGGTCAATCCGGATGTCGCCGCGTTCGGGACACTCTAAATGCGTATGACAGTCAATAATCATAATCAGGTCCTTCGACTCTTCATGTTCCAAATTACCGTCCATTGCCGGCTTATTGTGCCGGCTGGAACCATCATAATCCAGCGCAAAAGCGATTGTCAAGGACAATTGCCTTAAGGGGGCCGTGTTGTCCAATGCAGCTGACGCGCAAGGGGGTTGAATTAAGCAGGCGCTTCCGTTTTGACCACGAATGCCGCTTTGGTCAGTCGGGCTTGCTGGAATTTAAGGGCCTGGACAATTGCACAAGAGAGTTTGACGCCCTGCTTGAGAAGGACCCGACCATCGCGGTCACGAATATCCTCGTCCAGGATCATCCCGCTGACCAATTCGTCGAGTGAGTAACAGCGCGATTCGAGGCTGCCGACCGCTTCGTCAATTGACTGAAGCGATTGATATAACGCCTCCGGGAAATCACCTTCTTTTCTCAGTGCCTTGACGATGTCATCGGAAAGCCCGCCTTTCAATGACAATCGATCATACTGCTGAAGTAAATTCAGTATCATTCCGCCTTGTTGAGACGTTTCGATCTCATCGAATGGTTTATTGCCTATTCGTTTGAGTGTCAGCTTATGATGGGTGATCATTTCTGCGACCGATTCCAGGCGCGGAATACTCCTCAGCATTGTGGCCACCAGTTCGACGGACTGTTCAATTTCCTCTGTCTCGCCGGTGCTCAGCTTGTCTCCGAGTGAGCATTTTTCCTGTAGGGCCTGGGGAAGTGCGGCCGGAGCAAACTGTGACAGCACAGCGGCCAGCTCAAACCATCGCTTGGGCTCCAGCCCCAATTCCTCAACCACGGCGGTCATCTTCTGCTTAATCCGGATCGCCCGCGAAAAAGCGGTCGGGTTCACAAGGCCCATAAAGTCCGTAATCAGCTTGATGCTGCCGGTTAACGTCTGGTCCAGTGTTTCCTCCAGCTCCCGGCGGGTCCAGGCCAGATCCAGATGGGTGCGGATCCGTTCTCGGACTTCTCGAACTTCAAACGGCTTGGTAATATAATCCTGCCCCCCCGCTTCAAAACCTTTGACCTTTTCCTTAACCTGGGTGAGCGTGCTGATGAATATCACGGGGATTCGATTGAGCTGTTCATCGGATTTGAGTGATTGACAGACCTGGTAGCCGTCCATTTCCGGCATCATAATATCCAGAAGAATGATGTCCGGAGGGCTTTGCTTGGCCGCCTGTAATGCTTCGCCGCCGCTTGTAAAAACCTCCACATGATAATTTTCTTTCTGCAAAATTGCGCTCAGCAGCGACAAATTTTCCGGCACATCATCAACAATCATTACGGTCGTCTCCCGGGCTTCACCAGACATTCTATCTCCTTTCGTCTCCGGTCCTCATCGAATCTTTTTCAAAATCTCTTTGATGCCGACCAATCCTTGAAATTTTCCGTTTCTGATTTGAAACAGCATAATCGTTTACCGGCTGTTTGGCAAGCAGCAATACCGAATTTTCAGCCCGATGGCCCCCTGTGGAAGGCGGCTTGACAAACCTTCGGCCGGCAACTACCATAACACCGGATTAAGAGACTATATCGATGGGGCCATGCGATGGATTGTCCGGTATGCAAGAAAAACGTGATGATTGTTTTGGAGCTCGACGAGGTCGAGGTGGATTACTGCACCGAATGCGAGGGCATCTGGCTGGATGCGGGGGAGTTGGAGCTTTTGCTGGGGGGTGCGACAGCGTCCGATGCCCTCCTGGGTTCATTTCAGGCGGCCAATACACCCGAAAAAAAGCGGAAATGCCCGATTTGCCTGCGAAAAATGGAAAAAGTGCTGGTCGGCGGCCAGGGCGAGTCGCAGGAACTGATCGACCGCTGCGGGCACAACCACGGCCTGTGGTTCGACCGCGGCGAGCTGCAAAATGTCCTGAAAATGGGCCAGTTCGACGATGCCGGCCGCATCAAGGCCCTCCTGGGCGACCTTTTCTGCTCCGAACCGGACAAAGAAAAGCAAAACCCTTGCATATAATTCTTTATCGAGTTATAATGTCGGCAGTAGAGGTTTTACAATGAAAACACTTGATAATATTCAGCTTCCAATTCGCATTCGCTCAGCGATTCAGGAATCCTGTGCCCGATTAAAAGCGGAGTTGCCGGTCAGCCAGGTGATCCTGTTCGGCTCTCAGGCCCGCGGCCAGGCCCAACCGGACTCCGATATCGATCTTCTGGTATTAACAACATGCCCCGTTACCAGAGAGATCAAAGACAGAGTCGGAGATATTCTTTTCGACATCGATTTAAAAGATGATGTCGTGCTGACCTCGATTACCGTTCACCAGGAACGATGGGAACAGCCGGTTGTAAAAATCCTGCCGTTGTACCAAAATATCCAAAAGGAAGGGGTACAAGTTGCATGAGTACCCCGCGAGATGAATTAGTTCAGTATCGTATGGAACGTGCCTGGGAAACACTGGAGGAAGCCGAGTTGATGTTTAGTTCCAATCATTTGCATGGAGCAGCAAATCGGTTGTACTACGCCTGTTTCTATGCTGTTTGTGCATTGCTGGCACACCATGAGATGTCAAGCACTAAGCATGGCGGCGTGCTGTCGCTGTTTAATCGACATTTTGTAAAAGAGGGCGTCATTTCCGTTTCTTATGGAAAGTTTTATTCAAAACTCTTCAATAGTCGAACTGAAGGCGATTATGGAGACATGTTATCTGAGATTGAAATTTCAAAAGATGACTTTGCAGAAGCCAAAGAATTCATCGCGAACATCCGTGAACTGATTTATCCCGTCAAATCCTGACCCGAATTACCCCTGAAAAACTGCAACACCGGGTGACTTGCGGCGTTTATATCTGTAAAAAGCCATTCAATCAGGAGCAAACATGGAAAAAACAGCGGAAATAATACCAAACGAACCCATTTTACGAAAAAAAACGCGGGTTTTGGGGCTGGACTGTCATTATCATTCGCTCGCTGTTTATTCTGCTGTTTACCGTGATTTTGTTGGGCGGGCTGTATTTTAAGGCGCCGCCGAAGGTGCTGGTGCTGGATGCGCTGCTGCTGGCATTGCTGACGGTGGTGCCGAAGAAAAAACGCAAGTACGGCTGGCTGGCACTGGCCACAGCGGTACTGGCCGTCGCCGTTTGGATCTTCATCCCCGAAAAAGACTCCGGCGATTGGCAGCCGTATACATTTGATGCCGAACTTGCAGTGCTGGAAGCTGAGCGGATTGTCTCTCGGGAAGATGATGCCGGGCCACTGTACGAGGTGCTGTTTGAAAGGTGGAAGCAGATTGAAAAAGATGATCCGTTTCCAGAAGAAGCCGATGACGATTGCGTTACCCAAAGCCGTCCGTGGACAGCAGAGGAGTTTCCGGAAATTGCGGCGTGGTACGAAAGAAATAAGGATTTTTTTGATAATCTAATTCCAGCGACACAGAAACCGGCGTGCTATTTTCCGGCAGCTGTTACAAGTATGGAGCTTTCTGAATCAATGGAAAAGCTTAGCCCTGTTAAATATTTTGCACGACATTTAATTCGAGCATCTTACTTAGACCTCGGCGAAAGCGATAAGATATACGATGCCTTGCAAAAGCAGATGGCCGTTTACAATCTTGGCAAACATATGAATCAACAACCAATGATGATTGACATGCTTGTTGGTGTTGCGGCTGAAGCGATGGCCTATGATGCCTTGAAAAAAACATTGATAGAGCAGCCGTTTCCTGAAGATATCTCGATAGGTGATTTTCTGGCGGTGATGGTGCCGATTCGAGCCAGTCATTTTGACCATCAGAAGAAATGGCAACAGATGGTTGCTTATGAGAAGTTGTTTGTGAAGAATGTTTTTGGCATGTTTTACCAAGTAAATTCGGATGGCAAAATTCGTTTTCCCCATCTTAAAACATACATGAATTTTATTCAGGAGCAGTGTCCCGATGAAGAACTTACAGAGCTTTCCAATTCTTATCTAAAAGGTGTGAAATGGAAAGTTTCAATCTTCGTAAGATTTTAGCGGTGTGAAGCAAATTTTTTAAGATTCTTTGAAAAATCCATATTTTAGACTTGCGCCGTCGGGTATTTTGTGTATTGTTTCGTGGTATGAAACGAAACACGGCACAATTTGTACC
>JAOUFG010000100.1 GCA_029858345.1 Phycisphaerae bacterium
AACGTTTCAACATACCATGGATCACCTGCGGCTGAATCTCCGATTCTTCGAGAATTTCTTGTTTTCGTATTTCAAATCGTCGCTCCATGACTTTTCCTTTCCATGGGGACTATTCCCCTGGAAAGTTGTTCGTATAAATGACTTACAAAACTTTAATTATGTTGGACAGTAAAATTAGTTGGATGCAAAGAATCAAATCATTCGCACTCAAAATCATGCCATCAGCAGCAAAATGAAGCTATCAGGATACTTCTGGTTGACAAAAATGTAATCATGCTGTTTAATTTTACCAAGTTGCCTTAAAAGGCGACAAAAATCAACCTTAAACCTCAAATTAAGGAGAAATACGTCGTGCCGAAACGTACTGATATCCACAAAGTTATGATTATTGGTTCGGGCCCGATCATCATCGGTCAGGCCTGTGAATTTGACTACTCAGGAACCCAGGCCTGTAAAGCGTTGCGAAAATTGGGGTACCAGATCGTTCTGGTCAATTCCAATCCCGCAACCATCATGACGGATCCGGGCATGGCAGATGTGACCTATATTGAACCATTGAACCTTGAAACCATGGAAAAGATCATCAAGAAGGAACGCCCGGACGCCCTGCTGCCCAATCTGGGCGGGCAAACAGGATTGAACTTGTCTTCAGAACTGGCAAAAGCAGGCGTATTGGATAAATACGGTGTCAAAGTCATTGGCGTCCAGCTTGAGGCGATCGAACGCGGCGAGGACCGCATCGAATTCAAAAAGACCATGGATAAACTGGGCATCGAAATGCCCAAAAGCACACCCGCTCATTCGGTCGAAGAGGCCGAGGCGATCGCTAACGAAATGGGGTTTCCCATTGTGATACGCCCGGCTTATACAATGGGCGGCACCGGCGGCGGATTGGTCTATAACATGGATGAACTGCGGACCATCGCGGCTCGCGGGATTTCGGCCAGTATGGTCGGGCAAATCCTCGTCGAAGAGTCCGTTCTGGGCTGGGAAGAGCTGGAGTTGGAAGTCGTTCGGGATTCCAAGGGACAAAAAATCACCGTTTGTTTTATCGAAAATGTCGATGCCATGGGCGTCCATACCGGCGACTCCTACTGCACAGCGCCGATGCTTACCATCAGCGAAGAATTACAGCAGCGGCTCCAGAAATATTCGTACGATATCGTTGACGCTATCGGTGTTATCGGCGGTACCAATGTGCAATTTGCACATGACCCTGTAACCGACCGTGTCGTGGTCATCGAGATCAATCCACGAACCTCACGTTCATCCGCGCTGGCCTCAAAAGCGACAGGATTTCCGATCGCGCTGATCTCCTCAATGCTGGCCGGCGGCCTGACGCTTGATGAGATCCCCTATTGGCGCAGCGGCACGCTTGAGAAATATACTCCCTGGGGGGACTATGTTGTCGTTAAGTTCGCACGCTGGGCCTTTGAGAAATTCAAAGGGTCCGAGGACAAACTCGGCACACAAATGCGCGCGGTCGGCGAAGTCATGAGTATTGGTAAAAACTATAAAGAAGCATTTCTAAAAGCCATACGTTCTCTTGAAAACGGAAGATACGGTCTTGGCTTTGCAAAAAATTTCAACACACTTTCTCTTGATGAGCTAATGGTGCGTTTGTCAATTCCGACAAGCGAACGGCAGTTCCTGATGTACGAGGCCCTGCGAAAAGGAGCCGATATCGATGTCCTGCACGAAAAAACCCACATCAAAAAATGGTTTATCGAGCAGATGAAAGAATTGGTGGACCTGGAAGAGAAACTCTTGGCATACAAGGGGAAATCGGTGCCCGATGAACTCCTGAAACAAGCTAAGAAAGACGGCTTTGCCGATTGTTACCTGGCCCAAATCCTGGCCGTACCGGAAGAAAGCATTCGCAAGCAGCGACTCAAACTCGGCATGGCTGAGGCATGGCACGCCGTTCCTGTCAGCGGCGTTGAAGATGCGGCGTATTATTACTCCACCTACAATGCACCTGATGAGGTCGGCACATCTGACAACCGCAAAATAATGGTATTGGGCGGCGGCCCCAATCGAATCGGTCAGGGCATTGAATTCGATTATTGCTGCGTCCATACCGCCTTTACATTAAGAGACGAGGGTTATGAAACGATCATGGTCAACTGTAATCCTGAAACCGTTTCAACCGATTATGACACTTCGGACAAACTCTATTTTGAACCGCTGACGGTTGAGGATGTGCTGAGTATTTATGAAAAGGAAAAACCGGAAGGTGTGATCGTACAGTTCGGCGGCCAGACGCCCTTGAACATCGCCGGACAACTGGAAGAAGCCGGCGTTAAAATTATCGGCACGACGCCTGAAACCATTGATTTGGCTGAGGACCGCGACCGGTTCCGGGCGATCATGGAAAAACTCAAAATCCCCATGCCCCAATCCGGCATGGCAAGTACGTTGGAAGGCGCGCTTGAGGTCGCCGGCGAAATCGGCTATCCGTTAATGTTGCGACCCTCATACGTGTTGGGAGGACGCGGCATGGAGGTTGTCTATGATGAAGACGCACTGCGGCAGTATGTCGCCGCGGCTGTCGAAGTTACCCCCGAACGGCCGATCCTGATCGACAAATTCCTCGTTAATGCAATTGAGGCTGAAGCGGATGCGATCGCTGACGGCAAGGATGCTTTTGTGCCGGCAGTGATGGAGCATATCGAGTTGGCTGGTGTCCATTCCGGCGATTCGGCCTGTGTGATTCCACCGGTCTCGATTCCACAAAAACATCTTGATACCATTTGCGAATACACTCGGAAGATCGCCATCCAATTGAATGTTGTCGGCCTGATGAATATCCAGTATGCCATCGCTGATGATAAAGTCTATGTCCTGGAGGCCAATCCACGAGCGTCGAGAACGGTGCCGCTGGTATCCAAGGTCTGCGGTATTTCGATGGCCAGGATCGCCACCCAAATCATGCTCGGAAAAAAGCTGTCCGAGATGAATCTGCAACAGAAAAAATTCCCGCACTTCGGCGTTAAAGAAGCTGTCTTCCCGTTCAAAATGTTTCCGGAAGTCGACCCGCTGCTCGGCCCGGAAATGCGTTCGACGGGAGAGGTTCTGGGGATGGCCGATTCGTTCGGACTGGCATTCTTTAAGGCCCAGGAAGCCACCCAGGAAACGCTGCCTTCGACCGGAACCGTCCTGATGACTGTTGCCGAACAGGACAAGGCCCATATCACAGAAACCGCCAAACAGTTTTCAGATATGGGCTTTAAGATTCTCTCAACCGAAGGAACCTGCAAATTTTTGAATGGAAAAGGTATTCCGGCGGAGCCCATCCTCAAAGTGTATGAAGGCCGCCCCAATATTATCGATGAAATTAAGAACAAAGGAATCCACCTGATTATCAATACCCCGATCGGCAAACAAAGTCAGCACGACGATTCCTATATCCGAAAGGCCGCGATTAAATACAAAATACCGTATATTACAACTGCAACAGCGGCGGCGGCAACTGCGAAAGGAATTGCCGCAAGACAAAAACACGATACGGATGTGAAGTCTTTACAGGAATATCACGCAGGAATATCGTAAATATCCTGGTCTGAACATGCTTCCTGAAGGGTGGCACCTCCAAGCGCAGCTTGTGGGTGCACAAAAATGCGAATAGCTGCACCGACACAATCCGCCTGAGGACTGGAGACTCAAGGCTGGAAACAAAAAGGGAACGCAAAAAGCGTTCCCTCATGAAAGAATTAACATGTTCTCCGCTCAGCAGACAGAGATAACTCAAACCGCAAGAAGCTGCTTGTCGTGCTTCTTTTTGACTGCTTTATGCAAGCTTTTGAGCACGTACTTTTCGACGACGCTCTCCCAGCCCATGTGACGGGCCAAATCGTATCCGCTTTGCAGCATGCGGTTAAACTCGGCATCATTTTTTGGCAGCCGGACACAAATCTCCAATGCAATCTTTTCGCTGATCTTGTGCTCGATCCGGTTGCGATATCCCATGTCGATCCGGAGCATTTGGTCAATCTCCAGGCCCGCATCGCCATTGAGTTCCGTATAGTCGGCAAAAATAACATTCGGGACGGCCTGTTTCCCCAAAACGGCCTTGACGAATCCGGCACAGCCGCAAACATTGGTCACGACGCAGATGCCGCCGAACGTCAGCGGCTCCAACTGAGCGATCCCGAAGGGTTCGTAAATGCTCTGGCCGAACTCAACGTCGCTGCCTTTGCGGATGTCCATAAATTCCATGTCCGAGGGCACTCGGTATCCGCAGGCCCGCGGGTCGAACCCAAACTGGTTAATGAAAACGACCTTGACATTGCGGCTTTTGGCATTAAACTCCTGCACGCCGGCGTAATAGGACGCCTCGCCGCCGGACAGGTCGGGCATGCCCTCCCGATGCGCCACCGGCCAGTTGTACTCGGTTTCCATGCGATGAATATCCTGTTCCCTGCGGCGATGTGTTTCGGTGCTCAGGACGAACAGTACGGCGGTTTTGCCCAATGTGGCAAATTCCTGATCCATGTGTTCCAGAACCCGCAGGTCCCGCCACAGGCCCTTGCTGGGTACCAACCGGGTAACATGGGTAAAGATGAAATCCGGTTTCCACCCCAGCAGATTCCTGGAATACTGGCGCAGTTTTTCACGAGATTCGTATTTTTCCGCAAGTGAAATTTCATACGCCGGAATGCCGTTGTATGTCAGGTCGATATCGGAAACCCCAAACTCCGGAGCCATGAATTTTAATTCATCAACGACACAGTCGCCAACCGCCAGGATGTTGTCACAGTAGCGGGCCGCATTGACAAGGGCATATTTGAAGAAATGCGTCTGGTCGCCAAAAACATCATTGACATAAAGATCCTGCTGATGTGCCTTGTGCAGCACGTTATAAAACATGGTATCATGCCCGGGATGCTCTTCGACGATTTTACGCATGGGAGCAACTTCATGAGCATAAAAGACCGTCTTGAAGTCATGCGAGTCCAGAATGGACGCCAGCGCTGTCGGTATCCCCATAAATTCATGGGCAACAATGATCGTTGATGCGCCATGATCCGTAGCCCCGATGGCTTTGAGGGCCTCAATCGCCGGCGGGCCAAGGCGAACCCATTGCTCAAAATCCCAGAGCCACTCGTACCGGTCACTGCGAATGCCGAACTCCCGGAAAAGCTGCCCCTTGAATTGATCGATGGGAGCTTTTTCCGTACGGCTCACGTCGATCAGCAGAATTTCCGGCTGGCCGGTTACGCCGTTCATGGGATCGGTGAACTGCCTTCTGCCGTAAACGATCTCAACACCAAAGTGATCTTCAATCCGGCGGAAATGCTGATGATAATTGCTGCGAATCATACCATCTAAAGATGAATATAGGACCTGCCCACCCGGACCCAACCGGTCCGCCGCATGGCCTTCGGTCGAAAATAACGGGCAGACTAATATCGTTCTGGCCACTTCGGAGTCGTAGGCATGGCTGGTAAACATCCCCTCCAACACCGCCCCAATCCCACCGATCTTGCCTGTCGCTTCATGAGTTACGTGTACCACTGTCGGTTTTTGATCCATTTTGTTGTATTCCTCGTAAATACCGCTTTCCCATTGTTAACTACGCCTGTTTACTACGCTGCCTTGACGGCAAGGTTTGCTCTTCCTTATAAAATATAGAGTACAATACTCCACTTGACAAACGTATATCGGTTTTTTTACGGTCAAGTTTTTAAACCGGTTTTTTAAGATACGATAACCAAGACTTTATCAGACGGAAAATAATTTCAGGGCATACTATGCCCTTTTTTGCAAAAACAGATAAACGGCGTTTAAAACTCGCCGATGGCATCTTATTTCGATTGTTTCCGGGGCAAGGAGATGAGCCCTTACCCGATCTGTTTGGGCCTCCGAAAAGAAGTTTTTTATTGACTGGAACCTCGGTTAATACTATACATAAATCCATCAGCGGACGCCGGCATTGATATATACTGATTACGATTGAAATTTCCTGTTTCTGCGCGGCCATGTAGGGCCGCGACCGTAAGTTGCGAATTTACCCGCGGGAATTTACTACCCTGAAGGGTATGATTTATGGATTTAAAAAGTACTCTTGAATAGCGGGATTGACTCCATGCCGACAACAAAGGTTTTTCTGATTGGCGCCGGCCCCGGCGATAAAGGATTGATCACTGTCAAAGGACTTGAGATACTTTCTCGAGCCGATGTCATTCTTTACGACCACCTGATCGGCCACGAACTGCTGGACCACGCCAAAGACGATGCGGAGAAAATTTCCGTGGGCAAATTTGCGGCCAATCATACACTGCCCCAAGAAAGCATTAACGATCTCATTATCGAGAAAGCCCGGGAAGGAAAAGTGGTCGCTCGGCTTAAAGGCGGCGATTGCTACCTGTTCGGCCGCGGCGGCGAAGAAGCCGAGGCCTGTTACGGCGCGGGAATAGCATTTGAAGTTGTTCCCGGAATTACCAGCGCCCTGGCGGCCCCCTGCTACGGCGGCATCCCGCCGACCCACCGGGATTGCACCTCGAACATCGCCATCGTTACCGGCCATCGCAAGAAAGGCGACACTCGCCCCATCGACATCCCAAAAGCAGGGACGGTGATCTTCCTGATGTCGGTAGGAAACATTGAAAACATCATCCAATCGCTTTTAGGAGCCGGGTACGCCGCCGACACAAAAATCGCGGCGGTAGAACACGGAACCTGTTACGACCAGCGCGTCATCAAAGGGACACTTGAGAATTTCCTCGATGTGATTAAGGATCATCCGCTCAGAACTCCGGCCATCTTTATTGTTGGCAAAGTTGTCGAACTCCAGGAGAAACTGGACTGGTTTTCCAGAAAACCGCGAATCCTGCTGCTTGGCAATTACCCCGAACGCTACGCCCATCTGGGTACCATTGTCCATCGGCAGATCATCCAGTGCGTCGAAACCAACGACGGCAGCCAAACAGCGCAATCGCTGCAAAACGCAAAAAAACAGGATTGGATCGTATTTACCAGCGGCAACGGCATCAAATTCTTCTTCAAAAAGCTTTATGCTTTGGGGTTGGATGCACGCATCTTTGCAAACACCAAATTCGCCGTCATCGGCAAGGCCAGCGGCGAGCGTCTGGCCGAGTTCGGCATCAAAGCCGACCTGACCGCAGAAACCGAATCCAGTGCCGGGCTTTTAAATGCCTTCGCTGGAATCGATGTTTCTGGTCTTTCGATTTTGCTGCCGCAGGCCGAAGTCAGTTCCGAGCAATTGCCACAGGGATTAGCTGCCAGAGGAGCGAAGATCGAAAAATTGACCGTTTATAAAACCATCGAAAAAGAAATCGACGATGTCGATCTGGACTACATCGACCAAATCCTCTTTACCAGCGGTTCGACCGTCAAGGCATTCGTCAAAAAATTTGGCTCTGTACCGGAGCATATTGAAGCCCTGTGCCTCGGGGAACCCACACAGGCAACCGCCAAGCAGCACAACATCGACGCCAAAATTATAGATAAATAATCCGTGTAAATCCGTGTGGCTAAACCAATGAAAAATCAAAAAAATAAGCAACTGTTCAAAAAAGCTCAAAAAGTCATCCCCGGCGGCGTCAACAGTCCCGTCCGAGCTTTCAAAAGTGTCGGTGCTGCCCCGATCTTTATCGATAACGCCAAAGGCGCCATGCTTACCGACGCCGACGGCAATCGTTACATCGACTACTGCCTGTCGTGGGGTCCGATGATTCTGGGACACGCAAATAAGGACGTGCTCGCCGATGTCAAAAAAGCCATGGCCCGCGGCACCAGCTACGGCATCCCGACCGAGCTCGAAACGCAGCTTGCCGAAATGGTTGTCGCCGCGTTTGATTCGATTGATAAGGTCCGACTGGTCAGCAGCGGCACCGAAGCCGTGATGACCGCCATCCGCCTGGCCCGCGGAGCCGCCGGCCGCGACAAAGTTGTCAAGTTCGTCGGCTGCTATCATGGCCACGTGGATCACATGCTCGTCAGCGCCGGGTCCGGCCTGATGACGCTCGGTGCCCCGTCCAGCCCCGGCGTGCCGAAAGATTTCGCAAAAAACACCCTGCTGGCCCCCTATAATGATGTTGACGCCGTCGAAAAGCTGTTCGCTAAATATGCCGACCAGATCGCCGCGATCATCGTCGAACCCGTCGCAGGGAATATGGGAACGGTTTTACCGAAACCGGCATTCCTGAAAAAGCTGCGCTCGCTTTGTACGAAAAACAAATCCCTGCTGATTTTTGACGAGGTCATTTCCGGATTCCGTCTGGCCTACGGCGGAGCCCAAACCGTTTTCGGTATCAAACCCGACCTGACCACGCTCGGCAAGATCATCGGCGGCGGCTTTCCCATCGGCGCCGTCGGCGGCAAGGCCTCGATTATGAACAAACTCTCGCCGGAAGGAACCATTTATCAGGCCGGAACCCTGTCCGGCAATCCGGTTTGCGTTGCCGCCGGCATCGCCACCTTGCGGCTGCTGAAAACACTCAACCCCTACAAGAAACTGGGGTCGATGACCGAATGTCTGTGCGGCGGCATTTCCGAAAAGCTGAATGCCAAGGGCGTCCCCCACAGAATCAACCAAATCGGCTCGATGTTCACCCTGTTCTTTAATGACGGTGAAGTTACCGACTACGACACCGCGGCAAAATCCGACACAAAACGCTACGCCAACTACTTCCGCCAAATGCTCGAAAGCGGCATTTACCTGCCGCCATCCCAGTTCGAGGCCAACTTCCTCTCCACCGCCCACACACAAAAACACCTCGAACAAACACTAAAGGCGGTTGCAAAGGTAAAATTTTAGGAATGACAGTTGTAAGTCTAAAGAATAAGGTGTTGTAGAATATTGTAAAAAGGAATCGCAGAGAGAACGCCACGGCCAAGCACAGCTTGACCGTGCCACCCTATGGCAAACATCATCTTATTGCATTACCTCATTCACCTTGGCCACCCGTCGCAATAAACTCCTTGGCCAATTCTTGAGCCTTGGTTATTTGTTCTGAAGTCATGCGTTCTCTGAGCCATTCCTCGCCCTCACTAACATTCTCTCCCTGCATGCCAGCTAACAGCAGCCATTTATACGCTTGCACATAATCCTCAATGACTCCTTTGCCGTGGGCATACATCCGACTTAACGACTCCTGTGCAACAGGATTTCCTCGCTCTGCAGCTTTAGAATTCCATTTATACGCTTCTTTGTAATCTTTCGGGACTCCAGCGCCTTCCATATACATAAAACCTAAGACCATCTGAGCATCACTTATGTTTTGTTCTGCGGCCTTATGAAGCCAGTAAGCAGCTTTCTCCCAATCAAAAGTAACGCCCGTTCCGTTCATAAACGCAGTACCTAATTTCAATTGAGCTTCTGCATGTCCTTGTTCTGCAGCCATACGATACCACTTGGCCATTTCTTCATCATTATCTATACTATCACATTCGCTGGGGTCGTACTTCTTCCCCAATTCATATTGGGCCTGTGCATCTCCTTGCTTTGCTTTTTCGAGTAATTCCCGAAAACTATCATCGACCCCAGACATATTTTTTGAGCCCTGAATCTGTGATATAGATGAATCGAGATTTTCTTTCGCACAACTACTTTTACTGTCCAATTTCATTTTCGTTCTTTAACCCTTAGTGGAGCCAATAGCTTATGTCGCTTGTAATGATAAAACCGAGCAAGCTCTCTGCGTTTGCTTTTTCGTTTGATACAGCGTCTGG
>JAOUFG010000015.1 GCA_029858345.1 Phycisphaerae bacterium
GATGGTGACAATGCCGAATCCATAATGGCGATTGCAACTGTCTACTATACCGGCCAGTGGGAAAAATACTGGAAAACAGAGCGAAAGGCTGCATAGCATGCCACCAAATAAACTCGCTCACCTGTGCCGATAATAGAAATAATTCTTTGTACTTTCAGTAAAAAACAGGTTATAGTATAATCTTATATATACATGACTTATCTTTTGTAGAGTTTTATTGTCTTTTATACTGAAAGGGGTTACCATGCTATTATTGTATTTTTTGCGATTCTTATTCCTTGTTACCTCAACCGCGTTTTTGCTCGTTGGATTGAATGAAACAGCCAAAACAGATCAGGATATTACTGTCTTTATTGTTGCTTTATCCTTAACTGTATTGGCTATTGCGGTCGAGTGGCTCACGCCTAAAAAATCCCTGTTTACCCTGACCGGTGTTTTCTTTGGCCTGCTGATTGGTATGTTCGCCAGTTGGACGCTTAATCGCATCGTCATTATGATGAACGATCTGTATTGGCAATTGCCAGAAGATACCCTTCAGATGGGGATTTGGTTTGTGGATTTATGCATTTGTTATTTATGTATCAGTATTGTAATCCGAACCAAAGATGATTTCCGGTTCCTTGTTCCCTATGTCGAGTTTACGCGGCAGACCAGGGGTCTGCGCCCGCTGGTATTGGACACGTCCGTGATTATTGACGGTCGAATCGCGGATATCGCCCAGACCAAGCTCTTTGACGCCCCGCTGATTGTCCCCCGTTTCGTTCTGAACGAGTTGCAGCTCATCGCCGATTCCGCTGACAAAGTCAAACGCAACCGGGGCCGCAGGGGCCTGGATATGCTCAATAAACTCCAGCACAGCCCCGTTGTCGAAGTGACGGTTGACGACACACCTCCGCCCGGCGTAGATGAAAAAACCGAGGTTGATCAGAAACTGGTGGCTTTCTCGAAAAACTGCGACGGACGACTGGTTACAAACGACTTCAATCTGAATAAAGTCGCAACATTACGAGGGGTTGATGTGGTGAACATCAATGACCTGGCCAATGCCTTAAAAACAGTGACCCTGCCGGGCGAAGCAATGACTGTCAAAGTTCTTCGTCTGGGAGAGGACCCGCACCAGGGGGTAGGCTATCTTGAAGACGGCACCATGGTCGTCATTGAAGGCGCTAATGATAAAATCGGCAAGACCGTGACTTTTACGGTTACCAGCGCGCTGCAGACGTCTGCCGGACGGATGATTTTTGGGAAATACGATGATTCCCCCGCCTCAAGGGCCAACGGCAACAGCGACAGACCAACCGGAAACCGACAGGACTCATCGGACTCCTACCGGAATAAGCGGTATAATAAGTCATCATAGGAAACGGCTTTCGCCGCTGAAAACCGAAAATACGCTTGGATGGAATCCGGATCGCCCCCGGCATAGGTGTTACATCCGGGATGACAGACTATCAATCAATGTCCGCCCAGTTCCGAAAAAGTAACACTTGACAGTTGTCACGTTCGGCAGATAACATATCCCAATGGACCGTAAATGAAGGTCCATTTAAATAAATCAATAAAACCGGAGGCCTCAATGGCGAAGAAAGCCCCCAAAAAAACTGTCAAAGAACCGCAAATATGCATTGTTACCGTAACCGGTAAGGATAAGGTCGGCATTATCGCACGGTTGAGCGTTGCGATGGCGAAAAACAACATAAATATCGTCGATGTCAATCAGAAAATTATGGAAAACTACTTCGTGATGACCATGGCGTGTGATATGGCTGAAGCCACGGTGGCAATCAATGAAATCAGCGAAAAACTCAGCCGGATCGGCAAAGAAATGGATCTGCAGATCACCTTCCAGCACGAAAATATTTTCAAGGCCATGCATCGGGTGTAGACACACCCTGACAGGACAGATACTATGCGAATCTCTGTAGAAGAAGTTTTTGAAACGGTCCAGATGACAATGGATCAGCATTTTGACGTCCGTACCGTCACGCTGGGCATCAATCTCAAAGACTGTATGGATCGCAATCTCAATCAATTCTGCAAACGTATAGAGCATCGCATTGTCACCATGGGCCAAAAGCTCAACGCCGCTGCCGATGCGATGGAGCAGAAATACGGCGTGCCGGTGATTAACCGCCGCATTTCGGTTACCCCCGTTTCGCTGCTGCTGGAGCCGCTGCCGCGAACAGTTGCCACGGCGGTCAAAGTCGCTAAAACCCTGGACCGGGCCGCCACACGGGCTAATATCGATTTCATCGGCGGGTTCGGGGGATACGTCCAAAAGGGCCTGACCGCCTCGGACGAAAACCTGATGAACGCCCTGCCGCAGGCCTTGTCACAGACCCAACGAGTCTGTTCGTTCTTCAATCTCGGTTCGACGCTGGCCGGGCTGAACATGACCGCCGTGGAACGGTTCGGCCACATCCTCAAAGATTTGGCCGTCAAGAGCAAAACCGGCATCGGTTGCGCCAAAGTCGCGGTTTTTGCTAACGTTCCCGGTGACAACCCGTTCATGGCCGGTGCCCATCATGGTATCGGCGAACCGGACCACTCGCTGAACATCGGCATCTCCGGCCCCGGCGTTGTCAAAGTCGTTGTCGAAAAAAATCCGGACTGCGACCTGACCGAACTGTCCGAAATCATCAAGCGAACGGTCTTTAAGATCACCCGCGCTGGCGAACTGATCGGGCGCGAAGTAGCGGACATGATGAGTGTAGAATTCGGGATTGTCGATATTTCGCTAGCCGCCACACCTGCTGCAGGCGATTCCGTAGCGGAGATCATTGAGGCCATGGGGGTTGACCGCATGGGCGTACCCGGCACGACCGCGGCACTGGCTTTGCTGATTGACGCCGTCAAGAAAGGCGGCGCCATGGCTTCGGGCCGCGTTGGCGGTTTAAGCGGAACCTTCATTCCTGTCAGCGAAGATGCCGGCATGATTCGCGCCGTCAAAGAAGGTGCTCTGAATCTGGAAAAACTGGAAGCCCTGACCAGCGTCTGCTCGGTCGGCATGGACATGTTCGCCATCCCCGGCTCGACTCCACCGGATGTGATCAGCGCCATCATCGCCGACGAACTGGCCATCGGTATCGCCAATAATAAGACCACCAGTGTACGGGTAATACCCGTCCCCGGCAAACGCGCTGGCCAAAGCGTCCACTTCGGCGGCCTGCTGGGAACGGCCCCGATTATGGCGGTGACGAAAAATGCCAGTTTGGGCTTCATCAACCGCAAGGGCCGCATGCCCGCCCCCCTCAAGGCCCTGAGGAATTAGTCATTGTGTTTTTCAGCAATTCTTAAATGTCACAAATATAATTCGGCTTTAGGGCACCTCTAAAAATTCAAATTCCACAATGCCAATGCCGCGTTTTTATCCCGTCACTGTCGTTCCGGGCTTTTGTTTTCCACATTTTTAGAGGTTGCCTTTAATAAAAAAATCTCGTATTTAAATTGATTCTATAAATTTTTTTGATATATTCCAATTTCTGTTTTTTTTACCTTAACATCGTTTTTTTGTGAAACCGAGAACAATAACCGCCATTTATTAACTTAAAAGAAACCACTGAAGTTATGGACATCAAAGCATTTAAGGCATACCGCTTTAATAACGATGTTGTCGGCGATCCCGGCGACTGCATCGCCCCGCCGTATGACGTCATCGATTCATCCATACAGGATGATCTTTATGGTCGAAATGCCTACAACATCGTTCGTGCCATTAAGGGTAAGGCCGATGCGGGAGATTCTTCCGACAATAACGTTTATACCCGTGCCGCGGAATATCTGGAGGGTGCCATCGCATCCGGTGCGTTGGTTCAGGAAGACAGCGACGCGATCTATGCGTATGTGCAGGATTTCGAGATCGCCGGACAAACATTCCAACGTAGCGGGATTATTGCCTGCGGCAAGTTGACAGCATTTGGTGAAGGCGTTCAGCCGCATGAAAAAACACTGGAAGGCCCCAAGGCCGACCGATTGAATCTGACGCGAGCGACGGCCTGTCAGTTGGGCCAGGTTTTCATGCTGTACGACGACCCGAAAAACGTGGATCGGCAGATTATCTCCAAAGCCATGCAAAACAAACCTGTTATCGATGCGACCGATGAGCATGATGTTCGGCATCGTTTATTCGTAGTTGATCGAACCGAATCCATCGATGCCTTTATTATGATGATGGCCGACAAACAGGCCGTGATCGCCGACGGGCACCATCGTTATGAAACGGCGCTGAATTATTGGGCCGAAACACAAAGCGAACAGGCATCCTACCAAATGCTGACGTTTGTGAATATGCGAAACGAGGGATTGGTGATTCAACCCACGCATCGACTGCTGGTCGATATGGAGAATTTTGATCTTACCGCCCTGCTGGATGAGTTGAAAGCGGAATTTGAGATTGCTGAATTTCCCTTCTCAGATCCGGCGACACAACAGCAGGCACGCAAGCAGATGTTTGAAATGATGCAAAACAATGCGAATCAGAACATTTTTGGTCTATACGCCGGAACAAAAGCGTTTTACGCAATCCAGCTAAAAGATACAAAATTCATGGCCGAGTTGTATCCGGACATGAGCGACGCGGCACAGCAGTTGGATGTCAACGTGCTGCACAATCTGATTCTCGAAAAGCATCTGGGCATCTGTGATGCTAAACTGGCCAGTGAAAGCCATTTGGAATATATCAAGGACTTAGGCGATGCCATCGATCAATCCATCGCCAAAGTCGATTCCGGCGAAAGCCAGGGTGTGTTCTTTATGAACGCCACGCGCATTGAACAAGTACAGGCGGTCGCCGCGGCAGGCGAAAAGATGCCGCAGAAATCGACCTTTTTCTATCCGAAAATTTTCTCAGGACTGACAATCCGGAAACTGGACATTGCAAAAAAATCGATCTTAGAGGCTGTTACGCAACCCCATTCCCGGACAATTTGACCGCTATTTTTGAAGCAAAAATAAGGTTTTGTTGTTGCGTTTTGGGTATTATGAAACAGGCTCCTCAGGGATTAATTTATAATCATTTAAGATTAGGAAAGGAAGTGACAATGCGATTAGACAGGCGTAATTTTCTTAAGGCAGCCGGCTGTGCCGCTGCCGGTATTGTCAGCAATGGTTGCTGGAGACAGACCAGTCGCTCAGCAACAAAAAAACCGAATTTCATTATCATTATGGCTGATGATCTGGGCTATGGTGACTTATCCTGTTATGGCTCCACGCTTGCCAAGACACCCAATATTGATGCTCTGGCTGCAGGAGGACTGAAGTTTACGGATTATCACTCCAACGGGGCCGTATGTAGCCCGACGCGTGCAGCCCTGGTAACCGGACGCTACCAGCAGCGATCCGGAATCACCGGTGTTGTGACCGCCCAAAGCCATCGTCATACCGGCATGGATTTAGCAGAAACCACATTTGCAGAGGTGTTGCGTTCCAGCGGTTATGCGACGGGCCTTTTTGGCAAATGGCATCTCGGCTACTCGAAGGACTACAATCCTATTCATCAGGGTTTCGATGAATTTACCGGTTTTGTCAGTGGGAATGTGGATTACCACTCACACATCGACCAGGAAGGATACGAAGACTGGTGGCAAGGCACCGACCTGAAACCCGAAGAAGGGTATTCAACTTATTTGATCGCGCAGCACGGGCTGGCTTTCCTGGAAAAACACAACACCGGGCCTTTCTGTCTGTATCTGGCCCATGAATCGCCCCACTATCCGTTGCAGGGTCCGGACGACCCGCCTGCTCGCACAGCAGGCAAAGGCCGCTCAGCCGACAAAAAGCCCAAAGAACCGCAGGCCGTTTATCGCACTATGATCGAAGCACTGGATAAGACCGTAGGTGACCTTGTCACCAAAGTCAAACAGCTTGGTCTTGAAGAAAATACTTTCATCTTTTTCTGCTCTGACAATGGAGCCAATCGCACCGGATCCAATGCTCCCTTGAGAGGTTATAAATGTGAAATGTGGGAAGGCGGCCATCGGGTTCCGGCAATTGCCTACTGGCCGGGGAAGATTGCAGCAGGAACGGTGACCGACGAGACGGCGCTGGGTATGGACCTGTTCGCGACCATGAGCGATTTAGCGGGAGCACCGCTGCCGGCAGGATTGAAATTGGACGGTGTCAGTCTGGCACCGCTGATGCTCAAAAACCAGAAACTGCCGAAGCGGAGTTTGTTTTGGCAATGTCAAAACCAAAAAGCCATTCGAAAAGGGGATTGGAAACTGGTTGTGAATCCGGAAGGCAAAGAATCAAATGACGTCTATTTGTTTAATTTGAAAGATGATCTGTCTGAAAAAAATAATCTGACAGAGCAATACCCCGACATCGTAAAGGAATTGACCGAAGCACTTGAAAAATGGGAAAAGGATGTGTCTGCCGGTGTGCAGAACCGTTCGTAATACGATGGTTATTAAATGAATATATCACAAATTTAATGAAACAGGAGTTTAAAAATGACAGACTGGAAAAACCCGCCGAAATTGTTCATCCCGGGGCCGGTACATGTGCTGCCGGAAGTCTTGCAGCAAATGGCACGCCCGACGCTGGGGCATCGTTTAAAAGAATACAGCCAGCTTCACGGCGAAGTGGCCGAAATGCTCAAGAAAATCCTTTACACCAACCAACATATCTTTCTGAGTACCTCATCGGCATCCGGCATCTGGGAAGCCAGCATCCGCAACTGCGTGCAGAAGGACGAGACGGTTCTCTGCTGCATGTGCGGTGCGTTCAGCGACAAGTTTGCCTCAGTCGCCAAGGCGTGCGGCCGGAAGGTCGAAGAATTCAAGATCGAATGGGGACAGGCCTTTACCGCTGAAATGATCGATGAAAAACTGGCCACCGGCAAATATCCCATCGTTACGCTGGTGTATAACGAAACCAGTACCGGCCTGGCCAACCCCGTCTATGAAATCAGCAAGATGATGAAGGAAAAGTACCCGGACGTGCTGGTGTTTGTTGACGTGGTCAGCGGTGTGGTGGGCCTGCCGCTGCATTTTGACGAGTTGGGCTGGGATGTGGCATTTGCCTCGGTTCAGAAGGCGTTCGCGATCCCGCCGGGATTCGCGATTGCCGCCGTGAGCAACCGGGCCGTTGAAAAGAGCGCTACTGTTCCCGAACGCGGCTATTATTTTGACTTCCAGCAGTTTGTGAAAACCGCTGCAAAAGATCAGACCCCGACCACGCCGTCAATTCCGCATATTATGGCACTGCATTATAAGTGCAACATGCTGCTGGAAGAAGGCATGGAAAATGTTTGGAAACGGCATGAACAATTGGCGAATTATGTTCGCGGATGGGGTAAGGAAAACGGCTTCGAGCTGTTCCCACAGGCCGGATACGAATCTAACACGCTGACGGCGTTTAAGAACACCCGCGGCATTGATGTTGCGGCTGTGAACAAGGGCCTTCAGGAAAAGCATAACATCGTCTTCGGCAACGGCTACGGCAAACTGAAAAACGAGACCTTCCGCATCGCACACATGGGTGATGTGACCATCGATGACCTGAAAGAACTGCTCGGCTGGATCGAAGAAGAGATTAATTAAAACGTAACGCCGGCTTCCAGCCGGCAGTTGAAAAATACAAAAAGGCCCGTGAGGTGATTCCTACGGGCCTTTTTATTTGTATTGCACTATTTACATAGCCGCACAGGAACGAGAAATTTCAATCGTGATCAGTATGAAAATCAGATTTTCCTCGACGCAACGGACTTTTGCTTTTATGATAAAATGGATTGGTTGGAAATGTTAGGGGTATGCTGTATGGAACAGAAAGGCAAAGGAAACATCCACCTCGTACGGCGGGTACTCGTTCCGCTGCTGATCGTCGCGTTGCCGATTGCCGCGGCGATCGCTTACCTGCTTTATTACGAACATGCACATCGTAAAGAAATGTTAACTTACCAACCAACGTCACAATCCGCTTCATTTGGTAATGAAAACTGGGCGGTCTTTCGGGGCAACGCGGCTCTGACCGGCCGGGCCGCCGGCAACCTGCCGGACAAACTGACACTTGCATGGCAGTTCCAGACCGCCGATGCCGTGCGGTCGGCGCCGATCATCGTAAACAACACCGTCTTCGCTGCGTCAATGGACAAACATGTGTACGCAATTGATCTGGTGAAGGGAATCGAAAGCTGGAGGTTCCAGGCCGATGACGGACTGGAAGCCGCCCCGCTGTATCATCAGGAATGTATCTACATCGGCTCCAACAGCGGCGTCTTTTTTTGTATTGACGCCCGGACCGGTCAAAAAAAATGGTCCTTCAAATCCGATGGGAAAATCACCGGCTCGGCCAATGTCGCAAAGCATTCCGAGACCAACAGATCTGTTGTTTTGTTCGGCTCTTATGACAACAATCTTTACGGCCTCGATGCCGAAACGGGCACTCCGGTCTTTAAGTATCCCGCCGAAAGTTACATCAATGGCTCAATCGCTGTCATCGACAATGCCGCGGTCTTTGGTTCCTGCGATGCCAATATCTACCAGGTGCCGATTGCCGACCCGAATACCGTAAAAACGATTGACGCCGGTTCCTATGTCGCAACCAATCCAGCCATTGATGCCGGGGTTATCTTTGCCGGTAGCTATGAAGGAACTTTTTTGGCCGCGGATATGAAAACACAAAAGACCCTCTGGCAGTTCAATGAATCCGAGGATGCCTTCCTGTCGGCACCGGCGGTGAATGAGACGGTGGTGGTCGTCGGCTGCCGCGATCAGAACGTGTATTGCCTGAACCGTTCCAACGGCAAAAAAATATGGACTTTCTCGGCACAAAACAATTTCGACAGCAGCCCTGTCATTTGCGGCGATAAAGTTACCATCGGCTGTGATGATGGACGCCTGTACCTGCTGGATATCCACACAGGCAAAGAAATATTCTCCTACACCCTCGGCGCCCCTGTCCTGTCCTCACCGGCCATCGCAAAAAACCACCTCATCATCGGCTGCGACAACGGGACCATCTACGCCTTTATACAAGCTTCTTACAGCCCTAAAAACTGAATCGCCAGCCCGGACAGGCAAATCGCCGCTCCGGCGAGAGCGTGCATATAGCGTTCAAAACGCCCCAACTTCGCGAATGAGACACCCCATGCCGAAAGCAGGACGATGACCAGCATGGTCCCAATTGTTGCCACAGAAAAAACCCCTGCCACGAGAAACGTCCCAAGAATACTGCTTTCGGCGGCCGGGTACATCAGCAAAGGGATCAGCGGCTCACACGGACCGAAAACAAAGATGGTAAACAGAATCCACGGGGTAATATTCGCCTTTTTACCATCATGCACATGCGTATGGTCTGAGGTATGGGCATGCTCGTGTTCATGTTCGTCACGGTGGTCGTGTTTATGCAGATGGCGATGCGGCCGGTTCCGGATGGCCCGATGAACGCCCCACACAAAATACGCGAAGCCAAATCCGATGAGCAGCCACGCAGCAATCGAACCGCGGAACGCCTCAAACGTCTCCAGTTTCATCACCTGGATTCCGACAAAAACGCCGATCAATCCCAGAATCACCGAACTGCCGACATGCCCAATGCCGCACAAAAAGGTGATCCATGCCGTCTTGGTTATGGACCATTGCCGCGCCCGCGCCATCACAATAAACGGCAGGTAATGATCCGGACCCAACGCCGTATGTATAAACCCCAGCGAAGCCGCCGTACCGCATAAAAGCATAATTTCTGAATTCATCGCTAACTCCCTATGTTTCGTAATCTAAAATGTTACCAGTGCCCGCAGGCCGAGAATAACCGCATCGCTGACACTGCTGTCGCCGCCGGGGTTGGTCACATACTGCACCGACGGGCTGAGTGTCATCCACTTAGTCACTTGGGCGCTGTAATACAACTCGGTCGCGCTTTCGTAATCTTCTGTATATGTGCTGTCCGCCCTGTCACTAAAAATGCCGTTGGCGTAGCCAAGTCCGAGCACATCATCGTCCCGACCGTCCAACAACCCTTGGTACTGGATGCCGAAACTGTAGAAATGGGTGATATCGTTTGTTCGAGCGTGAGCATAGCCATATCGGAAAAAACCGCCTAATCCCTGCATATCTTCAGGGTCATTGCTCTCATTGGACAGCTTTTGATCACAACTGACGTACAAACCGGCGTCATCACGATAGTCTTTTGACGCATCTGAATGGGCCTTGGGCTGAGGATCGTACCATGCACCTACCCGATATGCGCCCGGCAAAATGCCTTTGCCAGAATGCAAATGCGGCGTAACACCGGTTTCGGCCATATAGACAAAATAATCCTCATCATGGAAAGTGGTATTGAAGCCCGTTTCGCGTCCATTGGCCTGGGCATCGGCAACGCCGACCGACAAATACCAATCCTCAACCGGATTCCAGTGGACGATGGCTCCCAAACCATAATCCGGAAACGGAATGGTGGGATTGTTGACCAATGCCGAGTTTAGAAACTGCGTATTTTCATCATTGGCGTACATGTTCCCATCAAAAGATACCGGACACCCGCGGCATTCAAAACCGCCGGTCATGTCCAGTTTGCCGATCCGGAGTTGAAAAGTATTATCCCAAAATGCCGTTTCATAATAGAATTCAACTATATCCATAGACCGGTTTCCGATGGCATCGGCATTAACACCGAACGCACTGCCCACGGAAACACCGTCGATGCCTTCCGAATCGGTCCATCCGCCCTCGCCATGCAAAAACAGGATGCCGTCCATTTCCAGCATTCGCTGCAAATCAAATGTCACTTCGAGATCATAACTGCCGGCAAACTCGCCTTTGCGACTGTCAGTACTCAGGCCTCCTTTGATGTTTCGCTGATAGGCCGAGGTTGCACTAAACGCTGTCTCGATACCGGTCGGCTCCAATGCCTCATTCAGCCCCCAAAAGCCATTTGTTAAGGACTCCTGCTGCCAAACATGCTCATGCTCAGCATAGGCGCATATACTCATTAATATCATCCAGAAACCCAAAAATCCTGTTCTGTTCATTTCGGCCTTTCTTTGCGAGAGTGCATAAAAATTAAAATTTCGTGCTACCAATACATAAAAATATTTAATTTGTGCTACCCAGTCAAGAGTATTTTTGTTATAAATAAAAAAATAGTTCAGAGTATTTCATATCGAATAACTTATTTATATGGAAACGAGCAAATGAGCAGTTTAGAACGGGTTGGTGTATCATTGGATCAGCATTTACTGGCAGAGTTTGATCAACTGACTGCCAAGCAGGGGTATACAAATCGGTCGGAAGCAATTCGGGACTTGATCCGGGATCGGTTGTCGGCCGAGCAACTGGAAAAACCGACAGCGAACGCTGTCGCGGGAATTTTTTTGGTCTATGACCATCATTCCACGGCACTGACCAACAAATTGCTGCATTTGCAACATGACCATGTGCTGAACATCGTGGCTTCTACGCATATTCACCTGGATCATCACAATTGCCTGGAGATCATCATCGTCAAAGACAAGGTTCAAAAAATACAGGCACTCGCTGACAAGATGGGATCGCTGAAAGGTGTCAAACTCAGCAAAACCAATATGATCAGCATCACTTGACGTGAAGAATCCGAAAAACGTCAAGATTCAATCGCGTTGCTTGCTTTATCGATTTCAACAGACCTTTTCTTACCAGCCCGCCGGAGACAGTACATCGGACAGCGGCTCGTTCCACCATTTGGAGTCGCGGAGGTAGTGCTTCATCCACATCGCAGCGTTGACCCCGTCGGCCACGGCTGTCACGAGCTGCATCGCCGCCCCGATCCGGCAATCTCCCGCCACGAACACACCCGGCACCTTTGTTCGCAGATAGGCCGTATCGCACTGGATAAATCCGTGCTCGGTCAGATCGACAAACCCCTTCAAAAAACCGGTATTAGGAATCATGCCGACAAAAATGAAGACTCCCTCGCAAGCGATTGTCTCGCTCTTGTCTGTTTTGACATTTTTCAAAACGGCCTTTTCGACCTTACCCTCGCCCTCAATCGAAGTAACAACGGCGTCCAATTTCAGCTCGATATTGCTGCCCGGTTTGTTCACGTAGTCCATCAACTCCTCGACCAGCACCTGCGTGGCCCGAAATTCCTGCCGGCGGTGAACCATATAGACCTTCTTCGCATATTTAGCAACATGGAGCGTATCTTCGACCGCCGTATTGCCTCCGCCTACACAGATAACCACCTTGTCCTTAAAGAACGGCGCATCGCACGTCCCGCAATAGCTCACCCCGGTCCCGGCCTTGCGGAATTCATCTTCTCCCGGCACCCCCAGCGGACGATAGGAACTGCCCGGGGTCAGAATGACAACTTTTCCGATAAATGTCTGCTTCGACGCAGCAACCTCAATCTGTCCGTCATCGCGGCGAACAATCGATTTAACTTCGGCATTGTTCTTGAATTCGGTCCCGAAGCTCTTGGCCTGTTCGAGCATTTTTTCGATCAGCTCCGGCCCGCCGATATTCTTGTAGCCGGGATAGTTCTCGATTCGGTCGGTATTATTGATCTGCCCGCCGGGGTAGAACTTTTCCAGTACAAGCGTTTTTTGGCGATCCCGCGAGGTATACAAAGCCGCACCTAATCCCGCCGGGCCGCCGCCTACAATAATGCAATCATACATGTTCTCTGACATTTTAATCCCTCATATTTTTAGACTGATGCTACTACCTACAAGTGAAAAATCCCGTTCCTGCGCAGCGATGGCGGACTGTCCCGATATATCGGGGTAAACTGCGGGACCACAAGCAGATGTTTCCTCGGGCATCTGAAACATCTGCCGCAGGTCATCCATCGAAACCGCCTCCCAAATACGCCCGCTCTGACGCGGCAGTTGCTCAAACCGCCCCTGTAAATTCTGAGACCGGTCGAATAACAATTCCTCAAAAGAGCCGCGGGTGTGAAGATAAACCATCCGAACCACGGAATCCGTATCCCCCGATTTTGCTTTCGCCTCCTCCGGGGAAATCTTCTCAAGCAAAACCGGCACCAACTGTCCCTGGAACCCAAGCACATCAACCACAACCGCGCTGCTGTCATTTTGCAGAAAGCAGCGGGCCAATTCGGGCAAAAGCGGTTCCGGCAGGAAAAACGACCCTCCGGCAAACGTCCTTGGTTCTCTGACATTGCTCGTTTCCGTAATCACGCCGTCCGGGTCGGCTTCAATCTCATAAACCTGGGCTTCCTTCGTCCCGGGAAAACGCAATTCCGTTTTCCAGCGATAATCGGTTGTCGAAGGATGAAACCAAAGAGACGAATCCAATGTCAGATGTCTGTATTGAAGCTGCCGGATGTGACTTCGCCGCAAAGTCTGTTCGTCACCGTCATCCAGTGAATGGGTCGCCGCATAATAGCCCAACGTCGCCCCTGTCAGGGCGTCCTTGATTAAAAACGCCTCATCAGGAAACGCGGCCTTTTCCCGCGGTTGCGACTGGCTTTGCAGGAAGGTGGCCATTAAGGCGTGTCCGTCCGCCAGTTGTCTCGGCACCTGATACTGAATGCTCGCCGCCAGTGATTTGAAAATCGTCTCTTCATAGAAATTGTTCATCCCCGACGATTTTACGAGCAGTTCAATCGAACGGTTATAATCCAGCCGCATAACGCCCAGATAGAACTTTTCAACCTTTTCGGCGGCCCCAGAGAACATCTCGGCATAGGTCATCGGATGCGCTCCGCTGACCGTATCAACGTTCGAAATAGCTGCTCCGGTATCTATCGCCCGCTGTTTTAAAAGATCCTGCGCCGACCCTTGCGGCGTACTCAAAACATACCGCCACCGCACCTCGATACCCCCCCGCCCCGGACTGCGGTACTGCGCAATGAGCGTCATACTGCTTTCAGATTCCTCATATTGCCAGGCGGAGGTCTGTTCCCAGCCGGGGTTGGCGGGCATGGACACCGACAGACCGGAGCCAGGCACCGAAACCGGATCGGACAAAACAACGTTGGCACGTCGCTTCACGATCAGCGCGGCAATCAGCAGGCCCATCATAAAAACAGCCAGAAGCACGATTTCAATCAACGAATAGCGTTTTATTGTTTCAATATCCATAAGCTCTTAATCATACGAGTTGAGGCGATAGATTTCAACTCCCGTTGTCCGAAAAAACAACGATCCCGTCAAAATTGCTCCTGAAACCATTTTTGTACGCCCCCAAAAAGACGCATCTCTATACCATAAAAAAGGTTACGAAAACCCCCACAGCACCGTGACTCCACTCAAACGTCAGGCGGCCCTAAAACGGAATAAACGAAAAACTTCAAGGTAGCCGCGTGAACATGCCGATTCACAATAAAGAATCCGCGCGAATCGGCATTATTTGGTAAACTATAACAGGCGGCGGACCTTCGGAATAACAGATGCCCTTTATGACGCTGCCCCTAAGGGTACAGAATGGTTCAAAAAGAATTGCTCAGTGGCTCCGAAATAAAAGATGTCCTGACAGAGGCCTGTCAGGATAAGGCCCCTGTTATCGCCAGTTTTATGGTCGAAGGAAAATGGCGGATTCTCGAATTGAAAGTGGC
This sequence comes from Phycisphaerae bacterium, assembly GCA_029858345.1. Lineage (GTDB taxonomy): Bacteria > Planctomycetota > Phycisphaerae > Sedimentisphaerales > Anaerohalosphaeraceae > 4572-13. The sequence goes on from JAOUFG010000015.1 coordinate 14,497, forward strand.
GGATTTTTCCGACGACGCCATCACGATGACCACCGAAACGCCTTGCGAAAACCTCAAAAAAGAAAAACCCATCGGAATCTGCATCCATTTAGGATATTTTAAGTACCTGTTTGATTCAACGGTTCAGGCAGTGCAGTCAAAGGGCCAACTCACGCAAATCCTGCTGGATATCCCCCACCGAGTTGAATGCGTTCAGCGCCGCATGTACCACCGTCAGCCCGTCCCCGCTGAAATGAAAGTGAAGGTTCTGTTCTGGCATCGGGGCTATCTGGATGACTCGGACACAAGCCCCGAAGAACTCTATTGGCAGGGACGCCTGTTGAATCTCTCCGCCGGCGGCGCACAATTTGAAATTGAAATCGAACAGAAAGAGCATTTTAAGGTCGGCCAACTCCTCGGAATCCAGTTTACCCCCATGAGCTACCAAAAACCCCTCCTGCTCGAATCCCACGTCAAATACCTGAAAGAGCAACCCGATAATTTACAATTCAAAATCGGCGTCGAGTTTCTGGGCCTGGAGGCCGGCCCTGAAGGAAGAGAACTTCTCAGCCGCCTTCTCGAAGTCGTCGCTGAATACGAAGAAATGAACCAAGAGAAGTAACTGCCCATTGAAAGGGAACGCAGGCGTCCTGCCTGCGCTGCAATCCATCCTGCGTTAATCAATGTTCATCCGCATCAAAAAATCAGCCGACCGCGTTGATCCCCGCTATCAATGCGCGGGCCTTAGTAATGGTTTCCTGCCATTCCGCCTCCGCATCAGAATCGGCGACAATCCCCCCGCCGGCCTGAATGGCGGCCCCTTGACCTGCAATCAGAATCGTACGAATGGCAATATTCCAGCAAAGCTCGCCATTCAGACCAATCCATCCAATCGAACCGGTATAGACACTGCGTGCCGTCGGTTCCAGTTCGTCAATAATCTCCATGGAACGGATCTTCGGCGCGCCGGTAATGGAACCTCCGGGAAACGTCGCTTTCAAAATATCAATCACACGCTGCGGGCCTGCGGGTGCCGAAAGTCGTCCCTGAACAACCGCCGCGGCATGATAGACCGTCGGAAATCTCTCTATCTTTCGCGAGCACAAAACCCCCCGTGTTCCCGGCACACAAATCCTTGCTAAGTCGTTACGCTCCAGATCCACAATCATCGCCAGCTCCGCCTGATCCTTTTCGCTGAGAACCAGATCGTGAAAATATCCGCTGTTTTCCGGCGACTCATCCGGTAATAACGGATTTCGCGGCCGGGTTCCTTTGATCGGCCGGGTCGTGATCACATCTTTGGCCACCTGCAAAAACAACTCCGGCGACGCGCTGACAACCGCTTTATCGTCCCATGCCAGATACGCCGCAAATGGGCTGGGATTAAACCGGTTCTGCCAGTGAAACACGTCAATAGGCCGCCCGGTAAACGGCGTTTCAAACCGTTGTGAAAGATTGATCTGATACGTATCGCCCTCAATAATATAATACTTGATTCGCGCGACAGCGTCCAGATAAACGTCCTTCGTCATGTTGCTGTCAATCGCGTCTGTGTCAATCGCATCAATATCCGCACTCGCAGGAACAGAAACGCCAACATTCTTTGCTTCGTCAAGCCAATTATTCAGGCGTTGAAATTTCTCTTCCGGCAACGGATTCCGCCCGTCTATGCTCAACGCCGTCAATGTAACTTGCCCGCTCTGATGGTCGTACAGGATGGCCTTGTCATAAAACGCCAGCCGTATCACCGGAAAGCCCCCATCATCGACCGCCTGAGCCGGCAGTTTTTCAATAAACCGCCCCAGTTCATACCCGAAATACCCGATCCATCCGCAAGAAAACCCTGAAAAGGTGTCTGACCCCTTTTCTTTTAGTTGGTATTTCGAAAGAACGGTCAGCAGTTTTTCAAACGGTTGATCTTCGTGCAATGAAAACTCAAACACCTCCGCCGGTTCGGCAGCAAAAATACTATATCCTTCGACGGACCCGTTACCCCCTAAAATCGCCGGAAGTGATTTACCCACAACCACCTCGGCAAGCGAAAGTAAAGAAATGCCGCACTCAATTTGACGGAAATGAGGTATACAGAAAACAGTTTGTTGCGAATGAATCGTCATTTTTTTAACCACGGAATGCACAGAAGTACACGGATATTTTTATTCTTCAGTGTCATTCCGTGATTTCCGTGGTTAAATTTTTACTGCTGGATATTGTCTCAAACTGTTTCAAGATTTCTACCGACGCCGAGGCACCGATGCGTGAGACGCCCGCTTCGATGAAGGACAGGGCCTGCTCCAATGTTTTGATGCCGCCGGCGGCCTTGATTCTGCATCGCGGTGCGGCTTCGGCCATGAGTTTGACATCTTCAATCTTGGCTCCGCCTGCTTTGTGGAAGCCGGTGCTGGTTTTGAGAAAATCTACGCCCGCACCCTGAGCTATCTCACAGACAAATCGAATCTGTTCGTCCGTCAGGGCAGCCGATTCGATAATCACCTTCAACGGAACAACCGGTTTTAGGGATTGGCACACCTGAACGACTGCCTTAAAATCCGTTCTCAGGTATTTAGCATCTCCTGCAAGGACCGCGGCCAGATCCGCCACGATATCCACCTCATCAGCGCCGTCCATAATGACCGCTTCGGCCTCGTAGGCCTTCACTTTTGACAGATTCGTCCCGTATGGAAAACCCGCCACTGAAACCACTTTCACCCCCGTTCCATGCAGAATCTCCGCACACAGCGCCACCCACCGCGGTTGCACACACACCGCGTAAAACCCATACTCAACCGCCTCCTGGCAATGCCGCCGAATATCTGATTCCGTCGCCATACAATCCAGCAGCGTATGATCAAAATACTTCGCTAATTGTTCCTTATTTTGTATTGTCATATGCCTTTATTGTCTCTTATTTTTTTCTTACAATACCCAATATTGACAAGATCACCAACCAAGCCAAACAAACCTCCCGATAGGATAACCAGATAAACCCACCAAGCTGGATTCCATATAATCCAAACTATAAATGCGAAAGTGATGCTAACCGAGGCAAATATAATATTACCGAGCATTGCTTTCTTTGACTGGATAAGATATTTCTCTGCATCCTTCATGGTCTTCATGCTCTTTATGGTTGAACAATTCGCAATCCGTGGCTAATTATTGCAACGATTCTTCCACAGATTCCGGCGATGGTGCGGGTTGTTTTTGCGGCGGCAGTTCCATGATCGGAATGCGGGGTTTTCGCGGTTTTTCGGGCACCTCGACGTTTACAGCTTCCTGCTCTGGTTCTTCCGCCTCAGCTTTCTGTTCTACAGATGGAATTTCCAAAATGGGTATGCGCGGCTTTTCCGGTTCATCCGAAGACACCTGAATCGAAGAAAGCTCTTTGGCAAATTCGTCATCATCAATGTCTTCGTCGTAGATTTGGTCGACTCCTTGCTCATCTTCGGCCACCTCAACTTCTTCCTGCAAAATCTGATCCGCTGCGTCCTGCTCCTGAGAAGCCATCTCCATAGCTTCCGGATTGGCATAGATCGCATTATGCACAGCTTCTTCGGCCGGTTCGGTTGTCAGGGATTTCAGATAGATCGGTCCCGTTGCATCCGGCTGCTCCACCCAGATCAGGTGATTCCGCATCAGCTCCAGCATGCCTAAAAACAGCCCGATCATCGCCAGCCGATTATTGCGGTCCTCGAAGGCCTTCTGCAACGACATCGGCCCTTCGGTCTGCAAACGATGCAGCAGTTCGATCTGATACAGATCAATCGGCGTGTCATCCTTAATGTGATCAAAGTCCTGATAGTGCCCGGTCGCCTGCAGGATCGCGTCAAATGCCTCCAGCAGCGTCCAAATACTGACCTGATCCAGGTCCAGTTCCGGTTCCTCGGTCGGCTTGACTTTTTCAAGAATCGTATCCGGCCGTGAGAATCGCAATTGCCTTTCCTCGGCGGCATCCTGCAGGAGATTGGCCGCGTCCTTGAACTTCTTATACTCCAGAAGCTGCCGCACCAGTTCGGCACGCGGGTCCTGAAGATCGCCGTCGCCCTGCTCATCCAGTTCCGGCTTGGGCAGCAGCATGATCGACTTGATTTCCATCAGCGTCGCCGCCATCACCAAAAACTCACCCGCCAGATCGATGTCCAGCATTTTCAGCATTTCGAGATACTGGATGTACTGCTCGGTAATATGCGAAATCGGGATGTCGTAGATATCGACCTCTTCCTTACGCACCAGATACAGCAGCAAATCCAGCGGCCCGGCGAAGCTGTCAAGTTGGACTTTATACTCACTCATTCGTTTTCTTCATCCCTGGTGTCCTCGTCGCTGTCTTCAAGCGGCTCCATATGCGCCAGCACCTGCCTGGCCCGTTCCGCATCGGCCTCAAAGACCCTCAGTTCCACTTTGATTGCGTTAATGTGCGGCAGCACCGCCAGCAAATCCTCGCCAAACACAACTGACTCAATCCCCGCGTTTTCCAGGGCCAGTTTGGCCAGTTCCGCGTCAAAACTGCCCTCAAACTCGGCTATCGGCACCAATTTCTGATCGTCACGCATTTCGCACTACTCCTAATCCGGTTGCATTCCGCACACGCTCCATCGTTCCGGATGCAACAGCCCTTGCTTTCTGCGCTCCCTTGCACAGCACTTCTTCAACGTAATCGGTATTCTCATCCAGTTCCGCACGCTTCTGACGGAACGGACGGAAGTACTCATGCAGCAATTCCACCACGCGTTTTTTGACCGTGCCGTAGCCGGTTCCGCCAGCCCCATATTTTTGGTCCCACTCAGCCAGTTCATTCTCATCGGCAACCAGCTTGAGCAAAGCAAACACATTACATGTGTCCGGGTTCTTGGGGTCCTCGACCGGCGTGGAATCTGTCACAATCCGCATCACCTTTTTCTTGACCGCGTTTTCCGGTTCAAAAATCTCGATGGTATTGTCGTAGCTCTTACTCATTTTCCGCCCGTCGATCCCCGGAACGACCGCCACGGATTTGAGGATATATTCTTCGGGAACAACGAATGTCTCGCCGTAGATGTTATTGAATTTATTCGCGATATCCCGCGTTACTTCGATATGCTGTTTCTGATCCTGCCCGACCGGCACCACATTGCTGTCGAACATCAGGATATCCGCCGCCTGCAGAACCGGATACGCAAACAACCCATGCACCGGCGACAGACCCTGCTCGACTTTGTCCTTGAAGCTGGTGCACCGCTGCAAGAGGCCCATCGGCGTCACGCAGGACAGAATCCACGCCAGTTCGGTCACTTCCGGCACATCCGACTGCCGCCAGAAAACCGTCTTCTCCGGGTCCAGCCCCAATGCCAGATAATCCTTGGCCACATCGAACGTGCGTTCGGCGAAATGCTTGGGATCCGGGTTGGTCGTCAGGGCATGGTAGTCGGCAATAAAGTAAAAACCCTCGTTTTCGGCCTGCAATTGTAGATGCTGCCGCATGGCACCGAAAAAATTGCCAATATGAAGCTTGCCGGATGGCTGAATTCCCGAAAGTACTCGCAAAATAATCTCCTGAATCTCAAATCCTTAAACGACCCTTTACAACTGAAAATTCCCGTTTCTACGCGGCTCTGTAGAGTTATGACCGTAAGTTACGGATTCACTTGCGGGAACTTAATACCCTTAAGGGTATTAAGGACAAAGCGTAGCAATTTTGAGCCGGAAAGTCAAGTACAGAAGGCAAAGAATGGAATTCAGTTTGTTTACCCATTTACCATCAGCACGATTCCGATGACCAGGCCGACAATGGCTAAGAAGCAAATGCCGATGGCAATGCCGAAAATCCAGTAAAAACGTGTCTGCTGTTTGGCAAGGGTGTACTTCATATAGCGCTCGCTGGCCAGAAAGGTGCGGCTGATCTGCTGGAGCCATTCGGTCTGGCTGACGGTATCCTGATCCAGCCGGTCGAGTGTGTCGGAAAATTTAGTGAAATTGTCCCCCATTTTTGACTGAATTTCGGTCGAAACGGCCACTTTTTCATGGATTCCGGCCAGGTCTTCGGCCACCTTTTCATCATGATCGACTTTTTGAACAAGCAGCTCGGCCACACGGGCAAACGCCTGCCGCTGCTCTTCGATAGCTTTGGGCATGGTCGCCAGCATATCCGGCAAGCCCTCCATCCGCTGGACAAGCTGCTGGTTTTCCTGAACCTGCCGGTCAAGATTGTCATTAATCCCCTCCAGCTTTTCAACCAGCTTTTCGACCGCCTCATTGAACATCTCGGCGGAGCTTTTCTTCCGGACCGCGGTCTGCGAACCATGCAGCGGCACCACGGAACTGTTTACGCCATCTTCAGACGTATAGGGAAAATCGTCCAATCCCGCCGTACCGCCGGAAACATTGGAGTAGCTGGGTTGTGGATCATTCTTTTTTTTGCCGATGCCGAAAATCCGTCTAAACATGGCCACCTCGTTTCCTGTTGAAAAACACGGTTTTTATTGTGCCTATCATTAGACGCTTTTCGGCTTCTATTGCAAGAATTTTATGCTAAGCTATACGAAAAAAATATTTTTGATTACCTCGGCCGCCCCGAATATTTATTATATTTTATTCGGAAAGCGTTATACGAGGTGAATTATGCCGATACGAAGAGAAGATAAAGAGTTTATTCAGGCATTGTCCCTGCTGGGGGCTTTATGCGGGGCCTTCATCGGATTTTTTTCCGTGATCCATTTATCGGACCGTGCCCGCGAAACACATACTGAGCAGACTGAGTACACCCAAACTCAGGCCGCCCTGTTAAAACTCAAGACCACGATTGTCAATCCATCGAATCCTATCTCGAACGAAAATGTACTCAGCCAGGTCCAGCAGCATATTCCCCAAGGCCCCGCACCTGAGGTCGCACCCCGGAAAAGCTTCTGGTTGCGTCTTCCCCGCTGGGGCTATATCGGTCTTTGCAGCGGCGGCGGCATCGCAGGCGCGATCGGCGGATACTGTTCCATCTGGCTGGTCGGATGGGTCGGCTCAATTTTCGTGTTCTATCTCATTCGCGGCATGTACAAAGCTATTGGCAAGATCGCTCCGAACGCCCAGGCCGTTAAAAATACCCCCGCCGGCAGCACACAATCCTATACCGGGCAGTACCAGCGGAACGAGGAACGCATTTTGCCAACATTGGTCAAGCTGTTTTTTCTTATCGCCTTTATCCTGTCCATCCTCGCCGCGGTCGTCTGGCGCCTAACAGCCATCTGAGCATCCCGATACGTTTTGCTTCGCTGTAAGCTTCGGCCTCATAACAACCCGGTTATTCGGATAGACTCTTAGTTTGGCTGCATCTGTGTACACTGTCGTTTTGCCGGTCAATTCCTGCTTGCTTCTGCGTATGAATCCCGATACAATCTTTACACTTTACAGAATTGAGTCGTAATGATTTCGTTACAAACCATCCGATACAAATGAATGACCTGTCAGTTGAAAAACAGTATATGAAAATGGCAATCGATCAGGCCTACATCGCCGAGGAAAACGGTGATGTGCCAATCGGCTGCGTCATTGTCTATCAGGACCAGGTCATCGGCAGGGCCTATAACCAGCGGGAACAACTGCACGACCCCACCGCCCACGCGGAAATTATCGCCCTGACCCAGGCGGCCGAGTACATCGGCAACTGGCGGCTGCACGGCTGTACGATTTACGTAACATTGGAACCGTGCCCGATGTGTGCCGGAGCGATGGTACTGGGACGACTGGACCGCCTTGTTTATGGCACCGATGACCCCAAAACCGGGGCCGTCAAATCGCTTTATAATATCGTACAGGACGACCGGCTCAATCACCGACTGGATGTGACCTGCGGGGTGCTTGAAGATGAATGCCGCAAACAGCTTCAGGACTTCTTCCGGCGGCGCAGAGCGGAAAATTCATCACAATAGCAGCTTGATATGTTTCAGATACACCCTTCAGGGTAGTAAATTCCCGCGAGCAAAGTCGTAACTTATCCCGATGCATCGGGACAACCCTGCATAGCCGCGCAGAAACGGGAATTTTCAATCGTGATCAGTATAGATCGACTCGCAGTCAATTAGCGGGAAGAAACCTGCTCCGGTTCAAAGATATGTACCCGCCCTTTTCCGGCCTGCTTGGCGGTATAGAGAGCGCGGTCCGTGGTTTTTGTAACATCACCGGCAGTTTGTTCGCCGTTATATTGACCCACTCCAACACTGATAGACAACGTAATTCGATGCTGCTCCCAAAGCATCGGTGTTCCGTTAGTCATCGTAACCATACGCTCGGCAACGGTGACTGCGTCATTGAGCAACGTATTGGGAAGGATCACCGCAAATTCATCGCCGCCATAGCGGGCGGCAACATCGATCTGACGAATACAGGTACTGATACGGCGGGCAATTTGCTTGATCGCCATATCCCCGGCTCGATGGCCATAACGGTCATTAATCGGTTTGAGATTATCAATGTCAATCATCACGATAGACAGTTTGCCCCCATACCGCTGTGTACGGCGAAGTTCGACTTCAAGTGTCTCATAAAACATGCGATGGTTCAACATGCCCGTCAGGCCGTCCGTTTTGGCCTGACGCTGTGTTTTTTCAAATAAGCTGATATTCCCGATGGAAGCGCCAATCAACTGACGGAATAATTCCACCACCGCGATTTCATCTTTCGTAAAGGGCGTTCCGTCGCTTTTGTCGCTTAAATTCAGAACGCCGACAACCCTGCCGTGACAGATTAACGGTGCAATAATGCATCCGTTTGTTTGGTAGTTCTGTGAAAACACACGCTGGGTTTTATGAATATTTGGCGTCTTATGCGACTCCATATCATTAATAATCAGCAATTCCTTGCTGCGAACCGCCGCCACCATCGGTGAAGGAGGATTCTGGTTCAGGGAAACGATGTTATTAATCAGAAACGAATGATTGTTCTTTTCGAGATGCAGGATATCGCTGTTTTCATCGAGAATATACAAAGAGGCAAGTTTAGCACTGACAAGCTTTGGAATCTCATAGATGCAAATTTCAGCGATTCGTTTAACGTCCAGACAATTTATCTTCTTCGCAAGCGGAGTGATAATATCTAACTCGCAATTCTGAGGTACGGTTGTATTCGCTGTCTGACTTGATTCTTTCTGTATTTTTTTGCTCATTGCCCGCTATCGCTTTGAGTTCTATCCTTGTCTTAGGTACCTGTGTTCGGTTCATTTCCTGCAATTATCTTTCTATATCGGAAGAAAAGAGCGATGCTTTAACCGGTCTTTCGGGATTTCATAGAAAAAGCTCATTATAGACCGAATCCATTCGGTGCAGGACAGGAGGACTTCCGGAAATCATTATATTTTATGCTGAAATCCCGCATATTATCAAACCCCGGCGGCATTTTTTGTGAAACACCGTACCGGATGAAGCGTCTTTAAAGTTGACGCGGTTCGATGTTTGAAGTATGGTTTGCCGAAAAGGCGATTTTCATAGTGATCTTAATTGAAAATTCCCGTTGGGTCGCGGCTATGTAGGGTTTTGACCGTAAATGACAACTTCGCCCGCGAGAATTTATTACCCTGAAGGGTATAAGGAGTTTATCATGCCGCTTATCGTATTGATTGGGGTTTTGGTTATCGGGTTGTTAATACCGGTGATGATGTACAACACGCTGGTGGGAAAACGCAACCAGATTCACAATATCTTCGGGACCATGGACGCCCTGCTGAAAAAACGCTGGGACCTGATCCCCAACCTCGTCTCGACCGTCAAGGGCTATGCCGACCATGAACGGGGGCTTTTTGAGGCCGTCACCGAGGCCCGGTCCAAGGCCCAGCAGGGCCAGCTCAACGAGGACCAGCAGGTCGGGCTGGAAAATTCGTTCATGCAGCTTCTGGGCGTGGTGTGGGCGACCGTGGAAAACTACCCTGACCTGAAGGCCTCGGATAACTTCATGCACCTGCAGCGGACGCTGAACGAACTGGAGGAGCAGATCTCCGCCGCACGAAGGGCCTATAACGCCTCGGTCACCGACTATAATAACTCCGTCCAGATGTTCCCCACCAACATCATCGCTTCCATGTTCAACTTCAAAGAAAAAACACTATTCCAGATCGCCGCCGCCGAACGCGAAAATCCAGAAGTCGGTAAACTTTTGTAAATTAACCACAGAGGACACTATATTCACTGATAAAAGAAGAAGTGAAGGCAATAAAACATGGCAAGAAAAAAAAAGAAACCGAAGAAAAAGATTATAAAGAAAAAATACGATTCGAAGTCGAAATATCTTGAAGAAAGCAGAAATAACATACCACATCAAAGAAAACTTTGTGTTTGTACAAAGCTAATCGGTAAAGGAATTTTAACATTACTCGCAATATGGGGAGCTTGGGTAACATTAAATCCCCGTGTATTTGTATATCCTGATATTGCTCTCGACCCAAATAATCCTGCAAATACCTCCTTCGTTATTCAAAACCAAGGGTATCTACCAATTTATGATGTCACATTTTCTTGTTCAATGAAGTATCTCACACTTCCGGGTGACATACATGTAATAGCTGAAGAACCCTATGATAATAGTTTTTCTGACCCGAAACAAACTGCAAAAGTTATTGCTCCAGGAAAGCTGTATACAATACTTCTACCTATTATTTTTATGGAAAATAATAAGATTGAAGAATCAGATATAGCAATTGAATTGACATTCAGACCAATCAAGTGGTTACCATGGCAATATGAAACAAGACATCGTTTCATATCAATCAAAGGAAAGGATGGACAGTGGCATTGGGTTCCACAAGTCATTGACAAATAATCTGTGAAAATCTGTGTAATCGGTGGATAAATAATCAATGAAGACACTTGACGAACTGAAAGAGTTTTACACGAACGAGCTTTCAGCGGATCTGCAAGCGTTGGATCAAAAGCGGCAGCAGGTCATGCGAAATGTGATTATGTTTGTTAGTTTTATCGGGATAGTCGCCGTAGGCGGCGCCGGATTTATTGTCTCACAGGGGGCGCCGCCGATGGTGTTTGTTTTTGCCCTGATTGCCAGTGCGGTTATTGGCGCTCTTGCGTTCAAATTCATTGGCGGCGGCTACAAACGCGAATTCAAATGGCAGATCATCGGCAAGATCGTAAAATTTCTCGACCCCCAATTAAGCTATCAACCTGACGGTCTCATCGATAAGTACACCTTTAAGGCCTCGAATCTGTTTAAGCACCGTATCGACCGCTATAAAGGCGAGGACCTCGTCCGCGGACAATTCGGCAAGACGGACATTGTATTTTCCGAACTGCATGCCGAATACAAAAGCGGCTCCGGCAAAAATCAAAGCTGGCATACGATTTTTAAGGGTTTGTTTTTCATTGCTGATTTTAACAAGCACTTTCACGGGCAGACCCTTGTCCTGCCCGACAGTGCCGAAAAACTCTTCGGCGGCTTCGGCAAGATGCTGCAGGGATGGAACATCGGACGACCCGATCTGATAAAACTGGAGGACCCGGAATTCGAACGGGAGTTTGTCGTCTACGGCAATGACCAGATCGAGGCCCGCTATATCTTATCCACCAGCTTAATGCAGCGGATTCTGGACTTCAAAAACAAAACCGCCCGCAAGATATACCTGTCCTTTACCGGCTCCAGGGTCTATGTCGCCGTACCGATGACCAAAAATATGTTCGAGCCGAAATACTTCTCCAGCGTCAATGATTTTGAGCCCATCTTCGACTACTACCGCGACCTGACCTTCGCCACCGGCATCGTCGACGACCTCAACCTCAACACCCGCATTTGGACAAAACAATAGACATGCTTTGATTTGCTGATAACATCGAAATGATTTCCTGCAACCCCTTTTGAAGACTAAGGTTATAAAAAATGGAGCCAATGAGATTCGAACTCACGACCTCTTGCATGCCATGCAAGCGCTCTCCCAACTGAGCTATGGCCCCTGATGGAACCGTACCATTTAGCACAAAAAGGACCTTTCGGCAAGACAAACTTGGTGAAAATTATAAATTTTGAAACCCATTTACCCCCGTGGTCAATCCCAAACTCTCCGGTCGATAGGCCGGACCACCCGCGGTTAGAGTTGTTCCAGCCAGTTTTGCCAGATTTGTTTGTACAGTTCCGCGTTTTCGTAGAAGCCCTCGTTGTGGGTGCCTTTTAGCTCAGCGAATTGTTTGGGCTCGTTGGCCGCGGCGAAGATTTGCTGACCGAATTTGTAGGGAATAATCTCATCGTCCGGGCTGTGGATCACCAGCACAGGACACGTCACCTGCTGAACCGCATCCACCGTATTATAATCGAACCGGCTGAACAACCGGACCGGCAGCCACGGATAATAATGCGATCCGACATCGTCGAATGAGGTAAAGCAACTCTCGATAACAAGCCCCGCGGGATTGACATCTTTGGCAATCATCGCGGCCACACTGCCCCCCAGCGACCGTCCGAACAGGACAATCTGTTCAGGACTGGCCCCCTTTTCCTCAATGAGCCACTGGAACCCAGCCAGAATATCGATCTTCGTACCTATTTCAGTGGGTCTGCCGGCACTTTCGCCATAGCCGCGATAGTCAACGATCAGACAGTTCAACCTCAGTTCATGAAACATTTTCAGTGTGTCCAACCGGTGCGAGATATTACCCGCATTGCCGTGGCAGAAAAGAATCGTCCGCTCAGCCCCCTCAGCCGGAACAAACCACCCCGCCAGCGTCACCCCATCCGGCGCCGACAGCGAAACCTTTTCATAGCCCAATCCGTAATCGGCGGGGGTATAGTCATATCCTCGCATTGGCTGATAAAGAATGTGCGATTGCATCAGAAACAGCAGAACCGACAAACCGATATAAACCGCCGCGATGATTGAAAGAATTGTAACGACGACGCCCATGATTTTGCCTTGTTTGTAACGCCGATAGCAGGTGATGCCAACAAAAACACACACCAACATCCACAGTATCACACGCATGATATTTCCTCGTTACCGGATCGGACTACAATTTTTTGACAGGATTAACGGGGTTTACAGAATAAAATCCGGGATATCTTGTAAATCCTGTCTAAAAAATATTCTTGTACATCCTAGTGTTCATTTGTGGCTCCCAGGCAGAACTTATAGGTCAGCGTCTTATACAGCAGTTTAGCGGCCAGAAAATCACTGGCCCATAAATGTTCACGCGGGCACAGTTCTACAAGATCAAATCCAACCAGATTTCGCCGGCTGCAGACCGCGTGAATCAACGCAATCACCTCGTACCACCCCAGTCCCCCCGGTTCCGGCGTGCCGGTCACAGGCATAATTGACGGATCAAACACGTCCAGATCGATGGTCAAATACACATTTTCCGTCAGCAACTCCACCACCTCGGATATCCATGCACCTGCCTTCATGCCACAAAGTGTGTGGGCAAAAAATATCCGCTCATTTTCCAGGTTTGGTTTTTCACCTATATCCATACTGCGAATACCCACCTGAACAATTGGAACCAGTTCCTTGGCACGGGCCATCACGCAGGCGTGATTATGCGTGCTGCCTTCATAGGAATCCCGCAGGTCCGTATGCGCATCAAGCTGCAGAACCGTCAAATTGTCAAAACGTTTCGCGACCGCTTGAATCGCCCCGATGCTCACGGAATGCTCGCCCCCCAGCACCACAGGATACTTTCCCCGTTCAAGAATACCGCCAACACGCCCTCGAACCGCCTCCGTCATACCTTCCGGCGAATCAAACCCTTCCACGGCCGGCTCGACAAAGATACCTTTGCGAAAAACCTCGCTGTCGGTCTCAATATCATAAAATTCAAGATTGTAGGATGCATCAAGAATGGCCTGCGGCCCCTTATCCGCCCCCTTGATCCAGGTACTGGTACCGTCATAGGGAACGGGCAGAATCGCAACTGCCGCGGTATCCGGATCAGTGTATTGCGATTCAAAATCACCAAATTGCCGGAGGGGATTATTGAACATAAACGATTCCGCTACAAATTATTCAAACAAAAGATTCTCAGTAGTGATCATTATCACAAAAACCGAGACAAAAACAACATATTTCCCTCAAAAATATCCGGCATTCCATCCGAGGCCAATAATGACAGAGAAGACAAAAAAAGATTTTTTTCTGAAATTTCCGACAATCCTGTTGCTAAAAATTAAGATAACCCTATAATTCCCGCGTTGTATTTGACCGGCCTGAGAAATTGATGAAAAATTTGTCTATTTTCGGCAACCGGCGGGACCGAATTATTGTATATTATAGTGGTCGCAATTGAAAATTCCAGTTGGGTCGCGGCTATGTAGAGTCGTGGCCGTAAGTTATGGCTTTACCCGCGGGAATCTACTACCCTGAAGGGTATAATATCATGGGAAAATCAATGAGCAAAAAACGACGGGCCGGCAAACTTTCGGCCAAACAGCTTGAGCATTACCGCGAGCTCCTGATTGAAAAATTACAAGAGATTATCGGTGATATGGGCGCGATGGAAGAGTCCGTATTCTCCGGAAGCGGCGAATTGTCCAGTATGCCGGTGCATCTGGCCGATATCGGAACCGACAGCTATGAACAGGAGTTCAGCCTGGGATTGATGGCGGAAGAAAAAAAACTATTAGGCGAGATTCTGGAGGCCCTGGAGCGAATCAAAGAGGGGACCTATGGTTTCTGCGAAGGTCTGGGAGTCCTGATCGAAGCCGATCGACTCGAAGCTATTCCCTGGACACGCTACAGCCTGCAATATGCCCGGCTGCTTGAAAGCGGCAAAACCACCAATGTGAAAAATATCAAACTTCGTCCCATCGATATTCAGCGGGAGGATGAAAATGATGAAGAAGACGATGAAGAATTGGACGATCAGGACAAAGAACTGTCCACGGATGATATGGAACTGGATGGTCAAATGCTGTCACTGGATGAATTGGAGGACGAAGACGATGACGAGGGGGATGACGACAATCTGAATCGCCGCCGTAACTCCGCGTAGGGCAAACAAGAACAATTTCCTTGCGAAATCAGTAAAAGCTCCTAAAATATAACCTGTACTCGTCGATTATTTTAGGGGCTTCTTACATGAAACAGGTTAAAATATTTCAATTCAGGGCGTTTGTATCTCTTCTGGCCGCCTTTTCTTTTGCCACTCTTGCCGTAACAGGTGTTATCCTGTACATTACCCCTCCCGGCCGCATTGCCAATTGGACAAACTGGACATTCTGGGCACTAAATAAACAGCAATGGATCGGGTTGCACACCTGCTTCGCAACCCTGTTTTTCATCGTCTCAGTCCTGCATATCTGGCTGAATTTCAAGCCGCTAATCAGCTATTTTGTCAATAAAGCCCAGGCCGCCTCAAAATTCAGGGTCGAATGGCTTTTAGCGATTATCGTCTGCGGGATTGTCTTTGCCGGAGCCATGAAGCCATTTGCGCCTTTCAGCTCGCTTTTGAATCTGAACGATCGCATCAAGTTTAGCTGGGAAGAACCCAAACAGCGTGCCCCCGTGCCGCATGCGGAACTTCTGACAATTGAAGAACTGGCAAAAGCCGCAGGGATGGAACCGGACATAATCCTTCAAAATCTCAACGCAGGCGGAATTGAGACGAACATTTCGGACATCTTTGGTACAATTGCCAAAGAGAACGGCTTCTCACCGAATGAATTATTCGCCATTGCAACCGGAACAACACCCCAAACCCGGGGCTTTGGGTATCGCGGTGGGGACCATGCAGGTCAAGGTCAGCAAGGCGGCTTTGGACAAAAAACACTGCAGGTTGCCTGCGATGAAATGAACCTCAACATTCAAAAGGCAATCGATATCTTAAAAGCCGCGGAAATTGAAGCGGTTGCGGATAAAACGATCCGGCAAATCGCCGACGAAAACGGGGTTCACCCCAGCCGAATTCGACAGATACTTGAAAATCAATAAATCAGCAATCTTCGGAGAAAACAATGGCTTGGAACATACGCATGGTCAGCACCTATCCCCCCCGCCGTTGCGGGATTGGGACCTTTTGCAGAGATTTATCCAACGCACTGTCGCAGTTAACCGGCGAAGTGGGACATATTCGCACCGCCGCGATTGATAATAACCACGGCCCTTATAATATCCCGGTGGATTTAGTTATCGATCAATACAATCCGCACTCATGGGAAGACGTAACACGAGAAATAATCAACCGGGCCAAAGAAAGCAACAATCCTACGGCCATCGTCCTGCAGCATGAGTTCGGCCTGGACCCTAACGATCAGGGCAATGACGGGGAGGGTCGTAACTTTGTCAATATCGCCAAAGCCTGTAAGGAAAACAACCTGACCTGCCTGATCTATCTGCACACAGTACTGGAACAGCCCAATGACCATCAGCGGCAAACCATCATCGATTTGGCAGAACATTCCGACGGCTTAATCGTAACCACCGAAAGCGCCATTGACATTCTCGAAGGTCATGCTTATAGCATCAGTCATTTCAAACTCAAGCACATTGATCATGGTATTCGAATGCATCACCCCACGCAGTTTGACCGGTTTGGGATCAAATCCGAATTTGGCATGAACGATATTTTTCTGGTCACAACGCTGGGCCTGCTCAGTCCCGGCAAAGGCATCCAGTACAGTATCCGCGCCTATGGGAAGTTTGTTCATGAATCCTGTACCCCCGCCCAGCGTCAGCACATTGTGTATGTGGTCGGTGGCCAGTGTCATCCCGAGTTCATCAAAGCCGACGGTGGCTCATACTACCGTGATTTCATGAGTGAACTCGATACAGCATTGAAAGAAGCCGGTGTCAAGTGGTGCAAAGTCAATGACATCGACAACGTGGATTGGCACGCCAACGACATTGTCTTTCTGGATACCTTTTTTGATGAAAGCATGCTGTTGAAATTCTATGGCGCAACCAACGTAATGGTTCTGCCGTATCTGAATATGGAGCAGATTTCCAGCGGCATTCTGGCCGACACCATCGGTTCGGGCCGGGTGGCAATCTCGACCAAGTTTCGCTATGCACTGGAACTGATCTACTCTAATAAGTCATGTCGGCCGGGAGTAACCATCGGCCGATTTGCGCGGGGTATTCTGGTCGATCCGGCAGAGGCAAGTATTGAGCAGATCGCGCAGGCACTGGATTTTCTTGTCTTTGAAAAGGAAAACCGCCTGCGAATGGAAAAACAGGCCCACCAGCGCGGCTACCAGATGCGATGGGCCAACAGCGCCTGGGCCATGGTGCAATATATTGATTTCGTCAGCGAGGAAAAAGAGATCACCACCGGCCGCGGCATGAAATTCCTGCGGGAAAAACCGTCTTCACTGACATTGAAAACCAAACGTCTTGGCAATTTACCAACAGATAAGAACCACTAAACCCAATCTACACAAAATAGGCCTTCAGGACGTACTGCTGCATCATCCGCTGGGTGTTGAAGAACGAACCGTTCAGAGCAATGGCGTGCAGCATCGTCGAACAGAATCGCGGGTGGTCATTATAGTACAAATCGACCACATGCTCCAGTTTCTCATAGAGCCACTGGGCATCCTGAGCCCGGTCGGGCTGCTCCTGCAGGCGGTGGTTGTGTCCAATAGCCCAGCCGGTAACGCCTTCAATACAGCCCTCGATCCACCACCCGTCCAGAATGCTCAGCGACGGCACCCCGTTGACCGCCGCTTTCATGCCGCTGGTGCCCGATGCCTCCAGCGGCGGCTGAGGCGTATTGAGCCAGACATCCACTCCCCCTGTCATCAACCGGCCAATCGAGATGTCATAATTCGGCAAATAGGCAATACGGATCTCATCCCGCAAATCCCGTGCAGATGCGTAAATCCCCTTAATCAGTTCCTTACCCTCTGTATCCCGAGGATGGGCCTTACCCGCGAACACAATTTGAAACCGCCCGATTTTCGAAGCGATCCTGCGAAGCCGATCCAAATCACTGAAGAGCAGATCGGCCCGTTTATAACTGGCCGATCGGCGGGCAAAACCCAGCGTCAAGACATCGGCATCCATTCCGGTATTGCTGTATTGATTGACATGTTCGATCAGTTCACGTTTGGCCTCGGCATGGGCCTTTTGAACGTCTGCACAGGAAATGCCCAGTGCATACCGCAAGCTGAAATTATCCTCCCGCCAGCCGGGAATGTGCTCGTCGAATAACTTTTGAAACGGTTCGGACGTCCATCGGCCGACATGAATGCCGTTGGTAATGGCATCGATTTTGTATCCGGAAAACATCTGCCGTGATACCTCACCGTGTTTTTTCGCCACACCATTGACATAACTGCTCAAACTCAGCGCAAGATATGTCATGTTCAAAACTTTATCGCAGCAAAACACCCCTTCCAGCGCAAAGGCATCATGTGCCCCAAAAACCTGATGGACCAATTCCATCGGAAACTGGTCATGACCGGCAGCTACGGGCGTATGTGTCGTAAAAACGCACTGTCGTCGAACCGCTTCAATATCCTCTCCAGTAATCGTTGCGCCCTCGCTCTTCTTTTGAAGCTCTTCTTCGAGCAGTTCAAGCGTCAGCAGACCGGCATGGCCTTCATTCATGTGGAATCGCTCGATCTGGTTATACCCGAGAGCGCGAAGCATTTTGACGCCGCCGATGCCCAGAACGATTTCCTGGCACAACCGGTAATGGGCCTCATGGCCGTATAAGTGATCGGTCACCATGCGATCCGGCTTGGCATTTTCTTCCAAATCCGTATCCAGCAAATAAACGGGAACACTGTATCCCGAAAAGCCTTTGACCTCGTATTTCCATGCTCGAACCTTGACCGGCCGCCCTTCGATGTTCACAACGACTCTTTGAGGCAGTTCTTCTGCGTAATCCTGGGGCACCCAGGCAACCGGTTCCTCGGTTTGCCAGCCGTCGTCGGTGAGTTTTTGAAAAAAATACCCCTTGCGATGCAGCAGCGTCACCGCGACAATCGGCACCCCTAAATCCGCCGCCGATTGAATCGTATCACCGGCGAGAATGCCAAGCCCGCCGCTATAGGTAGGCATCCCTTCTTCCAGTCCGATCTCCATCGAGAAGTACGCAATCCGTCTTTCGTTATTCACAGTCAATCCTTAAATCAATGTTATTCAAAAGGACCGGAATCGGTTTCCAGTGCATCCAAAATCTGCTTGAGCCCGACGATCGCCAAACACACACAAGTATCCGCAGCGCCGTAATAAATCCACAGATCATCACCCCGCCGGATCATTCCGGTGGGGAATACCACATTCGGGACCAGTCCGCTGACCTCGTATGGCTCCATCGCTTTGAACAGGCACCGCGGCGAGCGGGCAACGACCTTGTGCGGTTTATCCCGATCCAGCAGGGCCGCCCCAACCCGATAGACCATTTGGCCGGCATAGCCCTTGACACCGTGATACAGCAGCAGCCAGCCATGCTCGGTCAGCAGGGGCGGAGGTCCAGCTCCCACCCTGACCGCATCCCATGCAGGGCCGCGCCCTTCCGACAGCACACAATGGGGTTGACCCCAATGCACCAAATCCGGTGAATACGCCAGCCAGATGTTCTCAATCCCCCCGCCGGCATTGGGACGCTGCACAATCGCCCAGCGGTCCTTAAATTTGACAGGGAACAGGCATGCATCCTTGTTGTTGGGCGGAAGAATCAAGCCCGTCCGTTCGGCCTTGACAAAATCCTTGGTCTTGGCAAGCCCCACTGCCGCTCCCGCATGTGAATAGGCGGTATAGGTGATATACCATGACCGATCCTCCTGGATCCAGGTAATACGCGGGTCCTCACAACCCCACTGTTCATATTTCCATTGTTTCAGACCGCAGCCCAGGAAAGGTATAGGGTCTATCTGCCAGTTCGTAACGCCATTATCGCTGCGGGCGGTATAAATACTGGAAAAGCCGTTTGTGTCTTCCACACGAAGCAGAAGGACAATCTGGCCGTCCACTTTTACGGCACCGGGATTCAGAACAGCTTCAGAATGAAATGGCAAATCGCTGACCGTCAGGATTGGATTGAATTCGGAACGCTTGAATATCGGTTTCATCGGAAAAACCTCAAATTTCACAGAAAATCGTCTTGCCCTGTTCAATAGCATCATATCCCGAAAACGACCCCTGTCAAGCACGGCTTTTTCTCTAAAAAATCTCCAAAAAGTCGGCTTGACAGAAAACAGTAAATGGATCATACTATAGATCGCTATTCGTGAAAACATGACAAAAGCAAAAAACTCCAATTAATGAGGTGAGATATGGCTCCTGAAAAAATCGGGCAAGCGGCAGGTCAAATTTGGCATATGCTTTCGACCGCCTCAGAACAAGTCAACATCGCAGATGTCGCCAAAAAAACAAAACTGACAACTCCGCTCGCCTATCAAGGTCTGGGCTGGCTGGCGCGGGAAGGCAAAATCGAGTACGAACAAAAGGGCCGTACGATTTATGTCTCCCTGGCGCCCTCTGAGTGCATCTGCTGAAATTGCCCGAACAGAATCTACAAAGTATTAACCTGGACCTCGGCTGACACCGTGCTGAGAGGTATTTATTGTTGCTTTTTAAAAAGATTCCCTGTACATTCCCCCGTTCCGTATATTTTTCCATGATATCAAGATGAATTTTCTTAACACAGGAACGATGCATGTCACTGACAAGATATATCCGAAACATCGCTATCATTGCCCATGTGGACCACGGCAAGACGACGCTGGTGGATCAACTGCTGTATCAATCCGGCATGTTCCGTGATGCCGAACTGGACAAGCTGGCCGGCGGTCAGCATGGACTGATTATGGACTCCAACCCCATTGAGCGGGAACGGGGCATCACCATTCTCAGCAAGAACTGCGCCATCCAGTACACAACCCCGGACGGCGACGAATACAAGATTAACATTATCGATACACCTGGCCACGCCGATTTCGGCGGCGAGGTCGAGCGCGTCCTCAAGATGGCCGACGGTGTACTGCTGGTGGTCGATGCCTTTGACGGCCCGATGCCCCAGACACGATTCGTCCTCAGCAAGGCGCTGTACCATAAACTCAAACCCATCGTAGTCGTCAACAAAGTGGACCGCCCCGAATGCCGGCCCGAAGATGTTGTCAACGAGGTCTTTGACTTATTTGTGGCCCTGAAAGCCGACGACAACTCACTCGATTTCCCCGTCATCTATGCCTCCGGGAAAAATGGTTGGGCCACCACCGATTTGCATGTCAAAAACGACAATATGAAGCCCATTTTTGACGCTATCATCAACCATGTACCCACGCCCAAAGATGCCCCCGATGCCCCGCTGCAAATGATGGTCACTTCATTAGATTATTCCGATTATGTCGGACGTATCGCCATCGGGCGGGTCTTTGCCGGGTCGGTTTCACAGGCCGAAAAAGTAACCGTGATTGACGCGGAAGGAAAGCACACCCTGCAAAAAGTGTTGCAGCTTTATACCTTTGACGGACTGGGCAAACGCCCGATCGAGCAGGTCATCGCCGGCGACATCTGCGCAATTGCCGGACTGGATCCCGTCGATATCGGAAATACCATCGCCTGCGCCGATGAACCGGTTGCCCTGCCCATAACCACCATCGATGAGCCCACCATGAGCATGACCTTCCGCATCAATGACGGTCCTTTCGCGGGCCGGGAAGGAAAATATGTCACAAGCCGGCAAATCCGGGACCGGCTGGAAAAGGAACTGCAGGTCAATGTCGCCCTGCGCGTCGATCCGGGACCAACGCCGGAAGAGTTCATCGTGTCCGGACGCGGCCTGATGCACCTGGGGATTTTGATCGAAAATATGCGGCGGGAAGGATATGAACTGTGCGTAGGCAAACCCAGCGTCATCATCCGCATGGTCAACGGCCTGCGGCATGAACCGATCGAGCAGCTTGTGATTGATTGCCCGGCCGAGTGCCAAAGTGCCGTGATGAGTTTACTGGGCGACCGCCGGAGCGAACTGACCAGCATGGATGCCAAGACCGGCGCCGATAACTATGTTCACATGGAGTTTTTGATTCCCTCCCGCGGCCTGTTCGGCCTGCATGCCCGCATTTTGACCGCTACCCAGGGGCGGGCCGTCATGCATCACTCGTTTGAAAAATATGACCTGATGCGGGGCACAATTCCGCAGCGGCAGGCCGGCGTGATGATCGCAACGGAACCGGGAACTGTCACGGCATACGCGCTGGATGGACTGTATGACCGCGGCATTTTCTTCGTCGAACCGGGCGAGGCGGTCTATGAAGGTCAGGTCGTCGGTGAACACTGCAAAGACAAAGACATCCCCGTTAACCCGGCCCGGGCCAAACAGCTCACCAACGTACGCGCCTCCGGCAAAGACGACGCCGCCAAGGTTCGGCCCGCACGAAAGATGTCGCTGGAAGCGACCATGGAATACATCCAGGAAGACGAACTGGTGGAGTTTACACCCAAATCCATCCGTATCCGAAAGCGATTCCTCAAAGAAAGCGATCGAAAACGAAACTCCCGAAAGGCCGAAAAAGAATAACACCAGCATCCTCCAGACCATGGACATGGGTGTTCGCTTAAGATAGTGTGCATCCGTGCCTCATCACATAACTCCAGAACTGTTGCCAGCGGCCCGTTGTTAACTTTAATGTTCGCAATGCAAGAACACAACTGGCGCCATCCTCTTTCCAC
>JAOUFG010000193.1 GCA_029858345.1 Phycisphaerae bacterium
GTCCCATACAGCCTGTGGAGAACCTATTTATACCATAATATACGATGGCGCAAGTCTTTTATTGAGACTTTCTCAAAAAATGCGAAACTGTATTACTGGAAACGGCACTAAGTACCTTTATTTTCACTCGCACAGCACAGGGCAATCGCGATCGCATCGGCGACATCCGCCGGTTCGGGCGGTTCGGACAGGGCCAGCACCGTCTGGATCGCCCGCTGCATCTGGTTCTTGGTAGCCCGGCCGTTGCCGGTCAGCGACTTTTTGATCCGCGTGGCCGCAAAGCTTTTCACGCTCGCCCCGGCCTCGGCGGCCTTTTGCAGAATCACCCCGCGGGCATGCCCCATCAAAATCGCCGTCCGCGGATGCTGATAATGCGAGTACAACTGTTCCACCGCCACCGCGTCCGGCGTGTGCGCCGCCAACACCTGCCCAATATCCTCAGCAATCTGGCAGAGCCGCGCGGCCAACTCGGCCTTGCCGTCAGTACGAAACACACCGGCCTCGATCAGCTTTGTGTCCAGCAGTTTGGCCTCAACCACCGCATAGCCGCATACCTGCAATCCCGGATCAATCCCTAATATCTTCATTTGAATAATTTTCTTTAACCACGAAGGACACGAAGATTTTTATAAAATATTTTCCTTCGTGTTTTTCGTGATCTTCGTGATCTTCGTGGTTTATTTTGCAACGCTTATTAATCTATCTTTTTGATGCGATACTCATGCCTGGGCATATCTTCAATCGCATAGCCGCGCGAAGTAATTTCGTCACGCAGCGCATCGGCCCGGGACCAATCCTTAGCCAGTTTGGCCTGCTTTCGCTGTTCGGCCATCTCCATGATCTCCGCCGGAATTGATTCTTCCGATGCATCGAGCACACCTAACACCGAATCAATCTTCTGGATCGCTTCGACAATCGCTTCTGCCTCAGACGTTGTCGGATCATCCAGTTTGTTGGCCTCCTTAACCAGTTCAAACACCGCGGCCAATGCCTTGGAGATATTCAGGTCGTCTGAGAGTGCATCGCCAAAGTCATGAATCGCTTTTTCCGTAAAGGCGGAGACTTCCTGCCGCACTGTCGTTGCCGGATTGGCTTTATCTTTCACCGTGAATACACACTGGCCGATCTTGTCAATCGCCGTCTCGGCTGCCTTGAGTCCGTCGAAGGTGAAGTTATAGTTCTGCCGATAGTGCGACGAAATAAGGGCATAGCGAATGGCGTTTTTCTTAAAGCCCTTTTCCACGAGTTCCTGGATGGTATAGAGGTTGCCCTTGGACTTGGACATTTTCTCACCGTCGAACATTAAAAACCGTCCGTGCATCCAATACTTGACCCACTGCTTATCGGTAGCGCCTTCGGTCTGTGCAATCTCGCATTCATGGTGCGGGAAGATGTTATCCTCGCCGCCAGTATGGAAGTCGAATTGCTCGCCGAGGTACTTGACGCTCATCGCCGAGCATTCAATGTGCCAACCAGGAAAGCCGCGGCCCCACGGGCTGTCCCACTGCTGGATATGCTTTGGATCGTGTTTCCAGAGCGCAAAGTCCTGAGGATTTTTCTTTTCGGAATTGACCTCGATCCGCGCCCCGGCATTCAGATCGTCCAATGTATTACCGCTGAGTTTACCATAATCCTTAAATGTCGTTACATCGTAATAGACATTATGGCCGACTACATAGGCATGCCCTTTATCGATGAGCGTCTGTACCATCGCAATCATTTCATCGATGTGTTCTGTCGCCCGGGGAAAACTGTCGGCAGGTTTGATATTCAGCATCTCGCTGGCAGTATTAAAGGAATTGATATAAAAGGCCGCGATTTCTAACGGATCCTTTTTTTCTCTCCGGGCAGCTTCTTCGAGCTTGTCGGCGCCCTCATCGGCGTCATCCAGCAAGTGACCGACATCTGTGATATTCATGATATGGTGAACTTCGAAACCCTTGAACTCAAGGAACCGCTTCAGCAGATCCGCCATCAAAAATGAACGAAAGTTGCCGATATGCGGATGCGAATATACGGTCGGCCCGCAACTGTATAGTTTGACCTTGCCGGGTTCAACCGGTTTAAATTCCTCTATTTGCTTAGAATAGGTATTATAAAATCTAATCGGACTCATCGTTTCTACTTCTCTCTTTTTAATATCCACAGATTACACCGATTAACACAGATTTTATTATTAAATATTTGTAACCATTCACAATTATTTTTGAAAAATTCACAAAAAAGACTTGCGCGATACACAACTATCTGCTATTCCATGATTTATGGACGATAAAGATGTTGTCATATCGCAGTTACTCGAAGAGATTG
>JAOUFG010000101.1 GCA_029858345.1 Phycisphaerae bacterium
CCAGACGCTGTATCAAACGAAAAAGCAAACGCAGAGAGCTTGCTCGGTTTTATCATTACAAGCGACATAAGCTATTGGCTCCACTAAGGGTTAAAGAACGAAAATGAAATTGGACAGTAAAAATATAAAGAAACGTACTTTGATGATATGCTGGATATAGGCGCGTTTGAGCATGCATCTTTTGATTATATTACAACTAACTCCTTTCTTATTTATGCGACTACCTTATTTGATTGTTTTTTGTCAGAAACGATGACTTATTTGTATTTTCTATACCCTGGTACATTGGGGAGTGAAAAAACATATACGTTTGATATGTTATTGCAAGCTGAATCAAAAAACAAGTTGGTAGAAGACATAATTAAAGAGAAAGTAAAGAAAATGTCTTATAGGTCTTTTAATGAGCGTTTGTTGCATTTAGAGAATACATATGGATTAAAGATAGAATTATCCGAGTCGGGAATTAATGCTTTAAACCATTATTCAAGTATACGAAATGTTATGGTACATAATCAAGGCATATACAACATAACATACAACGAAGATGACGAAATAGAAGTGGAACAATACAATTGCCCTATACATCCTACTCCTATAGAAGATAGAGACTTATACAAAGCGTTTAGAATATATATTGTAATTGTAGGTGAAATATATGACGTAATCAATGATAAAATATTAAAAAACAGTCATTCTTCTATAGTCACAAAAACGAAGAAAGAAGTTGTTAGTCTCATAAAAACAACATTTGCTTACAATATTAATAAGAAAAATTTTGACTCTGAGTGTTATCAAAAAGCATTAAGAGATTTACAAGACAATGAAGACTACAGCGATCTGGCAAGGAAAGCAAGAGAGGCAGCACTTGTAGAGTTTAATGAATGTAATAAAGAATAGATGTTAGTCCTGTAGATGAAAACAGGAATTTCCTTTAAAGAAATGACAGACCAGCAACCAGACATTCAGAACAATCCGCAGGTGTATACGGGCCTGCCGTTTACGTGGGGGGCGTTGACGGATGTGGGGCTGTGCCGCGAGCAGAATGAGGACGCTTTTCTGATCGAGCCGGAGGCGGGGCTGTTTCTTGTTTCCGACGGCATGGGCGGTCAT
Source organism: Phycisphaerae bacterium (assembly GCA_029858345.1). Lineage (GTDB taxonomy): Bacteria > Planctomycetota > Phycisphaerae > Sedimentisphaerales > Anaerohalosphaeraceae > 4572-13. Next base: position 1,111 of record JAOUFG010000101.1, read on the forward strand.
CCCGGCGGCGAGGTCGCCTCGGATTTCGTGGCTGAAAATTTGTCCGTCCGCATCGAGACCGGTCTGCACAAAATGCGATTTAAAAGCCCTCGTGCGGTCCGACGATTACTAAAAAAAGCTGTCAGCTTTCATAGCCGGGAATTGTATCACGAGGGCCAAAGCGAATCCGCCCCCGCCGGCATGGGGGCCACGGTGGTGCTGTGTCTGCTGCTGGACGGACGCTGCTGCGTTGTCAACGTCGGCGACAGCCGCTTGTATCGATTGCGTAAAAACCGCTTTACTCAGATCTCCCATGATCATTCGTATGTCAACGAACTGATCCAGCGCGGCAAACTTGACCCCGACCACGCCGCCGACCATCCCGATAGTGCCGTTATTACCCAGTACGTAGGTATGGAAAAGAAGACCCGCCCGCACATCCGCTCGTTTAAGCTGCACCCCGGCGACCGGCTCCTGCTCTGTACTGATGGCTTAACCGACATGCTCGGCAATGCTGCTATCAAATCCATCCTGCTCGAAATCGGCGACCCGCAGCAAGTTGTCCAAACGCTTATCGACAAAGCCAATCACGCCGGGGGGCACGACAACATCACTGCGCTTCTCATTGACTGGTTGGCGAAAACCGGTAAATAGCCGTATAATTATCCGATCTTCTCTAACGATGCATTCCCGGAGGCACGCAATCGAAACAGGGAGCGATAATTTCGTCGCCTATTGAGATACTGCATTAAACTCTGATAAACCTCTGTATCCATGAATTTCATCAGCGGCTGCGCCACTTTACCAAAGTGCTTGAGTGCTTCTTTGGCTTTCTTATCCCAGATATTCCCATAGGTATCCCAGTCATCGTCGGAAATCGTCCCTCGGCAACGGGAACTGCCGCAGCAGCACTGAAGGGGGTACGGTAAATTGAAAATCCCGTATTCATCCGTAATTTCTTCGCCGGCGGCAATATCCCGTGTTGCAATTTCGAAGCCGTAACCGGTGCTGATGCTGTTGCTGTCGCAATGGTGGTTCACGTACTTGGCGATGTCCCAACTGACAATCCGAAAACCGCCTTCGTCGATATAAGAGAACCAGTTAATCAATGTCTGATATTGCGGATCCATCGTTTCAAATTGCTCGGCAGAAACTTCAATTTCCAAAGGGTCCTTTACATAAAGAATAGTTCCTTTTGGGATCGGCTGTGTTGCAAAAACGCCGCGGCCGATCGTATCATCAACTTTACGTAGTTCAGTATCCGGATGAATCATAAATAATCCTTGCCTTTCTTCGAGGCAGACGGCCTTTACTTGCCACCTTGCTGCAATGGGAGCGCACATCCTGGGAACACCCAGCAAAAGGAGATTACATCTGAAATGGTAGCGGTTTCAGATTCTGCTGAAGCCGCCCGGTTGCCGCCATGCTCCTTAAACATTGACGAACTTTTTTGTTCGTATATTCCACTTCCGGAACCACTTCCGGAAGTCGGTACGAATTGGCGCGCATTTTACTGCATTTTTTTCCCGTACCAACAAAATTTTTGCCATTTTTTATTTTTTTTACGAGAAAACCGGTCCTGAGGGCTGGTTTCAGCTTGCCGGAAGATGGCGGAAAATAGTTTGACTGTCTATGACTCTGTTATAAAGTCGGATATTTTCCCGGCAGGGACGCCATTCCAAAAAAATGTTTACCAGAGCTTCCCACAGAGACACCCAGGCGGCGATTGTCAAACCCTGCGCAAAGACCTCGGCAATAACTCCTTCATGGAGGGTTGCTCGGCGGGTTGCTAATATCGCAAGTACCAAAAGGACCAGCCCTGTAACAAATAAGATGACAAATCGCCTGAATATTCGTTTCATGGAGCGAATCTCAACTTCTTTAAGATAAATATAGTAACTGTTGATGCTCTTTTGCACGCGATCCATTAAAATTTCATCCGGCATTTTTTCCAGTGAAATTCGAACAACAAAGGGATATTTCCCGATTTCCTGAACGCACTCGGTCAGGTAATCAACAAACTCCTGATCCAACTCTTTACGGTAATAGGGGGCGGTCTTATCAAAATCATGATACAGGTGCTCGACGGTTTGGACGGACACATCGATCATTACCTGTTCTTTTTCGTTTATTTCATATCGATTAAGAACTGTCTTCTTCATTCCGAATCCACCTCATGAGAAATTGAACGAATGTCCTCAAAAAAAGGCGTCCGGTTTTGTTCGACGCAGGCAGCCGCATAAAGATACATTGCCGCGGACCAGCTTTGCCAGTCCTGCCCCATGGGCCTGCCGTCTTCGGCATGGAGCCATTCGTTGAAGCCGAACTCTGCTTTTTCGGCACGCCAGAGCCGGTTGAGTTTTGCCAATTCGACTAACTTCTTTCGGGCCAGTCTCTTTTTTCTCGCCGCAACGAGGGCGGCCACATAAAATCCGCAAATATAGGGCCAGATGCCGCCGTTGTGATACTGTCCGGGTTGATTGTAGATTTCGTACCGGGGTCGCCAATCCGGATCATGCGGCTGAATATAGGGGAAGAAATTCGGGGGAAGATCAATGCCCAGCAGACCTTTTTCGCGCAAATGTTTGCATTCTTTCTCAATCCAGGAAACCATGGACTTCGCGCGTGTGGGTGAGGCAATACCGGACAGAATCGCCAAGCTGTTGCCAAGAAGGTCGAATCGCTCACTCTTGTACACCTTAAACGACCATAGCGCATAATACGGCTTTTTACGAAGCAAGAGTCCTTCGTGAACGTGTCGGTGCTGCTGCTGACCGGTAATCGCAAAATGCTCCATTTCGTCCTTGACTATTTCAGCGTTCTGATGTTGTCCAAGCAGTCTCAAATACGTGTAAACGATTGTGTTTACAAATAGCCCGTATCCCAGAACCCATTGCTCGTCCCGCCAGTCGGTCGTGGGAAGTTGCGCTACAATGACCCGGTCCGAGGGGCTTTGATACCGCATCCAGGTGAGGGATTCCTGCACCGCATCTTTGAGAAAGTCCGTTTGGCCCGTGGCTTTACGATATAAGCCGACCCCCATGAGGAACAGGGGGGTACAGTCACTGGCGCCCCGGTCTTCGCGGTCATGAACAAGGGAAGGGATATGGCCATTCGGAGACCGGTTTTTAGCTAAGGTTTCAAGGACTTTTTTATATCTCCCGATGAGCTTTTGATCTTCCGAAACCAGTACCCCCAGCAGGCAGATCATTAAGTCCCGGGTATAGGGTTCCGGGTATCCCCATCCGGCCGTTCTCGGCAACCCATAGTAAGGACCGTGAGCATTATATAGAAGTACCTTTAAGGCCGCCGCTTTGGCCTCTTCGATCAGTTTTTTGTCATCACGGTTCATTTATGAGATCCCCAGTTTGTTTGAAACGATTTCGACAAATTTCCTGGCGACGACACGATAGTCAAATAATTCTATCGCACGCTTGCGGCCGGCCTGCCCCATTTTATCCCGCAGTTCCTTATTTGCCATAAGGTCCATCAGATAATTTGCGATGTCATGAATACTGGCCCTGTAATCGACGGTACGAGGTGTTTTGAAGGTTACTTTGTGATTGGATTCGTAACCGGATTCATCCCCTACGATGGTTTCTCTTAATCGTATTTCCTGTGCGATATCCGCCAGAAAAGCGGTCTGCCCATGAACCATCGTGTCCAGCATTCCCATGGCCTTTATCCCGATGACGGGTTTGCCGCAGGCATTCGCTTCCACCTGGATCATACCAAACCCCTCCAGCCGGGACGGGGCGGCATAAATATCACAGGCCGCCAGTAAATACGGCATGAAGTTCCGGGATATCACGCTGGATGTATAGACAACGTTTTTTTCGATGCCCAGTTGTGTCGCCAACTGCATATCAATGAAATTCTGAGTCTCGGTTCGCGATTGCGGCCAGACTTTACAGACGTATTTCCAATCCGGCGCCTTGGGGTCGTTGATCGCCATCGCCTGCATGACTTCCTGCGCTCCTTTTGAGGTCGCATCCCCCCCAATGGTTAATATCATGACCTGGTCATCGGCGACCCCCAACGCTTCTCTTACGGTGGAGACCTTGGGATCGTTCTTGTCACGCGGGCAGAAAGCATCCGTATCGCATCCGACGGGCAGTACCTCGATATTTTTGCCGCTAAGTCCATCCCGCATATACATTTTTTTCACCCAGCGGGAAGTTACTAAAATTAAGGGCAGCGATTCGAGAATTTCCTGGAAATTAGCGACATACCCATCCGCCACCAGCCATGGGATAGGTTGGGCCCCGTAACGCTGCGGATGCATGACTAAATGGGGAGTATGTCCCCAATATCCGACGCCCAGCACCACGTCCGGCTGGAACCATCGATAGTACCACTCTTTTTCCTGAGCGGATTCGAAATTCACAGGAAAGACATCCACCCCCAATTCCTGCAGGCCCCGATATAACAAGGCCCCTTGGGTTGCCAAGCCGCCGGTACAAGAGGGGTAATCAAACAAGACTAACACTTTCATTTTACAGAACTCCTCTCTTGAATCCATTTCTTAGCGCCGCCTGCGGAATGGAAAGCCCAAAAAGCTTCTTTTCGAGGCGTTGCCCTTGATTCCCAGCTTTCTTGATGAAAGCCGTAGGTTTCAGTGACAATTTGATATTTCTTATTCCAGATATCCTGGGGCAAAAAAACAAATTGATCGGCATGTTTGATTGGTTTGGGCAGATATTCTCTTCCGCCATCCTCATAAGCAAACATCCAGAGACTCTTTGCTGTCAACCGCTTCGATTCGATAAGTCCAAGCACCGCTTCCGCTACTTCTTCGTGCCTGCGGTGACGGGTATATTCCCCTTGTGTGCTGTGGGTCATGATCAGGTCATAGTCCGTTTTTTTCAAAAGAGACAATATCGTCGTTTCAACATCCCTTTTCTCAAGAGGGTTCTGCTCAGGCCCATCATCCAGATTTCCCATGTCACCCGTTGCGTTTAAGATTTTCAGAGCGGCATAATATCTTGGATTTCGATCCGGGTCGTGTTTTCTGCAGGTCGAAATAATAGTCCATTCGTTGTCCGGATTCATCAGAATCGTGCCGCCGGCCCACAGAGTCTCGTCATCCGGATGAGCGACAATGACCGCACATTTTGAATGTTTTATGCTGTTCAAGGAAAATTCCATAAGTTGTGCTCTTTTTTTCAAATGGCCTAAAGACGTTCATGGACACGTCTTATCAGGAACGATTGGAGATGCGGCATGCTATTGGATTCAAAGAAGAGCCCCGATGAGATGTCTTTAGATTCAAGATTTCAAATAACCACTTTCAAGGCATTACTATTTATACGTTTCTCAAAGCGGTATAGCTGAATTTAAAGATATTATATTACCATTATAATCATCGGTAAATGTCTTTTCCAGACTCTATGGACTATTTTATGCTGCTCACCGTTGAAAAATCCCGTTTCCGAGCGGCGATGTAAGGGGGCCTCGATTTTTTGGGATAAATTGCCGGTTTATGAGAAGGAAATTGCGTATGTGGGGGATTCCCTGGCGCAAAAGCACCCGTGTTTTACGAAAGCGCATATTGATGCCTGCGAAGATCACATTAGCATCTTTTTATTCGGTTTCTTTTGTGCTGATGAGGTCGTAGACTTCTTCCGGCGAAGTGGCTTTTTCCAGTTGGCTCTTGAATGTTGCATCGAGCATCAGTCGGCTGATGCGTGCCAGGGCCTGAATGTGGGGGCCGGTCTGGTCGGGGGGCGAAACCAGCAGGATAATGATTCCGACCGGTTTGTTGTCGATGCTTTCAAATTCAATGGGTTCTTTGGCGATCCCGATGGCCATGACCAGTTCTTTGGCTGCGGTGGATTTGCCGTGCGGGATGGCGATGCCCGAACCAATGCCTGTGCTGCGGGTTTGCTCGCGTGCCAGAACGGCCTCGAAGGCACTGCCCCGGTCGCTGAGGTATCCGTTGTCTGCCAGAACATTAATTAATTCTTCGATGGCATCTTCTTTATTCGTACTTACAAGAGGGGCCTTGATAGATTTAGGTTGCAGTATTTGTGTTAAAATCATTTGTATTTATTACCTAAAGAAAGACGTCATCTGTGGTTTCAGAAACAAACAAAGCACATATTTATAGCGATCAAATCCGACGAATGCAAATCTTTTATATAAAAAATGCCGAAACAAGACGTGGTATGTACGGTTTTGTGGCGACAAGGGGGTTTGGAGGCGGATCATACCTATTCAGGATTTTCAGAGGCCTGTTTTTCAGCGTCCTTGAGCAGTTTGTATTCGACACTGTCGACCAGGGCCAGCCAGCTTGCTTCGACGATGTTTTCTGAGACGCCGACCGTACCCCATAAATCATCGCGGTCACGGCTTTCAATGACAACGCGGACTTTGGCGGCGGTTCCGGCACGGGCATTGACCACACGTACCTTGTAATCGATCAGGGTCATGTCTTTGATGCTCGGATAGAACGGTTCCAGCGCCTTTCTCAGCGCGCCGTCCAGGGCATTCACCGGACCGTCTCCCTCGCTGACTACGTGCTCGGTCTTGCCGTCCACTTTCAGTTTGACGCTGGCTTCGGTAATGATTCGGCCGTCCGGATTACGTTCAACATCAATATGATATTTGATCAGATTGAAGCTCTTCTGGTACGTTCCCATTTCCTTTTTGATCAGCAGGTCAAAACTGGCCTCGGCGGTTTCAAATTGATACCCGTCATTTTCCAGTTCCTGAACACGCTGGAGTATTTTATGAGCCAGTTTTTTGTCCGTGATCATTTTTCGTTTTTCGAGCTTGTCCAGTACATTGGAAGCCCCGGACAGTTCTGAGATCAGAAATCGGCGTTCATTACCGATCAATGCGGGATTGATATGTTCGTAGGTCTTTTCATTCTTGCGGATTGCGTCAATGTGCAGACCGGCCTTGTGTGCAAAAGCGCTTTCGCCGACATAGGGCATATGCGTTGCCGGGGAGAGGTTGGCCATTTCAAACACAAATCGCGACAGTTCCGTCAGCAGTTGGAGTTTTTCGGCTCCAACAGTTTCATAGCCCATTTTCAATGACAGGTTGGGGATAATGGTGCACAAATTGGCGTTGCCCGTGCGTTCTCCCATCCCGTTGATGGTGCCCTGAACATGTGTTGCGCCTGCGCGGACAGCCGCCAGTGAATTGGCCGCGGCACAATCCGTATCGTTGTGGCAGTGGATGCCGATTTCCAGCCCGCCGAATGTGTTGCAAACTGCGGCAGTGATTTCATGTATTTCATGCGGCAGGCAGCCGCCGTTGGTTTCACACAGCACCAGTGCATCGGCACCCGCATTTGCGGCCGCCTGCAGCACTTTCATCGCGTATTCGGGGTTGTTTTTATAGCCGTCGAAAAAGTGTTCAGCGTCGAAGATGACCTCGCGTCCCTGTTTTTTGACGTAGGCGACCGATTCGCTGCACATGGCCAGATTTTCTTCCAGCGAGCACCGCAGCACATCGGTAACATGCATATCCCAGGTTTTTCCAACCATGGTGACGGCGGGCGTTTTGGCCGCCAGCAGGGCATTGATACAGACATCGTCGGCCACCTTGGTATTGGCGCGGCGGGTGCTGCCGAAAGCGGCGATTTTCGCATTGGAAAACTCTATTTCCCGGATCCGTGCGAAAAATTCTTCCTCTTTCGGATTGCTCTGCGGGTAGCCGCCCTCGATGTAATGGATGCCGAATTCATCCAGCTTTTTGGCGACCTGGAGTTTGTCCTCTACCGAAAAGCTAACCCCTTCGGCCTGCATGCCGTCCCGCAGCGTCGTATCGTATATCTTGACCTTTTTCATACAGAAATCTTCGTTTACAATTTACAAGTTCAAGCATTGTAGCCAGTTAAGCATAAAAAGTAAAGCCGGATTTCTGAATTCGCAGTATCCTTAAAACTCTTATTGACATTCCTCTGCGGATGCCTACAATTTGAGTCAGGAACGGATTTTTATTGAAAAACGAGGGAAAATGGCGGCAAACATAAAAGAGAAAGTGGAGTATTGGCTGGATACAGCCTATTACGATTTAGTCAGCGCAAAAGCCATGCTTGAGACAAAGCGGTATTTATACGTGGGGTTTTTGTGCCATCAGGTTGTGGAAAAATGCCTAAAGGCATACTTTTGGAACTGTCGAAAGAAGGAGCCGCCTTTCACCCACAACCTTTTGGTGCTTGCCGAGCAAGCGAAGCTGGACACAGATGGCCGGGAGGATGTTCTTGTTCTTTTTGTAATATTTTAGCCATTTGAAGCAGTGAATTCTTTTAATGCTGGCAGAGTACCGGTTTCGAGGTAGACTTTCAATGCCTGTTTGACCGTCTCCACGGGATTTAA
>JAOUFG010000102.1 GCA_029858345.1 Phycisphaerae bacterium
GAAATCAACAACGTGCTCGCCGGCGAAGTGTGGTTCTGTTCGGGACAGTCAAACATGGATTTTGCGATGAGCATGCTGGGCAAGACGGTTCCTTCTCGCACCGAAAAAAAATATGAGCCCGTCGCTGCTTACATTAAGCAAGAGATAGAAACGGCCCAGGACGATCTCTTTCGCCAGTTTACAGTGGAAAGAAATACCTCGCCCTTGAAGCCGGTGGAGACGGTCTCCGGCGGCTGGAAGGCGTCCTGTCCGAAACATAATCCTGACTTTTCGGCCACGGCCTACTTTTTCGGCCGCGAGTTGCGCAGAGAGCTTAATGTCCCGGTCGGCGTGATCGAATGTGCCTGGGGCGGCACCCGGGTGGAAGCCTGGATCCCCGCCGAGCAGTTCCAAAAGGACGAGGCCATGTCGGCTTACTATGAAACTAACGTCTCCGATCTTAAGAATAAACTTTCGAAGTGGGACCCTGAACAAGTGGAGAAGAACTACCAGGCGGCGTTGAAAAAATGGGAGGCTGCCACCGGACGCAGACGCAGGAAGCCCAAGAAGGCCGCGCATCCTGCAGAAAATCACCAGTTCCCTTCAACCCTCTTTAACGCGATGGTCCATCCGGTCATTCCCTATGCCATTAAGGGTTCGATCTGGTACCAGGGGGAGTCCAATGCCGATCACAACACTGAAAAATATGAGCACAATTTCAGGGCGATGATCAGTGCTTGGCGCGAGCACTGGGGACAGGGCGACTTTTCCTTCTATTTTGCCCAGCTGGCTAGTTTTAGAGCGCCTGCCGCGGAGCCTGTCGAATATGACGGATGGGCGTCGGTGTGCGATCAGCAGAGAAGGACGCTCGGTTTGAAAAACACCGGCATGGCGGTCCTCAACGATATCGGGGAGGCCAAGGATATTCATCCGCATAACAAGATGGATGTGGGCAAGCGTCTGGCCCTGTGGGCATTGAAACATGACTACAGCAAGGCTGTTCCGGCATGGAGCGGTCCGTTGTACAAGAGCCATAAAATTAAGGACGGCAAGGTCATGATTAAGTTTGACCATGCCGGATCAGGGCTTATGACCGGAGCCAAGCCTGTCATGGGCGAAACCGAGCAAACCAATAAACCGTTGAAACGGTTTCAGGTTTTCGGAAAGGACCGCCAATGGGAGTGGGCCCAGGCCGAAATTACCGGTAAAGACACTATCACAGTCTTTCATCCGGAAGTCCCGGAGCCGCTTGTGGTTCGGTATGCATGGGCCCAGAATCCTGAAGGAGCCAATCTTTATAACAAAGAGGGCCTGCCGGCTTCGATTTTCACAACGGAAGCCAACATTCTCGGCAGAGATGCGTTTCAGATTAAAGCCAACGCTGCCGGCGGCAAACCCCTTGCTCAACAAACACTAAAAGACAATGATACGATTGTCTTCCTGGGTGACTCCATTACCGCGGCAGGAGTTAAGCCGACCGGATATGTTACATTGACATCACAGGGAATCGCAAAAGCATACCCCGATCTCAATATTCAGGTCGTTGGCGCAGGCATAGGCGGGCACAAAGTCCCTGACTGCCAGAAACGCCTTGACCGCGATGTACTCCAAAAGAAGCCCACGATCGTAGTGATATATATCGGCATCAATGATGTGTGGCACTGGACCCATCCTAAAGTTGTTGCACGTGGCGGAAAGGGAACTACGCCGGAGGTTTTTGAACGCGGGCTCAAAGAGATGATTCAAACAATTAACCATGTTGGCGCGCGAGCCATTCTGTGCACACCGACAGTTATTGGCGAAAAACCTGATGGATCCAATCCCTTAGATAAGATGCTCGATGAGTATTCTGAGATAAGCCGTAAAGTTGCGAAGGATACGGGATCCCAGCTGCTCGACCTGAGGAAGGCATTTATAGCTTATCTCAAAGAACACAACCCGAATCATGCTGAAAAGGGAATCCTGACGACCGACGGTGTCCACATGAACGATGACGGCAACCGGGTACTGACACGTCTTGTTCTGGACGCGTTGAATGTGCCGAACGCGGGTTCCGATTTGCCTGAAAAAGTCTCGGACGTTTCTCTTGGCCAAAAGAGCCAACGGGTATCTAACTTGGAAGCTGGAAAGAAACAAGCAAGTTTCGCGAGAGGAATATAACCGGTCCTGGAAGGCACATGTTGGTAAGTCGGATGTTGATAAGGACGGCGTACTGAAATCCGACGAATATAAATCGGCAGTTCTTTTCAAGCACATCGGTAGGGATTAGAACGGTGTGATAACACTCTCGGAATACCTGGCGATTTATACGCCACATTTCGAGTGGTTTGATGCCAATTCTGACGGTGTGGTGGATGAAAACAGAATATGGAAGTTTAAATGATGATGAAACGGATAATTGTACCATGTTGTATGGTTTTGGCATTGTGCCTGAACTCACATGCATTTTCAAACGAGACGTTTACCCCTTATAAGGCAGGTGAAGTCCCGCAAAATGTGACGGATCTCTGGAAGGATTATAATCCCCGTAGTGAGGTTCTGGAAGTGAAGGTGATCAAGGAGTGGAAGGACGGCGGGATTGTCACAAGATACATCACCTTCAAGGCGGGAACGTTCAAAGGCGCCGACTCCCGAATTGCGGCCTATTACAGCCACCCTGACAACGGACAGAAAAACCCGGCCTTTGTGTGGTGCCACGGAGGCGGACAGCGGGCGGAGCGACCGCGCGGGGTTTATTTTGCAAAACAGGGTTTTGCGACTGTCGATATTAACTGGAACGGCAGACCCTTGGAGGAGGGGATCGAAGAGAATACAGATTGGGGAAACGTGGATCCGACTCAGGGCCCGCGATTTTACTCCAAAGCGCTGAGAGAAGCCTTTAAGTCTGATTTTACGGCAGATGAACATACCATCGATCCGGTGCTCAGCCCACGGAACAGCAACTGGTTTCTGCTGGTTGTTGCAGCGAAGCGGGCCATCACATTTCTGGAACAGCAGCCGGAAGTTCAGGCAGACCGGATTGGTTTTGCCGGCTTTTCCATGGGAGGTCAGATTACATCCATGGCGGCTATAGATCCACGCTTAAAAGCGGTCGCCCCTTTTGTTGGCGGGACCGGTTACAGGCATGTGGATTTCCCGGGTGGTTTGGTGGGTACAAGTGAGCGAGCGAGGTACAAAGGATATGTTGAGCTGTATGCAAACACAATTGACGGAAGTGCTTACTGGCCGTTGGTGAAGTGCCCGGTCTTGTTTATAAGTTCATCCAACGACTTCAATGCGGCCTTTGATCGAATCTACAAGGCGATGGCCTTGCTAAAGCATCATAATGCATGGCGGGTGAGCTGCAATATCCACGAGAACCACGGACCCGGTCCGGAGCAGTGGGCCCTTTTGATCAAGTGGTTCAATCGGTACTTGAAGGGTCTTGATCAGAGGATTCCTGAAACGCCGCCTTCCACCTTTGAAGTCAATGGCCAAACAGCCACTTTCACGGTAACACCTGAGGATTGCGACAACCCGTTGCTGGGTACGGAAGTTTACTATTCCTACAATCCCAATGCCTACATTCGTTTCTGGAATCGGGCGGATGCCGTGAAAGTGGGTGATAGCCAGCGTGTGGATTTGGCTATCCACAAAAACCTGCCGGTTTACGTTTTTGCCCTCTGTCGCTATGCCCTCGGCAACGAGATGGAAACACTGCAGGGTGTAACAAAAACGATTACCCTGAATTCACTTGAGCATTCGATTATTCCGGAAAACGTGGATCTGGCGGAACTGGCAAAACTAAAGGATCCTCAATTGGTTTTTGAGGACTTTGACCATGGCCTGAAGGACTGGGCTGTCAGAGAAGGAGGCCGAAGCATTACAACGTATAAATTCCAGTCTCCGGAGTTCGATTTTTCAAATAACAAGAAGCTTTTGTTCAGAATCAATCCTGGAGGCAGGAAACTGTCACTGCTTCTGGGCGTGGATAGCCGGTTCCTCGGCAAAGGCCTTGATCTTGGAAACTTTTTTTTATCCAGAAGTATCGAAGGAGACGGTCCTCAGGATGTAGTGATTGACAGGCATGATTTCAAAAGTAAAGACAGCAAAGAGCTGGAATGGTCGAGAATCACCCGGTTTCACCTGTCGATTATGGATGTGACAACTAAGGAAAAGGTCGCCCTTACTTCGAAAGAGGGTCTTAGTGTATTGAAAAAGATTTCACTGGTGGACTAAGAACGAAAGTAATGGAATGGAAATGCGTTGGACGATCAGTTTAATAGCGGCGGTATTTGCGTGTGTTTGGATTAGTGGGCCTGTTGGGGGAGAATCCAATGGCCTGGAGGCAGTGTGGGAATTCGAGGCCATTCATCGCGGTATCATCACAACAGAAAGCATCTGTCCGGGTGATGCTGCCTGGGGCGGTTTCAAAAGTATTCCTAATCCTTTCGCTTCGGACTATGCCGACGTATCACAGGGACATGGTGTTACTTTCACCGCCTTGGCTCCACTGGATCCCTCTTCGGCCGGCGTGGCAATACTGAACGATGGCAAGGGGCAAATTAACGATAACAGCCCGGCCAGTAGCCTCTTTTTTGCGAGGGACTCAAAAGTGAATCGAATTCTGATTGATCTGAAGGGGTTGCAGCCGGTCTATCAGGTCAATACCCTATTCGTGGCATCAGATGGGACGCAAGAATCAAAAACACGAGCTATTTTATAATACGAGCGCCAGTCCTTTAGATCCAAAAGCGGTGCCGCTGGGCGGCGACTGGGTGTCGCTGGGCTCCGTCGCCACGGATTACACCCCTAACTCAGAAGGGCAGGTGGGCGTCAGCTTTGCAGAGGCCGACGGAGGTGTAATCGCGAACGCCCGCTACGCGCCTGTAGGACTGAATTACAAGCATCCGTTTGTCGATCCGTATTCAGGTCGGGGGGACTGGGTGGACGAGTATTACTATATTTACAACGACATGATTGGCGTTCGTTCAGCAACGCTCTATTCCACGGCCATCGATACCGGAGCGGACTGGCAGGAGTCGATTATAGTCCACCAACCCGGCCGGTCGCCGGAGGACAATATCGAGGCCACCGCGGTATCGATCGGAAATCTGGCCGGCGATGTGGTTGAATATACCTGGCCGGGAGTTGCGGTAAAAGGCGGCTTGCTTGAGGGGCTTCCGGAGCTTCCCTGTATCCAGACCATTAACCTGAAATCGGAGAGCAGGCCGTTTATGATTGTTCCTCCGGCACCGGAAGTAGCAGTAAACAAGTTCCGCGGCCATTCACAGAGTTCAATATTTCATTGGTGGAACCATTGGCCGGTTTCACAGGGCAGGACTACAGTTACAAACGCCGTCGATGCATCAAGGCCTGCGCACAGTTCAATAACCATATGGAAGGGTTGGAAGCCTTATCGAGTGACGGATCATTCCAAGACATACTTGCATTTACACGGTATGACAGACAAAAGCGTTAAAGATCTGACCGGGCTGGCAAAGTCCTGGATATCACCGGCTGAGATGAACGTCCTGTCCGAGAACTGTCGTAATGACGGGTATGATAAGGAGCACAAAGCGTACGTAGTTGAACTGAAAGATTCAAGCAAGTTAAGGCCGCTACATCTAGAGTTGAAAGCGAGTCCGGATTCACCGCTGGTTCATCCTGCAATTGTTGTAAAAAACTGGTCGTTCGACACCAAGGCACAAGTTGAAGTCGCAGGGAGAAAGCTGAAACCTGAAGACATTCGGATTGGACTGGAGCATGGACTTGAAGGCGACAATCTGGTGGTCTGGCTAAGGTTGGAAGCAAAAAAGCCGATCGAGATTAAAATCAAGCCGATTGCCGCAAAGTGATTGTCGCTGTTTGCCTAACAGATTGGGCAGCATCCAAGTTTCGAGTGGGCAAGTGGCATGAAACACGTGGTTATTACAGGATTTAGTATGCTGTTATGTGGATGTGCAAACTTAAAGAATGAGAGTAAGCTATAGATAAACACGAGAAGATTGTTAGGATGGCATGAATATGATATCTACAAAAAGAATACTGGATTGCGGTTTTAAACGTTGTGTGGGGCTGGTGTTTTCTGCCCTTTGCTTTACATTGGCAGGGGGGGACTGTATAGCTGAAAAAGCGATTGCCTCGGGCAAGCCAAATATCGTGCTGATCATGGCCGATGATCTGGGGTATGAGTGTATCGGTGCCAACGGGGGAACGTCCTACGAGACACCTGTCCTGGACCAACTTGCCAAGACCGGCGTACGTTTCGAACATTGCTATGCCCAGCCGCTCTGTACGCCGTCGAGGGTGAAGATCATGACCGGAATCTACAATGTGAGGAATTATGTCAAGTTTGGGGTTCTGGACCGAGGGCAAACAACTTTTGCTCATTTTTTAAAAGACAGCGGGTATAAAACGTGCATTGCTGGCAAGTGGCAGTTGGGAAGCGAGATGGATTCCCCGCAACATTTCGGTTTCGATGAATCCTGTCTATGGCAGCACACCCGCAAGGCAAAGGACGCCAAAAAACGCGATACCCGATATTTGAATCCTAACCTGGAAATTAATGGCAAGCCTGTAGACTACACAAACGGGGAATATGGACCGGATGTGGTCTCAGATTTTATCTGCGATTTTATGGAGCGGAATAAGGACAAGCCATTCTTTGCATACTATCCGATGATCCTGACGCATTCTCCTTTTGTTCCGACTCCCGACAGTAAGAATCCGAAAAGCAATAACCCTCAAAATAATTTCGTTGATATGGTGGCATATGTGGATAAAGTCGTTGGCAAGATTACAGCCAAACTGGATGATTTAGGCATACGGGATAATACACTGATTCTTTTTACTGGAGATAACGGGACTGCCGGGGCGATTAAATCAGAGTTGAATGGTCGCCAAGTAAGAGGTGGAAAGGACGAAATGACCGATGCCGGTACCCGAGTTCCTCTTATCGCGAGTTGGCCCGGCACGATTACCGAGGGGGCCGTCCTGAACGACCTTGTGGACTTCAGCGATTTCCTGCCAACACTCTGTGATGCAGCTGGTGTCGAGGTGCCGCATGAACTGGATATTGATGGCAGGAGTTTTCTGCCGCAGCTCAAAGGCCAAAACGGGAATCCCAGAGAGTGGATTTACTGCTGGTTTGCCCGAAAGAGTGGTACACCTGCTGTAGAGGAGTGGGCCCGAAATCGTCGCTACAAACTCTATCGTACAGGGGAGTTTTACGATATCAGCAAGGATGAGTTGGAAAAATCACCGCTCAAGGATCTTTCGCCGGAAGCCCAGCAAGTCCGAGTCATGCTTCAAAAAGCCCTTGACCAGTACAAGGACGCTCGGCCCGCTGAGTATTCAGCACCTGGATCTGTCAACAAAAAGGGAAAACAGTCGTCTGAAAAGAGTGAGCTGATTGCTAACCTGGAGGCTGGCAACTCAAAGATTTCAAATGTTTCACTTTCCGGACAGAAACCGAACATCATCTTTATCCTCGCCGATGATTTAGGTTACGGAGATTGTGGAGTGTACAATCCGCAATCCAAAATCAAGACACCTTACATTGATCAATTGGCTATAGAGGGATTGCTCTTTACGGATGCACATTCGGCCGGCTCTACTTGCACGCCTTCTCGTTACGGACTGTTAACCGGGATTAACCCGGCGCGGACCGGGGTATTAAATACCTTGCTGCAAAAGGGAGATCCGATCATTACTGAAGATGAAACCACGATCGCTTCGCTGCTGAAGGATCATGGCTACACCACGAAGATGATAGGGAAATGGCATTTGGGTTTTCAAATGGATGCCAAAAGGCAGTATGATTTTTCCAAGCCGCTTGTTGGCGGTCCGCTGGATCGCGGTTTTGAGTCTTTCTATGGCATTCCCTCTTCCCCGGGCGCAAAGCCACTATTCTACATCAGGGGGCGTGAAGCTGTCAATCTGCCGACGGGAAGAGAAATGGCGGCTCCGGGTTTTGTGCAGGAAGAGGTGAGCCCGTCGTTTTGCCGTGAGGCGATTGAGATTATTCGAGAGCATGCCGCATCCAAAGAAACCAAGCCTCTGTTCCTCTACTATGCATCGCCCGTACCTCACCAGCCCTGGGTGCCCACCAAGGCGTTTAAGGGGAAGAGTAAATTGGGAGATTATGGCGATTTCGTCATGCAGCTCGATGATGAGGTCGGTCAGATTAACAATGCCCTGAAGGAGACTGGCCTTGATAAAAACACCATTTTGATTTTCGCCAGCGACAACGGCCCCAGTCCCCCGGCAGTACGGGAGATGAGCAACTTCGGACATGCCTCGGCGGGCGTTCTGCGAGGGATGAAAGCGCAAAGTTGGGAAGGAGGGCATCGCATTCCGTTTATCGTGAAATGGCCCGGCCGGATTGCAGCCAATACAAAAACCGCTGCTGTTATCAATTTTACGGATCTCTTTGCCACCCTGGCGGAGTTGATGGAGGTGGATATGGCGAAAGACTACCCAGGCGGCGCGAAAGACAGCTACAGTTTTCTGTCTGTGTTGTCAGATCCACCGCAAACCCATAAGCGTCAGGCGATGATGTTTCACCGGGGGGCGGTTCGTGATGGAGACTGGAAGCTTGTTTCGAAGCAAGGAACCCGAGAAATAGAGACCCTTAAACTCTCGCAATTTGAACTTTTTAATTTAGCGAAAGACCTTTCTGAGAAGAACGACTTATCAAAAACCGACCTGGAACGGACCGAGCATCTTTTTGAGGGGTTTAAAAGGTATATCGAGAATCGGAAACTGAAATAAAAGAATACTCTAATGATTAAATTTAGCTGCAGTGAATGCGGTAAGGTCTATCGTGTGCCTGATAAACACATTGGCAAACGTGTCAGGTGTAAGGCGTGCGGCCAAGTCAATGCACTTACTCAGCCAATAGGTTCAACGTTGGGCAACGGTGATAGTATTGCTGCTTACAACAACCTTTTGAGTGAATTGGCGAAAGCTGAAAAATCAACACCAGCCTTAGAGCTTGAGCCCTAAAGTGGATTTATAAGCCTGTCCAGCTATTCAGGCATTCTGGTTGTGTTTGCCTATTATTCCGATGCGATGGGCTATGACATGCCGGATTTCTGGCTGGAGATCTCTACAGATAGCGGAAACAATCATACAATGGTTGATGAAAACATGGCAATGGTCACAGTTGTCAGACAAATACGAGTTTTATACTATTTTCGAGAACAAATATTTGAAAAGAAGACTGAAAATAGTTTTACTGTCCAATTTCATTTTCGTTCTTTAACCCTTAGTGGAGCCAATAGCTTATGTCGCTTGTAATGATAAAACCGAGCAAGCTCTCTGCGTTTGCTTTTTCGTTTGATACAGCGTCTG
>JAOUFG010000103.1 GCA_029858345.1 Phycisphaerae bacterium
CAGACGCTGTATCAAACGAAAAAGCAAACGCAGAGAGCTTGCTCGGTTTTATCATTACAAGCGACATAAGCTATTGGCTCCACTAAGGGTTAAAGAACGAAAATGAAATTGGACAGTAAAATTAGAGAATGCGGACAATATGGAAGAAAATTAACGATTGGACATTCTGGGGTTAGCACGGTCAAGCTATACTTGGCCGAGGGGAATCCTTGTTTTTTGTGACATAATCGAGTATGATTTTTGTGGAATTGAAAAGGATTGTAAGAGTTCAAGCTTTAGCTTGTTTTTCACACACTAAAGTGTGAACTCTTACGAGGTTATTATGAAAAAACGAATCGGTAAAATTCAATCGGGGGTGTTGACGGGGCTGGTTTTGGCTGTGGCGATCGGGGCTGGGGTGGCGGCGTTTTTATTGTTTGACACATCCGGAACCAAATCGACACTGCCGCCGGAGTACAAATATGAGATCGAGCAATATGCGAAGATCGATCCGGCGCTGATCATCTACGAGCAAGTCGGTGACCCCATTGAAACCGATTTCGACACGGCCTGTGCGATCACGCTTGATGATGCGGGCAATATGGTGATCGCCGGCGATTCCAAACTCGTCAAATATGATCTTGCCGGAAAACCACTGAACGAGATCGAACTGCCCAAAGAGCCGACCTGTATTGAATTTGATCTTGACGGCAATCTGATCGTCGGCATGAGTAACGTCATCATGATCCTGGATCCGCAGGGTAATACGGTTCAGGAGTGGTCCGCACCGACGGCGGTGTCTTTGCAGACATCCATCGCCGCGGACAAGGACCATGTCTTTGCTGCCGATGCACTCAACAAACTCGTCTGGTGCTATGACCGCGAGGGCAACGTGGTCAATAAACTCGGGGCAAAGGACCCCGACCGCAACATCCCCGGCATCGTGATCCCCAGTGCCTACTTTGATATTGCGACCTATCCGGACGGTCTGCTGCGTGTGGTCAACCCGGGCCGCCACTGGATCGAGGCGTATACGACCGATGGCGACCGTGAATGGTACTGGGGCCGGGCCGGTGTCGATATCGAAGGATTCAGCGGCTGCTGCAACCCGGTGGCACTGGCGGTGCTGCCGGACGGCGGATTCGTGACGGCGGAAAAAGGACTGGTGCGGGTGAAGGTCTATGATGCGGACGGCGAATTTGTCGGCGTGGTGGCCGGGCCCGATCAACTCGGCTGGATCGAACCGCTGCGCGTGTGCAAGACCCCTGAAGAATGCAAGGCCAAGGGTTTCGATGTGGCTGTGGATAAAGCGGGACGTATCTATGTCCTGGATACCCTGCGAAATGTGGTAAGGATATTTGAAAGGAACAAAAGCGCGGCGGCGCGAGCCGCCCGATGATAACGCCGGCGGTTTGCGTACACGCAATCGGGGAGCTTGCGCTCCCGCGCTGTTGTGAGAAATATGAAAATGAACGAAGACAATATAACAACACGACGACAATGGTTCACCGCAGGTCTGCGGTGGGGCGTTGCGGGATTGATGGCCGCTGCATCGGTGCATCTGCTGAGACGTGAAAAATCGGCTTCTCAGTCCTGCATCGACCCCAAAGGCCATACCGGCTGTCGCGGTTGCGGCGTGCTGAACGGGTGTTCACTGCCGCGGGCCTTGTCGTTTAAACGGTTTTTACAGAAAAAGAATGGAAAAACAAACTCCTGACAATCTGCCACGCCGCAGGTTTTTGCGTGAAGGGCTCTGGACGGGTGCCTTGGCTGCCCTTGGTGCTGCCTGCGCTGTGCTGCTGGCCAAAGGCCGCAGGCAAAAGTACGTCTGGCAAATCGATCCGCTTAAGTGCATCGGCTGCGGCAACTGCGCGACCCATTGCGTGCTGAACGAATCCGCCGTCAAATGCGTTCACGCCTATGCCATGTGCGGCTACTGCGACCTGTGCACCGGCTACTTTATCCCTGAGCCGAAAGAATTGACCACCGCCGCCGAGAACCAACTCTGCCCGACCGGTGCGATCATTCGCACCTTTGTCGAAGACCCGTATTTCGAGTACACCATCGACGAGCCGCTGTGTGTTGGCTGCGGCAAGTGCGTCGTCGGATGCAACGCCTTCGGCAACGGTTCGCTGTTCCTGCAGGTCCGCCACGACCGCTGTGTCAATTGCAACGAATGCGCGATCGCCGTGGCCTGTCCGTCCCAGGCATTCAAGCGGGTTCCGATTGAAACTCCTTATATCATGAAGGACGCCTGATGAACCGTTTGCCGCGAATTTCAATCGTCCTTTTACTCTGGCTGCTGTGTACAGTCCCGGCGATGTCGATCCAGCGGTTTCCGCCGCCGGAGTTTGAAACCGACCACACGATCCCGACCGCCACTCAGCCATCGGCCCGGTCGGTGGGCTTTGAAATCCTCGATGTGGCGGTATTGACTGCGGCGCTGTCACTGGCCTCGTGGCTGGTCCTGAAAAAACGCAGCCGCCGGTGGATCGTCGTGCTGATGCTGTTTTCGCTGGTCTATTTCGGATTCTGGCGAAAGGGATGTATCTGCTCGATCGGCGCGATCGGCAATGTCACGCTGGCGATCTTCGATTCAAACTATGCGATTCCCTGGGTCATGCTGCTTTTTTTCTTTTTGCCGCTTTTGTTTACGCTGTTTTTCGGCCGGTCTTTCTGTGCGGCGGTGTGTCCATTGGGTGCGGTGCAGGATGTGGTGCTGCTACGTCCGCTGGAGATTGTGCCATGGCTGGAGACGACGCTGCGGCTACTGGCATGGCTTTATTTGTCCGTGGCGGTTCTGCTGGCTGCGACCGGCAGCGCGTTTGTCATCTGCCGCTACGACCCGTTTGTGGCGTTCTTCCGCTTCAGCGCCAACCCCGCGATATGGATCATCAGCTTTTCAATGCTCATCATTGCGATCTTCGTCGGCAGGCCATACTGCCGTTTTCTATGTCCATACGGCTTGATTCTGCGGCAGGTGGGGCGGATATCGAAATTCCGAGTGACGATTACGCCGGATGAGTGCATCCACTGCCGCCTGTGCGAGGGGGCCTGCCCATTCGGGGCGATTGAAAAACCCACCGTCGAATGGCCCCGCACCGAGTACCCCCGTGGGCGGCGGCGTTTGATTACCTTGATCTGCCTGCTGCCGGTATTTATCGCCGCCGGCATCTGGATCGGCCATGCATTGCATCCGAAACTGGCGGCAAACCACCCGGTGGTCCAACTGGCTCAACGGGTCAAACTGGAGCAAACCGGCGTGCACCTCGAAACAATCGACATGAGCAAAGCGTTCTACTCCAGCGGACAGACGCTGGAGCATTTATATGCATCCGCAGACCAGGTTTCGAGTCAATTCGCACTCGGCAGCGCCATCATGGGCGGTTTTCTGGGGTTGGTCATCGGCGGTACGCTGCTGACCCACAGCATCTTCTGGAAACGTGCCGAATACGAGGCCCATCGCGCCGGTTGTGTTGCCTGCGGCCGCTGCTATAATTATTGCCCAAGACATCGAAAGTGGTTGAAAGACAAAAAAGTATGAACGATCTAAATGCAATAAACGAACGTGTCAGTTACCAATCAGCCATCGGCATCGCTATTGTCGCCGCGGTGTTCAGCATCATCATTGCGGCGATGCTGGCTGCCAATGTCTATTCCATGAAGATCCATATTCCGGTTCGCTCGGCAGAATTGGAAAAGATGAAGGAACAGGCCAAAGCCAACCCGACGGATCAGACGCTGGCGAATTTAATTCTTGAAACCGACACACAACTGCGGCGGGATCAGTTTGCCGGGTTGTATTTCGTCCGCCGCGGCACGATCCTGCTGGTGGTGACGCTGGTCTTGCTGGTTGGCTCGACCATCTGGGCGGTCAGCCATCACCCAAAGGCCCCGGAAGTGACGCCGCAGGGTGATTTGAAAACGCATCAGGTCCGGCAGGCCAGCTTAACTCGAACCAGCTTTACGATTGCCGTTGTTGTCATCTGCAGCGGAGCATTGTTCTGGGTGCTTTACGCTCCGCAGCTTGATATTGACACGGATGAAGATGGTCCGGTGGTATCTCTTTATACATCAATGGATGCGTATGAACAGCAGTGGCCGGTTTTCCGCGGTCCCGGCGGGTTTGGCATCTGCAACTTTAAAAACATCCCCGATACATGGGATGGCACCTCCGGCGATAACATCCTCTGGAAAACGCCCATCCCGCTGCCCGGCCACAACTCACCCGTCGTCTGGGACAACCGCATCTTCCTGACCGGAGCGACTGAGGATAAGCAGCAGGTCTTTTGCTTTGACGCCGACTCCGGCGAGCTTCTCTGGACCGGTGACGTACCGATCCCGGCCAATCCCGCACGCGAAGATATGGACATCATGGAAGACACCGGCTACGCGGCCTGTACCACCGTTACCGACGGCAAGCGCGTCTGTGCCATTTTTGCCGGCGGCGACATCGGCTGTTTTTCATTCAATGGCAACCTGCTCTGGGAAAAACACCTCGGCATCCCGGACAGCATGTACGGCTATGCCGCGTCGCTGACGGCTTATGAAAATATGGTCATTATTCAGTGGGACGTTGGCTACGATGAGGGCGATGAAAGCAAGAGCAAGTTGATCGCCCTGGATTGGCAAACGGGCAACAGTGTGTGGGAAACGCATCGTCCCGTGGTGAACTCATGGCCGTCGCCGACGGTCGCCAAAGTGGGCGATGTGTACCAGGCCCTGACCTGCTCCAATCCCTTTGTCATTGCCTATGACCCGGCTACCGGCAACGAATTGTACAGAGCCGAGTGCCTTTCGGGCGACATTGCGTCGACGCCAATTGTTGCCGACAACAAACTCTTCGCCATCGAACCCTACAATAAACTGGTTGCCATCAACACCGAAAACGCCTCCGGCGATATTACCGAAACGCATATCCTTTGGGAAACGGAAGAAGAAATGCCGGACATTTGCAGCCCGGTTGCGAACGATCAGTATATCTGGACGCTGGTGACTCAGGGATTACTGGGCTGTTACAATGTAACTGATGGTACGCAGGTTTACACGCATCAGATGGACGGCGATTTCCAGGCCTCGCCCACGCTGGTAGGCGATGCAATGTATCTCCTAAGCGAAAAAGGAACGATGTTCATCATCGCAACCGGGCCTGAATACAAAGAGATCAAACGCAACGAACTGGGCGAAAAATGCTATGCCAGTCCGGCATTTGGCCCGGGGCGAATCTATATTCGCGCAGAAGAACATCTGTATGCAATAGGAGCCGAATGAGCGAGTTCGACGTCAAACCTGTTGATGCGATCATCCAGCGAATCGGCGGCAAACCCTCCGATGCCTTGCCGCTGCTGCAGGGCGTGCAGGAACAGTTTGGCTATCTTCCCACGGACGCTATTGAGCACTTGGCGGAAAAAACCGATTGCACGCTGTCCGGCCTGTGGTCCATTGCCACGTTTTATGATCAGTTTCGCCTAAAGCCCGCAGGAAAGCATTTTATTAAAGTCTGTATCGGCACGGCCTGTCATGTCAAAGGCGCCACACAGATATACGAGGCCTTTAAGCGGCATCTGAACATCGCGCCCGATGACGATACGGATGCGGATAAACTGTTTACGGTTGAAAAAGTCGCCTGCCTCGGCTGCTGTATGCTGGCCCCGGCAGTACAGATCGATGACGTCATCTACGGCCATCTGACCGGCGAAACCGTCGGACCCGTCCTTCAGGATTTTCTCGAACAGCAAAAACACACCGCGGCGGCATCGGCCAAAGGCCGTCGTGAAAAAGCCATCACCGGCCAAGTTCGCATCTGCCTGGACTCCAGTTGCCGTGCCGTCGGTAGTGCCAAAGTGTACGAGGCACTCAAGCAGGCGGTAAACGATTTGAATGTTCCGGTAAAAGTCAAAAGTACCAGCTGTCACGGCATGAGTTTTCTGGCACCGCTGGTCGAAGTCGTCATGGCTGACGGACAGATCTTCCGATACGGACAGGCCAAACCGGCCGATGCACCCTCCATTATACGCAGGCATTTTCAACCAACCGGTATCCCCGGACGGGTTAAATCCCACATTGACAGCTTTATCGACACGCTTCTCGACGACCGCATCGGTGACGGCCCGATCCGCTATTCACTGAGCGTTCGCGACCATTCGGTTGATGATTATCTCAATCAGCAAAAGCAGATCGCCACCGAACATGCCGCCGTGATTGATCCGCTGGATATTGCTGAATACGAAGCCAACGGCGGCTTTGAAGCATTAAAAAAATGTCTGACAGAACAAACGCCGGAAACCGTTTTGGCAGAAATTGAAACTGCAGGCCTTCGCGGCCGCGGCGGCGGAGGGTATCCAACTCACTTGAAATGGCGAGCCGTTAAAAAAGCAGCATCCGATCAGAAATACATCATCTGTAACGGCGACGAGGGTGACCCCGGCGCATTCATGGACCGAATGCTGATGGAGTCATACCCGTACCGCGTGCTGGAGGGCATGGCCATCGCTGCCTGGACCGTGGGGGCCAACACAGGCGTGCTTTACATTCGTTCGGAATATCCGCTGGCACTGGAACGAATCAATAAAGCGATCGGAACATGCAAACAGCGCGGTTGCCTGGGACGCAATATTCTTGGAACCGATTTTTCACTTGATCTGCGGGTCTATGCCGGTGCCGGTGCCTTCGTCTGCGGTGAAGAAACTTCACTCATTAAAAGCATCGAAGGCAAACGACCGACCCCGCGATTGCGTCCGCCGTATCCGACACAATCCGGTTTGAATCAAAAGCCCACGCTCGTCAATAACGTTGAAACCTATGCGCTGGTGTCCTGGGTGCTTCGCAACGGGGCTGCGGCCTTTTCCGGACTGGGTACTTCGGGAAGCAAGGGGACCAAGGTCTTTGCACTCGCTGGTAAAATCCGTCGCGGCGGCCTTATTGAAGTCCCCATGGGAATGACGGTCCGGCAGATCGTTGATGAGATCGGCGGCGGCATTGAAAATGATAATTTGCTCAAGGCCGTCCAGATCGGCGGCCCTTCCGGCGGTTGTGTGCCCGCGTCCATGGCCGATACGCCAATCGATTACGAATCGCTGCATACCGCTGGCGCGATCATGGGGTCCGGCGGCATGGTTGTCCTCGACGAAACCGACTGCATGGTCGATATTGCCCGCTATTTTCTCGAGTTTACCCAGGCCCAGTCCTGTGGCCGATGTACCTTCTGCCGCATCGGCACCAAACGCATGCTTGAAATGCTGGAATGCCTTTGTGGCGGACAAGGCAAAGCCGGCGACATCGAAAAACTGCAGGAATTGGGCGAGATGATTCAAAACACCAGCATCTGCGGTCTCGGCAAAACCGCTCCCAATCCCGTGCTTTCGACCATCGATCATTTCAGGAATGAATACGAAGCCCACATACAGGGTACATGCCCTGCGGGAAAATGCCGCGACCTCATTCGTTTTTCGATCACCGATCAATGCATCGGCTGCACGATCTGCGCCCAGCGCTGTCCGGCGGATGCTATCGAAATGAAACCCTACGAAAAACACATCATTGACCAGCAAAAATGCATCCGCTGCGGCACCTGCAAGCAGGTTTGTCCGGCCAATGCCGTGGAGGTGGTATGATTACCCTAAAGATCGACAGTAAAGATATAAGTGCTCCTGAAGGCAGCACGATTCTTGAAGTAGCTCAAAGTGCGGGTATTCATATTCCCACACTTTGCTGGGCGAAAAATTATATACCCTCCACAAGTTGCATGGTGTGTGTCGTCCGTATCGATGGCATTAAGAACCTTGTTCCCGCCTGCGGAACGCGTATAAGCGAAAATATGCATGTGACGACATATAGCGATGAAATTCAAAAGTCGCGAAAAGCCGCCATCGAACTGCTGCTCAGCGATCATGTTGGCGATTGCCTCGGTCCCTGCATGGTGGGTTGCCCCGCAAAGATGAACATCCCTTTGATGATCCGTCAGATCGCTGCCGGTGATTTTGCCGCGGCCATCCAGACCGTCAAAAAAGACATTCCGCTGCCGGCGATTCTCGGCCGCATCTGTACGGCGCCGTGCGAAAAGGTCTGCCGCCGTAAACAGGCCGACGATGCCGTATCGATTTGTCTGCTGAAGCGATTTGTTGCGGACGTGGATTTGGGTTCTCAGACTCCTTACGCACCCAAATGTCAGCCGGACACAGGCAAAAAAGTGGCCATCATTGGAGCCGGGCCGGCCGGATTGTCTGCGGCGTATTATCTGAAACAGGCCGGAATCCAATGTTCGATCTATGACAGCAACGACCGTCCCGGTGGGACGCTGTGCAATGGCGATATTGACCGAAATATCCTGCCCCTTTCAGTGGTTGAAAAGGAAATTAACCAAATTTTGGCCATGGGAATCGAATTTCATGGCAATATTCGCCTTGGCAAAGACGTTTCTCTGGAGGAACTGAAAAGTCAATACGATGCAGTACTGGTTACAACGGGCCAATCGAATGAGAAAAAAATAACCGTAAAACGTCCTGATTACATGACAGATCAACCGGGTGTTTTCGCAGCGGGCGGATGTATTGGGTCAAGAAATTTGTGTATTCGGGCGGTTGCCGATGGAAAAGAGGCGGCTGATTCGATACAATCATTTCTGCTTGACGGCGAAACGGTTTCAAAATCCGCCTACAATCACCGGACCGGACAGCTTGAACCGGCGGAAATGGACATTTTTAAGAGTCAGGCGGCCGATATGGCTCGACAAGAACCGGTTTCGATCGAAACCGGCCTGACCCTTGATCAGGCGCAGGCCGAAACGGCGCGTTGTTTGCATTGCGATTGCAGAAAGGCCGACAACTGTCAATTGCGCGATCTGGCGACGGAACTTGACGCTCGACAAAAAAGCTGGCAGGGCTATAAAAAACTGTTTCGCCAGATCACCGAACACGAACAAATTGTCTTCGAGCCGGGTAAATGTATTCAATGCGGCCTGTGTATCCAAGCCGCAGAAGCCGAAGGCGAGCAGATCGGCTTGGCCTTTCAGGGCCGAGGTTTTGAAGAAAAAATTACAGTACCGCTGAATAAGTCGATGAAATACGGACTGGTAAAATCTGCAAAAAAATGTGTCGATATCTGCCCGACCGGGGCATTAGCGATGAAAGAATATATCAGCAGTCCGAAGCGTGAGCGCAGGGATTAGTTTAAGAGCGAATCAGTTATTTTTACTGTCCAACATAATTAAAGTTTTGTAAGTCATTTATACGAATAACTTTCCAGGGGAATAGTCCCCATGGAAAGGAAAAGTCATGGAGCGACGATTTGAAATACGAAAACAAGAAATTCT
>JAOUFG010000104.1 GCA_029858345.1 Phycisphaerae bacterium
TGTTGCCGCAAGGTAATAACCCGCGATTTTCAGTGGCCACACGCCACCGTATCGCATAAGCACTATCGGCTTATGACGACCCTTTACAATCGCAGGGCCGGTCGTTCCATATTTTCTATTCTTATTTCAAGCCCTGCGGGCTTTCTAAATCGACAATCCTGTCAGGCATCTCCCAGCATATATTTCACTACCGCATCGTCTTCATTGGAGCCGATGATTTCGTCGGCGCGGGCTTTGACCTCGGCTTCGGCATTGGCGACGGCGACCGCGCGGCCGGCCAATTGGAACATCTTGACGTCATTGATATGGTCGCCGAACACCGTTAAGTTTTCCAGTTGATGCCCCGTCGTCTCGACCAGCGTTTGAATCGCCTTGGACTTGCAGGCCTTTTGGTCGTGGATCGTCAGCCACCAGTGACCGGGGGAATAGGGATTTTCAAACAGAAAATTCTCCAGCAGTCCCGGATAGGTTTCGGCCAGAAACACAGACAGATCCTTGACGTGTTCCGGCGGGCCCATCACGGCAAACGCAATCACTTTTTCTTTCAGGACATCGTTCAGGTCCTCCGTCCGGCGGATGCGCTTGTCCTTGTGCACATGCAGGATGTCATGGTACCACTGCATCTGTTCGTTGGCCAGATCCTGCCAGTACAAACAATCTTCGGTGCCGTTATGCGTGACAATAAACGGCTGCAGATGATGGTCGAGAATGTGCCCATAGAGCGTATTCGCAAAGTCATTGGCGAGATGGTTAATCACAAGATGCTGTCCGGTTTTGTAATCGGTCAGATACGCACCGTTGATCGCAATGACCGGCAGCTGCAATGGCAGATCGCCAAGAACCGGCACAATCTCCCCCCACGCCCGGGCACTGGCCACCGTAAAATGCACCCCCGCCTTAAGCATCTCGGTCAGTACCTTGCGGCTGTATTCAGATAACGTCCCGTCACTTCGCAGCAGTGTACCATCGAGGTCAGAAACATAGATTTTTTGATTTTTCATTTTTAGACACAGATTAACACGGATATTTTAGACAGGATTAACGGGATTTACAGGAATAAATTAAGATTAATCACCATTCTCTTGTTGATGATTGTACTTTCGAGGACTCCAAAGTGAATCATCTTTCCAAGTGAAGATTAAAAACCATACTACTCCACCAACATCTGATAACAGCAAAACTGTTGCCAATAGACACGGCCAAATTAGGGGCGTTAGCCAAAAAGCCGAATAAACACCAGCCAACGATGAAAACAGTGGTATTCCTGATATAAAACGATATGACTCCATTGAACCATGTTTGAACTTATAAAAGAATGGACGGAATACATGAAGGTATAAATTTAGCAACACTCCTAATGTCCCCAAAAACAAAAGGAAGAAATTAAAATTCCATGTGTTACGTGTTTCTGAATTCCACCAAGGCATTTTAATTGTAAAAAACAACGAGAGTAGATGAGGAAGCCAAATCAGTAAAAAAACGCCTAATACAGTAAGAATTCCAATGCACCTTCTCATGTGACCTTGCCTTAACTCATAATATCTTCAAGACTTTCGTGGTTTAATTTCGTGTGTATTTGTGTTCATTTGTGGTTCAGCTTACACGTCAATGCGGGCGGGACGCCCGCGCTCCCAGTTAGTCCTGCGGCATCTTGGCCAGGTCGAGGTCGGAGCCGGCGACCATGAGGATGTCTTCGGCGTAGATGACCGTGCTGGGCATGGGGACGTTGATGATGCCGTCTTCGTCGGGTTTGATGTTCTGGTCGGCGCGTTTGATGGCGACGAGGTTGACGTTGTACTTCTGGCGGAGCTGCAGGTCCATGACCGTTTTTTCATGAAAGCCCGCCGGGGCCTTTACACGGGCCAGGCTGTAGCCGGGAGCAAAGTCAATCTTTTCCTCGATATGCGGCGCGATGAGCTTATAGGCCCAGCGCTGGGCGGTCTCGATCTCCGGATAGATCACATCGGTCGCGCCGACGGCACTGAACACCTGCCCGGCCGTCAGATTCGCGGCGCGGGCATAGATCAGCGGCACGCCGATGGCTTTGAGATTAACCACGGTCAGAATGGCCGACTCGAACGCCCTGCCGCGTTCGCCCATACCGACGATGGCGATGTCGACCTTGCCGATGCCCTGGGCCTTGAGGGACTCTTCGTCGGTGCTGTC
This sequence comes from Phycisphaerae bacterium, assembly GCA_029858345.1. Taxonomy (GTDB): domain Bacteria; phylum Planctomycetota; class Phycisphaerae; order Sedimentisphaerales; family Anaerohalosphaeraceae; genus 4572-13. Next base: position 2,167 of record JAOUFG010000104.1, read on the forward strand.
CAGCCGCACCGCATGGGTGACCTGGTCGCGGATGTCCTCGATGATCATCCGCTCCTTATCGATGGCCACAACCTCAGCGCCGCTCATGGACAAGGCAATCGCCAGTTTTTTTCCAAAACGCCCTAACCCGATCACTGCAAAACGCTTCATAAGAACTCCCGTTCTAATATTAAAAATCAAATATTAAATCGTAAAATTATGGACGGCCCTGCGGGCCGGACTTCCTTAATTTTAATTTTTGCATTTTGATATTTTATTTTTTTACCCTATCCGATCATCAGCGGCTCGGAGGGGTAGTCGTAGCTTGCCGGTTTGAGATTGAATGTCAATCCCACCAGCAACGTCAGCGGCCCCAGCCGGCCGACCAGCATGGTAACTATAATAACCCATTTCCCGGCCAGTGTCAAAGTCGGCGTAACGCCGGTACTGAGCCCCACGGTGCCCAGGGCAGAACCCGTCTCAAACGCCAGATCCAGCAGACTCCAGCCGGAGTTGTGTTCGGCCAGCGTCAGCAGCATCGTCATCAGGATCAGCAAGCCGGCAAACAGCAGCATCACCGTAATCGCCCGTCCGACAACCCCCATCCGGATGGACCGTTTGAAAATCTCGACTTCCCTGCGTTTACGGAGCGTGGCATAAATGACCATGATGACAATCGCCAGTGTCACAGTCTTGATGCCGCCCGCCGTCGAACCGGGCGAGCCGCCGATAAACATCAGCATCATTAAAATAAGCTTACTGGCCTCGGACAGCGAAGAAATGTCAACGGTGTTAAAGCCGGCCGTTCGAGCGGTAACGGACTGAAACAGCGCAATCCTGAAATGGTCATGATGTTCTGTTATCGTGGAAAAATGCTCAAACAACATCAATAAAACGGCCCCGGTTATAATCAGAATCAAGCTTGTTGCCAGCACAATTTTTGTCTGCAGCTGAAGCCGCTGCGGTATGCCCATAGACAACGCCGAGGCCGGATTCAGCTTGCGGCGGAAAAACCGCTTCACATGATCGGCCGCCACATGCGTCAGGTTATACAATACGCCAAATCCCAGCCCGCCAAGGATAATCAGCGGTGCAATCACCGTATAGACGCCGAATGAAGCATCGTAATCAATCAAGCTTTTATTAAACAGGCTGAATCCCGCATTGCAGAAAGCGCTGACCGAATGGAAGACGCTGTAAAACCATCGCATCTCCGGAGCCGGCGCCGACAACAGTACATTGTCCCACATCGGCATCAATGCCACGGCTCCGATGGCTTCAATCACAACCGTCCCCAGGAAAATAAAGCCGATCATCATGCTGATATTTCGAAGCGTCTGAGCATTGAGCAAATCCTGCATCGCCAATGACTCTTTGACGCTCAGCGCCTGGCCCAGCAGCAGTGCCAATACCGCACCGAAAACCACAATGCCCAGACCACCGAGCTGAATCAGGATCAAAATAATCGTCTGACCGATCAGGGTAAAATCCTCTCCCGTATCCACCACGATCAATCCCGTCACGCAGGTGGCGCTGGTCGCGGTAAAAAATGCATCCGTCACACTCATATGATCCAGGTTATGGGCCTTGGGCAGCATCAGCAGCCCCGCCCCCGCACAGATCAGAATCACAAACAGAACGATCAGCCCGATTGTCGGATTTTTTCCGGTCGAGGCAAACTGCACCATTCCCAGGCACACCTTTGACAGCACCTGCAGGATCAGGTACACCGTGATCGCCGGAAGCAACACCACATCCCGATCCAGCAGCGGAAACCATCGATCCGCCCCGCCGGCAATCAGCAGCAGAACCAGCAGTAGCGGGATCTCAAACCAGTTTGTCTTAAGAAACTCCAGCTTGCTTTCGGCATTGAAAAAACGGATGATCTTTTCGGCGAAGAAGTAAAAACAGAAACTGATCTCGGCGACATGCAGGATCGGCAGCGGCAGAACCGCCCGGTCAAACCCATACAGTATCACGAAAATCGCAATCACCGTTGCGGTCGCTGTGAAGTTGAAAGCAATGACCCATTGCTCAACTTTTTTGTTTTTGTAATAAAACTTCATATTTCATTATAGAATAAGCACTTATGCGGGTTCCGAAAGGCTTTAAATCGTGCCTTTTTCTCTTGAAACTGCTATTTAACCATTTTCGGCTCGGATTTCCAGAGAATTTTGATCTAGCGAAACAGAAGAGCGTATGATAATTACAGACATCTCAAGCACTTTTTTGAATCGTTGATTTCAGAAGGAAATCATTTGTCGATATAGAATGTTATGTGGCAACTCTTCAGATTTTCCAGGTTTTCGATCTCCTCAGGTAACGTGTCGAATCGATTACCAGAAAGATTGATCCTCTCTAGTTTTGTAAGATTGCCGATTTGAGATGAAAGTTCAGTCAGATTGTTGCCTCGAAAGTAGAGATGCTTCAATTCTGTTAAAGTCCACAGTTCCGGCGGTAATGAATCCAGTTGCATTTCGTCGAGATAAAGATGTTGTAATTTGGTCAGATTTCCAAGCTCGGGCGGCAGAGTAATCCCCGAATTACCGCTAAGACAAAGCAATGTCAAATCCGTTAAGTTCCAGAGTTCCAAGGGCAACGATGTTAGCTGGTTTCCCCCGAGGTCAAGCTCTTTCAGTTTTGTCAGGTTCCAGAACTCCGACGGTAATGAAGTTAGGCCGATGCCGTGAAGAGTAAGCTGCTCTAGTTCGGTCAGGCTACCAATCTCCGGGGGTAATGCACCCAGTGGATTTCCATTGAGGGTTAGTCTAGTCAAATGCGTCAGTTTACATATTTCAGGCGGCAAGGCAGACAATTGATTATCATTGATAAGAAGTTCTTCTAAATGAGTCAGATTGCCGATTTCCGGCGGTAGAGTTGCCAGTTGACAGTGATAGAGCATGAGTCGCTGCAATTTCGGCAGGTGGCCGATCTCCGGTGGCACAGAGCCAAATGGATTGCGACCAAGCCAAAGAAGTTCCAGTTTCGTTAGGTTGCCGACTTCAGGCGACAGCGAGGTCAGATGATTGTGATTAAGGGTAAGTTTCGTCAGATTCGTCAAATTCCATATCTCCGGCGGAATAGATTTCAATGAGTTATTACCGAGCCAAAGAAGATTGAGTTTCGTTAGATTGCCAATCTCCGCTGGCAGCGAAGTCAATTGATTGTTATCAAGGCCAAATTGCGTCAGCTTCGTCAGGTTCCCAATTTCCGGAGGCAAGGTAATCAGTTGATTATGCCCTAACATTATCACAGATAATTTTGTCAGATTTCCAATTTCCGGCGGAAGGAAAGTTAGTTCATTTTCCCCAAGGTATAGTTCTTCTAAATTTGTTGCATATTCGAGACCGGTTAAATCCTGGATGGATTGTTGCGTTGGAGATAACCTTGTCAGCTTGAGCATCGCCGTCGGCCCCGGATCCATGATCCCAAGTTCAACTTCGATAGCGGCTTTAAGATTCTCATCCGGAATGTAGACCGGTTCTTCATCATTCGTTTCTAATTCCGGGTAGACAGTGTCGACGCCTGGAGTCATAGTATTGACACCCGGATCCAATTCGGCTTCAGAACTGTAGATAATCTTCGTTTTGGCCAATTGAGATACTAACTCAGGCAGTTGTTCATGATAGAAAGTAGCACCAAACGGATTCTCCTTTATATAAAAACGTTCCAGCTTTGTCAGACTGCCAATCTCCATTGGCAGGGAAATCAGATGGTTTTTACCGAGATCAAGACAGTTCAATTCTTTCAGGTTAGCAATTTCCGAAGGCAGATACTTCAGTTGGTTGTCGGTAAGGTAAAGGGACCGCAACTTCGTCAGATTCCCAATCTCCGGAGGCAATGAGCTTAATTGGTTGCTGCGAATGTGGAGATGTTCCAACTTCGTCAGTTCCCAAAGCTCAGGCGGCAAAGATGTCAATTGATTGCTGCTAACAGAGAGAACTTCGAGATTTGTCAGTTTCCCAATCTCTGGTGGCAGAAAGCTTAATTGATTACCATCGAGATCCAAATGTTCCAGATTTATCAAACAGGAAATTTCCGGTGGTATCGAGGTCATATGATTATTATTGATCCGAAGCCACTTCAGTTGTGTCAGGTTCCACAGTTCCGGTGGCAAGGATGAGAGTTGATTATGAGATAGTGTTAGAGCTGTCAGATTTGACAGATTCCCAATCTCAGATGGCACATACTTTAGTTGATTGTCATAAAGGTACAAATGAGTCAGATTCACCAGATTTCCAAACTCCGGTGGCAGTGAAATCAGTTTATTGTTATTAAGAACTAATGTTTGCAAATTTTTCAGTTTGCCGATCTCTGCAGGAAAGGATGTTAGTTTGTTCTCCTCAAGAAATAGCTTTGTCAAATTCGTTGCATATTCCAACCCTGTCAAATCAGTGATGAAGCAATCCTCTGCCCGTAACTCCGTCAATTTTAGCATGTCTGTCTGGTTGGGATCAGACACTCCCAAAGCAATTTCGATAGCTGTTTTCAGATTTTCGTCGGGGATATAAACAGAGCCTTCTGTGATTTCCCCTTCTTTTTGCGCATAAACAAAGCCGGTAAGGAATGCAGCGAAAAATAGAAATAACAATAACCTTCTAAACATCGTAACGCTCCTTTTCATAATCATGCTTTTTTATAAGCGATTTTCCATTATCGACGCATAACAGCAGAATTGTAGACCATAAAGAGCAAGTTATCAAGATAAATCCCGAAATTACCCTACATCGACGAGGCCGAGTTTGTCGCCGAAGCGTTGGATGACTTCTTTGCGGAGGGTGGCATGTTCCGGTTGGATCAGGGTTGGGTCGTCTGCGATCATTGCGAAGGCGTCCCGGCGGGCCAGGTTCAGCAATTCAAAATCCTCAACGATGTTGGCGATCTTCAAATCCGGCAGGCCGTGCTGGCGGGCGCTGAACAGTTCGCCGGGACCGCGCAGTTTCAAATCATGTTCGGCGATCTCGAATCCGTCCCGGCTGCGTGTCATGATTTGCAGGCGGCTGATGGCGGTTTCATCGGCGGTTTCGGCAAACAGTAAACAACAGGACTTACTCTGGCCGCGTCCGATACGGCCGCGAAGTTGATGCAGCTGCGCCAGACCAAAGCGGTTGGCGTTTTCAATCACCATGATCGTCGCGTTCGGCACATCCACACCTACCTCGATAACGACAGTGGATACCAGCACATCAATCTGCCCTTCCCGAAACGCGGCCATCGTCTGCATTTTTTCGTCCGCGGACATCTGGCCGTGCAGCAGTGCAACCTTAAACTCCGGAAAGACTTTTTCGTTTAAGACGTGAAATTCGTCCACTGCCGCCTTGATGTCGGATTTTTCGGAGTCGACATTGTTTTCCGAATCGATCCGCGGATAGACAAAGTAGGCCTGCTTTTTTGCCTTAAGCCGCTGGCGGATAAACTCCATCGCGTCATTACGATTCGGCGGCTCGACCCAGCGGGTAATGACCTCTCCCCGGCCGGGCGGGCTGTGCCGGATAATCGACACATCCAGATCGCCAAACGCCGTCATCGCCAGTGTGCGCGGGATCGGCGTGGCCGTCATGACCAGGCAGTGCGGCGAGCGCCCCTTTCGCAGTTGGGCCCGCTGATGGACGCCGAACTTGTGCTGCTCGTCAATTACTACAAGACCGAGATTTGCAAAATCAATATCGGCCTGAACCAGTGCAATCGTCCCGACGACAATATCCACCTCGCCGTTTTTAATCCGGCCCAGAAGCTTTGTGCGTTTTTTGCCGGTCAGACCACCGACAATCAGTTCGCGACGGACCCGGCTGCCCTTGAGAAAGCGTTCAATACTTTCGTAATGCTGGCGGGCGAGAATCTCCGTCGGTGCCATGATCGCGGCCTGACATTTGTTCGCCACCGCCACCAATGCCCCATACAACGCAACAACCGTCTTGCCGGAACCGACATCCCCCTGCAGGAGCCGGTTCATCGGAATCTCTTTGGCCATGTCCGTGACGACCTCGCCGATGACCTGTTCCTGATCTTCGGTCAGCAAAAACGGAAACCGCTTACGAATCCGGCTGTCGATCGCGTCATCGCACCGCATCGGGGCCGCGGGGTCGCCGTGCCGAACATGATACCGCTTCAGGGCCAGCCCGGTCTGCATGAGGAACAATTCGTCATATTTGAGCCGGCGTTTGGCCTGAGCCAATGTGTCTTCATCGACGGGGTCGTGAATCTGCCGATAGGCCTTGGCGCGGAGCATGAGTGCGTTTTTTTTGAGCAGGCCCGCCTCTAGGAACTCCGGCTCCAGCGGCGCCAGTTCCGCAATGTGCGACTGCATGATTTTCTTGATCTGCCAGCCGGGGAGTTTGGCGCTGGCCGGATAGACCGGACCGCTGAGGGACTCCGGACCGCGGGGTTGATCTTCGGCCAGAATGGTGAATTTAGGATTGTTGAGCTGAAGCTGGTATTTGTATTTGCCGACCTTGCCGTGGACCAGCAGTAACTGTCCGGGTTCGAGTTGATTCATCAGATAGCGGCCGTGAAACCAGACCACGCGGATGTAACCGGTGTCATCGGCGAGCGTGACCTCAAACATCGGCACCTTGCGGTACGGCTGCCAGTCCGTCTGCTCGACGATGCCCACCAGGCACACCATTTGGCCAATCCGGGCATCGGCAATCTTCACCGGTTCGGGCATAAACACCCAATCCCGCGGGTAATACTCCAGAAAATCACCAACGGTCCGCACTCCCAACTCCGCAAACGCCGCGGCCCGTGACGGCCCTACTCCCTTGAGGTACTGCACGGCGGTTTCTAATGTAATCTGCTTCGCTTCCTGCTGTGTCATTATTTCAAGGTCCCTGTTATGAGGCCATCCGTCAAGTGGTAATTTGTTTTTTTGTTCTTTTACATTTTAATATGGCACACCTTTCCTGCAAAGGTCGTTTTGCTCATTCTGTTATTCGTGCTCGAAGCACAGGTTAATGGTTCGTTGTCTAAAAACAGACGCCACTATCTCAACTGCGTGCTCGAGGCACAGGGACCTGT
>JAOUFG010000194.1 GCA_029858345.1 Phycisphaerae bacterium
AAAGCCGCTGTCCAGACCTCTGCATAAAGCTCTTCTTTTGAGCCGAAGTAATAGTTCACCGATGCAGTGTTGGATTTGGCGGTTTGGCAGATATCCGCAACTGTGGTTTTGTCGTATCCTTTTCGGGCAAAAACCTTCGTGGCTGCTTCTAAAAGCTGGGCTTTTCGATCCAGACCGTCTTTTCTTTTTCCCATGTGACGAAAAATCCTACAGATACCCAATTAAATTAAACGCTTATTTAAGATAATAGTTTAAGATAATTCGCAAAGGCAGTCAATGAAAAATTGGTAAATTCGAAAAAAGAGGGGTTAAAGGTGGTGGCGTTTTAGCCACAGATGGCGGAAGACATTACGAATACGCTCTGAAAACCGCAGGCCCATCTTTTGTGTATTGGGATGAAAATCCTTCCGGTAGAGTTCAGCGGTCGACTGCAACCGCGGATTTTTGCCAAAAAGCTTTAACAGCCATCCGGCTCCCCAGCCCAGGCGTTTTTGTTTTGGAATGTGCTTGAGTTTCATCGTACGATTGCCCGATTGGTCGCTTCCATTAGTGCTTCGCCATGGAAATGCTCTATGGACGATGCCGGCCAGAGATTCTTTCGTTCGAGGATTTTTTCCGCGACGTCATAATAACGCTCTACGGCGCCGGTGCCGCCTTCGACTTGTCCTGCGGTCCGGTAATTGCCATCGAGCAGCCAGCGGCTGAAAGCGTCGTCAAATTCCGCCGGATAGATCAGGGCTGTCACAAATAATTCGCCGGCATTGGCCAGATGCACCTTACAGCGGGCCGGCGGAAGCTGCTCATCGGCCCACGCCAGCAGTCGGTGATAATCCACCTGAGCGGCCGCTTCATCGGCGGCGTAAAAGAACATCCCGGCCTCCAGTCCGAATGTCTGCCGCGGGACGCCCTTCAATTCCATCGTGCCGTCCGGGTTGGCGCGGTGGACTTTGTACACCTGCACATCGGCAAATTGGTCGCTTTCCAAAAGCTCAGCGATTTCCTCAGCGGTAAAGCCGACGCCGCAATGATCGCCGAAATCCACAACATACAGCCCCGTATATTTGTCCGCGTTTTTCACTTCGGGAAGCTTCATAGCTATCTCCATAAAGGAAACCGCGGATTACGCAGATTATCGCGGATTAATATATTTATTATAAAAAATCCGTGTAAATCCGTGTAAATCCGTGGTTATTGAATTTTCAATTTTGCGAATTTCCGTTTACCAACCTGCACGACCATGCCGTCGGTGGGCGTGATCTCCTGTGACGGGTCGGCGATTTTTTCGTCGTTGATCTTGACGCCGCCCTGCTTGCACATGCGTTTGGCCTCGCCGCCGCTTTCGACCAGCCCGCACTGTTGCAGCAGTTTGCTGGCCATTATCGGCTCGGCGGCGATTTCCAGTTCCGGCATCTCATCCGGCAGTTGGTTTTGGGCAAAGACCTTTTCGAACTCTGCGGCGGCGGCTTCGGCAGCAGCCGCATCATAAAATTGCTCAACAATCATCTTGCCGAGTTTAACCTTGGCCTCTTTCGGATGTGTCTTGGACGCATCGCACAGGACTTTTATTTCATCCGCGGGAATATCCGTCAGGAGCGTGAAGTAGTTTTCCATCAGTTCGTCGGGAATGCTCATCGTCTTGCCGAACATGTTCGAAGGGGTGTCGGTTACGCCAATATAGTTGTCCTTGGATTTGGACATCTTCTGTACACCGTCCAGTCCGACCAGGATCGGCATGGTAATGACAATCTGCGGCTTTTGCCCGTCGATTCGCTGCAAGTCCCTTCCCACAAGGTTGTTATACGTCTGGTCGGTGCCACCCAGTTCCACGTCGCTTTTGATCGCAACCGAGTCGTATCCCTGCATGAGCGGATACAGAAACTCGTGTACGCCAATGGGATCGCCTTTTTTGTAGCGAATCTCGAACGTATCCCGCTCCAGCATCCGTGCCACCGTCATCGACGCAGTCAGCTTAATTACATCGGCCAGCCGCAGGTCGGCCAGCCACTCGCTGTTGTATCGCACCTCGACCTTCTCCGGCGACATATCCAGCACTTTGCCCGCTTGGTCGAAGTAGGTCTGGGCATTTTCTTTGATTTGTTCGGCACTGAGCATGGGGCGGGTGGTGTTCTGGCCGGTCGGGTCGCCGATGCGGGCGGTGTAGTCGCCGATAATGAGTACGGCTTTGTGGCCTAAGTCCTGAAACTGCCGAAGC
>JAOUFG010000105.1 GCA_029858345.1 Phycisphaerae bacterium
GCGGCTCTGTTGCCGCAAGGTAATAACCCGCGATTTTCAGTGGCCACACGCCACCGTATCGCATAAGCACTATCGGCTTATGACGACCCTTTACAATCGCAGGGCCGGTCGTTCCATATTTTCTATGCAGGCACCACCGCCGAGGAGATCAGCAACGGCCAGGAGATCAACATCCTCGGCAACGCCGCACTGGAAGGCGGCGATAAGCCCGAAGCACGGTTTACCAATCGCAGCCGGATGAGCAACTACACGCAGATCTTTACCGCCGCGGTCGAGGTCAGCGGCTCGGACCTGGCGGCGTCGCAGTTGGGATTGGCCGATGAGATGGATTACCAGAAACAGGAACGGCTGCGTGAACTGCTGCGGGACCTGGAAAACACCGTCATCAACGGCGGCGCACCGAGCGCCACCCCCCAGGGCAGCAGCACGGTCCGCCGGACGATGAAGGGCATTCTCGCGCATCTGTCGACGAATGTGTTTACCGCGGACACCGGCGGCATGCCGGCGGGTACGACGCTCGACGAGGACAAGATCAACTACGTCCTGCGGAAGATCTGGGAAAACAGCAACGGCAGCGTCGATACGATCGTCGTCGGCGGTTTTCAAAAGCGAAAGATCAACGGCTTCCTCAGTGCGGTGCGGGGTTATACGTCCGGCGAGACGACCTACCGCGACGGCGTGTCGGCCTACGAGAGCGACTTTGGCCTGTGCAGGATCGTGACCACACGCTGGATTCCGGCCGACGCGGTCCTGCTGCTGGATTCGTCGCGCGTGGGTGTGCTGCCGATGGCCGGACGCAGCTTCCACTTCAAACCGCTGGCAAGCTCCGGCGACTACGAGTGCGGCGAGCTCATCGGCGAATACACACTCGAACTCAAAAACGAAGCCGCCCACGGCCTCATCCGCGGCCTCGCTACGAGCTAAGGTAGCTCAGGCATCCTGCCTGAGTCTCTGTGCTTGGCGTTGCATGATAAAACCACGAAGATCACGAAGCACACGAAGATTTATCGTTATATATCTTCATTCACTTCGTGATCTTCGTGGTGAATTTTTGTAGAGGGCGCATATTTTGTAATCCTTTTATACGCAAAAGGTTATGTTTTTCTTTGTCTAATGTAGACATAAAATATCTTGATAAATTTAATGAAACTAAGAACTTTTTGTTTGAATTATATGTAATAGTTTATATATAAGTAAACTTAGTGGTGGAGATTGACGATATGAGGAAAGCGTATAAAAGATGTTTCAGGGATGTAAATGTAATATTGACTATGCTAGCCGTAAGAATGGTAATAAGCCAGCAGAGGATTTTTTGTCTTCGTTAGACAAGAGTGCTTATGCGAAATTTGTGGCGTTATTTCAAAAGTTGCTCGAATCAGAGGATGGCAAACTAAGCAATAGGCAGAAATTCAAAAAGCTACAAGGGTGTGACATATGGGAATTCATATCAAAACCATATCGAATTTTTTGTTTTAGACATCGAAATACATGGTATTTAACAAATGGTTTCGCTAAGAAATCAAACAATACACAAAGAAAAGAAATAGAAACAGCAGAGGCAATCAGAAAAGAATTTTTAGGTAGTATATAATTTTCAAAATACCTATGAAATTGAAAAGGGGTTATAAATGAAAGATATAATGAATCCAGATTTTCTGCGGGATCAGGAATTTCAAAAATTGTGTCAGCAAGAAAAGTTGATTCTTGATGTTACAGAAGCAATCGCAAAGCTTATGGAGCAACAGAAAATCAGTCGTGTTGATCTTGCAAAAAAAATAGATCGGCATAAAACATATATAACTCGATTACTTGATGGCACAGCAAATATGACCTTGCGGACAATATCTGATGTTCTCTATGCTTTGGATACGAAACTCTTAATTGAAACAGTGCCACTCAATGCAAGAGTTGTTTTAAAAACAAAGGTAAATGTTGCTCCCTTGAATGTGGCTAATTTCAAGAGTAGAGAATGCAACAACTGGAAGATGTTAAGTTATCCTGAATGCTATGGTGATGTAAACAGTTGTGACGAACTTTTAGCAGAAGAAATGGTAGCTTGAATATGGATAAATTAGTACAAAATAAAAATAAAGAGGTCCAACCCAGTCTTAAAGATGCTGTGCAAGTTGCAGAACAGGTAGAATTGCAAGAAGTACGTCTTCTGGGGTGTAACTGCAACCAGAGTATCAAGAATATTCAAGGGAATAAATGTTTTGATGTTGACAAAGATGTTGATGTTCAAGTTGATAGAGAAGCAGGGCGAATATTTGTGATTGCTGAATTTTCCCTTAAAACATTTCTTGAAAAAGAAGAAAACGATCCATTTGCAACAATTGATGCATCGTTTCTATTGGTCTATAATGCAAAAAATGTTTCAGAAATGCCAGACGAATATTTTGATAGTTTTGGTAAGACAAATGGAATCTATAATGCATGGCCATACTGGCGTGAATTTGTTCAGAATGCAACAACAAGAATGGGCTTACCTTCACTTACAATGCCTGTATTTAGAATTGTAAAGCCAGCAGACGACTTTCAACAGGATAAATTGGCCAATAAAAAAGTTGCAAAAAAAGTCAAAGCAAAGACTGCAACAAAAAAGAAAGCAAAACGAAAAATTAACAAGTAAAACATTTATCCAGTAGTGGTTTGCTAAACCCCGTGTCATCCTTGCGGAGTTTTATGATTCGAGATGTTCAACTTTCCGGCGGCCCGTTCCGCTGGTTAACAACCTTTGGGGCCTTCAGCCCTTGTCGTTTATCCTGTAGATCCCGTTCATCCCATTCGACTGCGCTCAATGCAGGCCCTGTCTAAAGAAATCATTTGTGGAAATTCGTGTTAATTCGTGGCTAAAAATAATCTGTGTTCATCTGTGTAATCTGTGGACTTAACAACTGCCGGCAAGATGTCGGCGTTACAGAAAGGAGTTTTTATGCTTTCATTTTCAAGTGATGTTGATTTAGCGAAGTTCGAGCCGAATGTGTTCGGTTCGTGGTATTTGTCGTCGCAGGTGTTGTGTTCCGGCAGTAACGGCATCGTCGCCGGCACGCAGTTTACCGCCTCCGGCGTGGACTTTACCGCCGCACAGGTCGCCGCCGGACATGTGATTTACCTTGAAAGCACCGACGGTGTCATCAAAGGCGCATTCGAGGTTGTCGATGTGATTGACAGTACGCATCTGACCGTTTCAGTCCTGCGAACGAGTAGCGAACAGGCGGCCATCCCCATCGGTTCGGCCTCGGGCCTGACCTGGCGGATCGTCACCTACGCCCCGCAGGCCTACGAAATCCTGTTCCAGCTGTCGCAGAAGCTCGGCCTGTCGCCCGGCTGCCTCGATGCAGAACACAGCGTAGACGACATCACCAACCCGGACGCACTCCGGCAGGCATCCATCTTCGGGATTCTCGCGATGGTATTCGAATCGCTCTATACCGGCGCTGACGGCCAGACCGTGCTTGTCGAAAAGAAGGAACAGTACCAATGGCAGTTCGGCAAAGCCGTCGAACGATTGACCGTCAACATCGATACCAACGCCGATGGCGAGGCAGATAAACTCACACGACCGGCGGCGGTCAAGCTGGTGAGGGAATAATATTTCCTATTTCACATTGTATAAATCGGCAATTGGAAATTTGAAATAGGAAATCACCTCTGCCGCAGGAACCCGAGGAACATGTGTTCACTGTGGTTGTCGATGGTGTCTTTGGGGTCTTCGGGGAACCAGCCGTTTTTGGTGGTATCCCAGGAAAAGGCCTTCTGGCTGCTCAGCAGCGGATCGTCAAAGGTCAGCACAAAGTCGGTTCCATGCCCGAAATACTTGATGCGTTTATCGCGATAGTCCAGCGCCGCCATCTCCTCAGTCAGGCCCGCCTCGGCCAGCGTGTCCGGATAGGCACCGTTGTCTTTCTTATAGGCATCAAGCTTTTCAACGAGTTGCAGTGTTTTTTCGCGGGCCTCCGCAATGTGAGCGTTACGCTGATTGTGCAGCTTGCCCTGTGCGAAATGAAACGCCCCCCAGCTGAACAGCAGCATCAGGAAAACCGTCAGCCACAACCAACTGGACAGCCGGGTTTTCTTGCTCTCGCTGCGGCAGGAAGCAATTGCAATAAACGCCCACGCGAGCAGAAACAGCATCGCCGGAAGGATTTGAACGATGCGGCCGAGATACGGATACGCCGAGAGAGTGCCGGCATCCAGTGCGCACAGGATGGCAAACGCAACCAGCCCGGTAAACGAAAAGATGATCCCCAGTGACCGCGGCACGACGAGCAGGCCGCAGTAAAAGGACAGTACACACGCTGCAAACCAGGCAATCGAATAGATCTTGACCGCCGTGTAATGGGTGGTGTAGTCAGATGCGGCGTGAAATATCAGCGCGGCAAAACCCGCAGCCAGTGCAAATGTCACGCATACGGCCAACCCCTGCAGGAATCGATTCGTATTCTCTTCCATGCTCAGAATCTCCATAACCTCATGAGTTCGTTGCTATTATAAGCCGCGGGGCCCGCGTGTCAAATCAATAATTTCAGTTATCAGTAAACAGTTCAGGAAGGAGCATTTTATGGAATCAACCAATCGATGGCGTCTGCAGCGGCAGGTCAGTGTATCAGTCTTTTTTCAGTTAATCACTTTAGCGGCCCTGATCGTGACAAGCTGGGTCAACCTCCAAAGACAGCTCGACCTCGTCAGCCACGACGTCAAACAACTGCTGACCGCCCAGGAAAAACTCTGCGACAAGCTGGAAACCCTCCAGGAACGCACGATTGCACACGAATATCGTTTGCAAACCATCGAACAAAAGCGGAGCGGCGCGAGCCGCCCGATGGGATGCGAATAACGCCGCCGTAAAACAAAAGCGTGGAACGGCAGTGACACGATAAACGAGAAGGACAGAACCACGAATAGGCACGAATTCACTTTTAGATCCGTCTTCGCTCTATGAGCTTCGCCGGACAGGCAGGATCAACAGGATTTACAAGAGTAAATGCAGGGATGTAGGTGTACAGGAATACAGGTATACAAGGATGTAGGGAGATAAGGATATAAGAATGTAAAGCCCGGAGGGCGGAAGTTTATTAGCCGGATGCGTGAGCATCCGGTTCGGGGATTGAAAAAAATTCTAAGCCCTGAAAGGGCGAAAGAAATCCTGCTTATATAACTTTCGCCCCGTTGGGGCTTGTCTGTGGTCAGTATCCTTCTCCGGCGGCTCACGCCGCCGGCTAACTAACTGCCGAACCTTCGGTTCTAAAGATTGCCGGTTGTATTTCGATTGAAGGCGAAGACGGTTTTGGCTTTTGTGGGTTTTCCGGCGATCTCCAGAACGGGATAGGCCAAAAAGTTGATCGGTCCGGATTCGGGGCCGGGGTCGAGGATGAGGTCGCGGCCGCGGCTCAGTTCCACGCGGTTGGCCGGATGGTGACCGAAGTAATAGGTCGACAGCGGCGAGCACTTATCCCCCTCGCTGATATCGACGGGCCACCACTTGCCGTCGGTGTAGAACTCCGCCCAGCAGTGGTAGCCATCGGCGGCGCCTTCATCGCGTGCCGAGGGGATCGCCACGCCGATGGCGAACCGCGCGGGGATATCGACCGCGCGGCACAAGGCGATGAAGAGCGAATGAAAATCGGTGCAGTTGCCGTGCCGTGCGTCACAGGCAAAGACCGCGTCGCCTTTGCCCCACCCCTCACCGGCTTTTGCATAGCGCATGGTCTTGATGACATAGTCATACAGCGCGCGGGCGCGGACGAGGTCGCCGGGTTTGCCTTCAACGACTTCAGCGGCGATAACCTTGAACCGGTCATCCGCGGGTACCATCGTTTCCGGATTCAGATACTGCTTCGGGTCGTCGGCTTTCGCCTCATAAACACCTTTTTCCAGACGCTCTACCTGGCAGCGGATCTCGATGGTTTTGCCGCCGTCTTCGGCTCCCAGATTGAGGAACATGACACGGTTTCCGTATTTAGAGTCTGTCAGCATTTGCGAGGTGCCGGGGGCGGTGATGGAAGTGACCTCAACCGTCTGAAAAGCATCGCTCGTCGGGATGGGGATCCACATGCGGGCCGCGTCGGTCAACTCCGGCAATGTTGCCTGATAGAAAAATTCGAACCGGTCGCTGCCCTTGATGGCGCCCAGCACTTCCGGCGGGGCGTCTTCGAAGGGAACACGGTGCCAGGTTTTGTCGCGATTTTGCTCCCAGGCGTAATAGGGCTGACCGTTGAACTTGTGGACGGTGGTTTCCGTGACGGTCATACTACCGGGATCGCCGGCGAGAAAGAAATCGATATCGTACACATCGCCCACACTGGTTGCCATGTCGATGCAGGCAAAGTGCCGCCGCGGTCCCAGGTTGGCCAGGTACTCGGTATGGACACGAACCAGCTTGAGTTTGAGCGTTTCGCCTTCGTGGTCGAGGTTGTAGAAACCGCCCCCGAGCGCGGTTCGTTCGGCGATGTGTTTTTCGATGCCCGCCTGAATATCAGCGGTGATGACATGCGGCACGGAGGTTACGGCGTTCTGTTCAGGGGCCGGCGATTTCTCACAACCAATGAACAAAATATAGACCCCAGCCGCCACTGGTACCCATGCTCTCCAGTTCATAGTCGTTCTCTCGTTCCTGTTTGTAAGCGTTTTGCCGGCGATTATTTCGGATGCTCAGTCGGATGCTCAGCAGCAGCTTTTTCGACTTCTTCTTTGGCTTCCTCGACCGCCTCTTTGGCTGCCTTGGTCATGCAGCAGGCCTCACTGCCGGCAACTTCGCCGCACTTGGGACAGATGGCTTTTTCGGTGGTGGGTTGCTCGCCGGCGGGTTGCTCGCCCTTTTTCTCGCAGCCAGTCAGTGTCAGGCCCAGCGAGGCGATGGCGATGATCAGTACCACAAGAAGTGCTTTACGGATGTTCATTTTTTTTCTCCTATCCAGTTTAGAGTTCGTTATGTTTTTACGACATTAAAACTCTGTTGTTTCTATTATATCAACTTACTCGGGTAAGTCAAGGAGTAATACTCGATTGGCGACAAAATGTTCATTTTTTTAAGCAAAAGCGCGGCGACGCAAGTGAGCCCGATGCGGTGCGAATGCCGCTGTCAAAGCCCGTAGGGCTTAAACAATGGTAGCCGCGGGTGCAGCGGCTCGTCCGTCGTAGCTCGAAGAGCGAAGACGGAAGCGGAACCCGTGGTCAGTGTACCCGTACATCACCCGACTCCGAAGGAGTCGAACCAATCTACAAGCTACAATATCCAATTCAAAGAAAGGAGCGTTATCAGTGAACAGTCAACAGTTAGCAGTAATCAGTGTATTAATGGGAGTGGTATTTTTCAGCGGATGCGAGGGATTGCGTTATGCCGCGACCGAGGCGCAGAAGGAAAATGCCTGGCTGCATCGGCAGGTGTGTGCCGCGGCCGCGGATGCGGCCAACGATGAAAACGCCTCACAGCGTTTGTGTGACTTAACGGCGACGGCACATGAGCAAAGTACGGTGTTCGTGGCCGATTATGGACTGCCCCTTCGGCAAGCTCAGGGCAGGCCGGAGACCGTTGAAGCGTTATTGGGGCGGGGTACGGTCATCGTGAATGAAGCCAAGGCCGATTCGCTGCGAAAGCCGGATACGTGGGCACTGGCCGACAGCGCGATGGAGTTGGGGATCGCACTGGCCGGACTTGTCGGCGGGGTGTACGGCATTCGCATTGCCGGGGCCATCAAAACCGCACGCGAAAAGTCCAAAGCCCTCAAAGAAATCGTC
Source organism: Phycisphaerae bacterium (assembly GCA_029858345.1). Taxonomy (GTDB): domain Bacteria; phylum Planctomycetota; class Phycisphaerae; order Sedimentisphaerales; family Anaerohalosphaeraceae; genus 4572-13. The sequence goes on from JAOUFG010000105.1 coordinate 7,738, forward strand.
GCCGGCAACGAACTGTTTAAGCAGCTCTACCCCGAACAGGCCGACCGCTTCAAAGACGCCCAGCAAAAACAATCACCGGAAACCAAACAAATTGTGACAGCGATCAAGTCAACGTAAGTTGTTTTAAAATATAAGGTTGCATCGGAAATTGAGTTTTCGATGCAACCTTAAAAGGTTCTATATGATAAAAATATTAAAAATATTGTTGAACAAAAAGTATTATTTGATACTATTTAATAAGGAGTTGACAAAAAACCGCCGATATATTAAAGTGCCTTCATGTCGAAAAAGAAGGCTACTGAAGAAATTGTAAGGCTTATTTATCAACTTGCCGGTATTCCTGAGGGTGTGCTGACAACAACGAGTGCATATAGGGATATGGTACGCCTGAGGTTAAAAAGGCATGATATTTGTGATGCTATACGTGAATGGATAGATGCAGGGAAGTATATCTTAGAAGATGAAACTCGACACGATCCTCATTTTACTGGTGAGACAATTTATATTATAGAAAACTGTCCGGTGTCTGAGCATGTGCTTTATGTCAAAGTCCAGATACGCCAGAATGTCAAGACGGGAAACTATTTGCTGATAATATCAGCACATGAGCCAAAATATTGAAACTGTAAGGGAGGTGAAATTTATGTCTGAATTCTGCCCTATATGTGGTCATGAATCAGTTGAAACTCGAAGTGGACAATTTTCTTTTGAACCTCCGGAAAATATTCCGGGCGGAATGATTGTTATCGAAAATGCCCAGTGGCAGGAGTGTTCTGAATGCGGTGAACAAATACTTCCTCCTGAATTACTCGAAGCATTGGATAAGGTACGGTATCAGCGGTTGGGTTTGTTGGCTCCGGATGAAATCAAAGCGATCCGTGTGCGCGCCGGCCTGAATCAGACTGAGATTGCACAAAAACTTGGCATTGGAGAAAAAACATATACTCGTTGGGAGTCGGGGCGGTCCATTCAAAATCGTTCCAGTGATACGTTGATTCGTTTGTTTGATCAGAACCCGGAGTTATTTGAAAGACTTGATGTGCAGCGTAATCCACAGAGACGGGAACAGATACAAAATTATTTTCATCAACTTTGTAGTGGAGCGATGCAGCAAAAACCCTGTGCGGTTGCTGCTCATGGTGATGAATTAAGTATGTCGGACCAGCAGCAATTGACCGAGTGCCTAATTTTACTGTCCAACATAATTAAAGTTTTGTAAGTCATTTATACGAATAACTTTCCAGGGGAATAGTCCCCATGGAAAGGAAAAGTCATGGAGCGACGATTTGAAATACGAAAACAAGAAATT